>JBCCJU010000146.1:0-14066 GCA_039027715.1 Cyanobacteria bacterium P01_C01_bin.120
ATAGCTATCATCAGCCGCTCCCTCCCGCACCGCGAGCACAATATCCTGACGAGATTCCGGGGGCTGCTGCCATCTTTGACCCGGCGCTACTCAAAGCCGCGCGCCACATTTATCGCACTTATTACGAAGTCCATCCAGAGGATCTGCAGCGCCCCATGGGGGTGGCGATTAATCGGCGGACTCGCCGGGGCAAACTAATTTTCAGTGGTCCGCCCGTGCTGCTGCCCAGTGAATGCTTTGTGCCCCTCGACCAAATTGAGCCCGATATTCACTAGCGCCGGCGATGGGCTTGTCGTGCTCAGCCTCTAGTCCAGGTCGATATTGATGGCGCTGCTGTTCCCGCTCACTGTGTTGGCATTTGGAGCTGCGATCGGCAGCTTCTTAAATGTGGTTATTTACCGCGTCCCGGCGGGGCTGTCACTGCTGCATCCCCCTTCCCGGTGCCCCACCTGTCGGCATCCTTTACGCCCTTATGACAACGTGCCGGTGCTGGGCTGGCTGTGGCTCCGGGGACGCTGCCGCTACTGTCGGACACCTATTTCCTCGCGCTATCCGCTGGTGGAAGCGCTGACGGGGGTACTGTTTCTGCTAGCTTTTGTGCAATTTGGGCTAACGTGGACGACCGTGGCGGCTTGGGTTTTGCTGGGCCTGCTGATTTGTTTGGCCTTTATTGACCTCGACACGCTGACCCTGCCCAATGTGTTTACGCAGTCTGGCTTGGTCTTGGGCTTGGTGGCTCAGGGACTTGGCCTGTTTTCACCCGCTGCGCTAACGTCGGCGACGGCGGCCCGGGGTCTACTGATGGCGGTGCTGGGAGCCGTGCTGGGCATTGGAATTTTTGAGTTAATTGGCCTGCTGGGGTCTTTGCTAACCGGCAAAACAGTGATGGGAGGCGGCGACGGCAAGCTGGCAGCGATGTTGGGGGCGTGGCTGGGATGGCAAGGGATGCTGCTCAGCAGCTTCATTGCCTGCGCCCTGGGCGCCTTTGGGGGCGGGACGGCGATCGCTCTCCACCTCATCAGTCGCAAAAATCCTATTCCGTTTGGCCCCTTCCTGGCACTGGGAGCCGTAATCACGCTGTTTTGGGGAGATCGTCTCATTGGGTGGTATCTGCAGCTCTTCTTTCCCCTGTAAGAGCTGTAAGTACACACAAGTTTTTTGCAATAAATTGCCAGCGACTGAGCGCCCTTTTCTGGTGTGCCCAAAGGGCTTCAAGCTCCTAAGTTGAAGGGATACAGGGAGCTTTTGCCTAAGTCTTATGCTTTCTGGAATAAGCTGTAACTCAGCCCCCTGTTCAAATCGGAGCCCCCTTGGCAGCAGACCCGATCATTTTTCAAACCGCCTGGATTGCCGTACGAGAAAGTCCCCGAGGCTTTCAGTATTTAGAGCGGCAGGGCAAAGATTCGGTTGCGGTATTTTTGCTGCGGCGGGCGGGGGCAGCGTGGGAGGTGCTCGTGCGGCACCAGCATCTCTGCATTGATAACCGAGAAGAGCAAGGACAGTTTCGTCTCTTTCCCTGCCCGGTGACGGGAGGCATGGAGCCAGGAGAAGCGCCCGAGGCCGCTGCCATGCGCGAAACCTATGAAGAAACCGGCTACCAAATCGCCGTCACGCCCCTGGGAAAGTACATTGTGGGCACTCAAACCAACGAAACTTGCTATTTGTACTATGCCGATGTGACGGACATTGAACCCGTCACCGCGCCCCTGGACGGTACCTTTTTAGAATCCATTGCCCATAATCAGTGGCATGCCTTTGAGGATTTGTCGGGATTCGATTATGGGGCCTGCCAACTGGGCTATTACAAGCTCAAGGCGCATCTCTTCCCATAAAATAAGTTTGCTCTATGCTCTCTCGACGGCCACTTAGATTTAAAGATGTCCACACTACACCCCCAAGACGATGCCGTCCGCGATTATTGGATCAAGCAAAGTGAATTGCTGCAAAATGCCGTCAATCGCATGGCAAACAACTCTTTAGAGGTCAAAAAGTTTGGCGTGGCTGTCTGGACAGCCATCACCGGATTTGGTGTGACTAACGACAATGACGGGTTCTTTGTGCTGGCATTCGCTGCTGTCATCGTCTTCGGAGTTTTAGATCTTTATTACCTATTTTTAGAGCGAAAATTTCGCGATAACTACAATCGCTTAGTTAGACTCATCAGCGGACATGGAAAACCTACCGATCATCAATGGGTAATGGATGTCCAGGGCAACTTTATGAAACCGGATAGGGCCGACAGTTTCTTGGGAGTCCTGTTTAATCCCCAAAAGTTCAAGTTGAATCCAACTCGATCTTGGGCCAATTTGCCCTATTTAATTATGGTGGCAGTGACTATTTGGCTGTTTTTTGCCGATTTTTCCACCCCGAGCGCGGTGCAATAGCCTCAAATCAACGCTGCGGCAACAAGCCTAATCAGCCGGTAAATTAAGTCGGCAATCTCAGGCGCTGGTTGCTCCTGGGCATCGACGTAGCCATCGATGGAAAACACCTCATCGACAATCGTCAATTCAAAACTTAAAACCGACATTGAGCGATCGCCCCTAACCTCCCGCCACCGCCGACACTCCATGTAGGGCCGCGCCTGGTTAGCCGAAATCTGGCACAGTGAAGGAAAGCTGTGAGCTGTGATGAATGCTGGATTTTCGGAATACCAATACGGTTTGGGCGTCGGTGCTGGTGGAAACGCTGGCGCGGCTGGGGCTGACCACAGCGGTGATTTCTCCCGGATCGCGCTCGACGCCGCTGACGATGGCCCTGGCGGCGCATCCGCAGATTCAGGCAGTGCCGATATTAGACGAGCGATCGGCCAGCTTTTTTGCCCTGGGCGTCGCGAAGGCGTGCGATCGCCCAACGGTGCTCGTCTGCACGTCCGGGTCGGCAGGGGCCAACTACTTTCCGGCAGTGATTGAAGCTTACGAGAGCGAAGTGCCGCTGCTGCTGTTGACCGCCGATCGCCCGCCGGAACTGCGGGATTGCGCCTCGGGTCAAACCATTGATCAGCAAAAACTGTTTGGTCGCTTTGTTCGCGGCTACCGAGAACTGTCCCTGCCGGAGCCGACGCTGCCGCAACTGCGCTATCTGCGCCAGGCGATCGCCCATGCCTGGCACCAAAGTCAGTGGCCCATTGCCGGTCCCGTGCAGATTAACTGTCCCTTTCGCGATCCCCTGGCGCCCCTCGACATCGACGATGCGGCGGTTATGCAGGCCCTAGCCACCAGTCTGGCTGCCGACTTTTTTGATCATTTCAATAGCGCGGCCTTGAGGCCCCCAAAGCTGAGCGCTACCGGGACGTTGCCCAAGGCGTTGGGAGCCTCAGAGCGCGGCCTGATTGTGGCGGGGCCGCAGGCAGCGGTGAGTGCTAAAGCGGATGCGGCCTATTGTGAAGCGATCGCTGCCATATCGCAGGCGCTGGGCTGGCCAGTGCTAGCCGAAGGACTGTCGCCGTTACGCAACCACGCTGCCCGCAATCCCAATTTGGTGACCACCTATGACCTGCTGCTGCGGCACCCGCAACACGCCGATGCGCTGCAGCCCGAGCAGGTGATTCAACTGGGGCCGCTGCCCACCAGTAAAGTGCTGCGTCAGTGGTTGGCCGAGGTCGAGCCGCTGCAGTGGATTGTCAGCCTCAGCGATCGCAATCGCGACCCGCTGCATGGCCCTTCGGTGCCGCTGCCGATTTCTCTTGCTGTCCTTGCCGCCCAACTCCCACAGCAAAACCGCCAACCCTCGGCCTACTGCCAAGCCTGGCTCCAGCGTGAGGCGATCGCTCGCCAGCGACTAACAGCAAAACTGACCCAGCTAGCCCCATTGTTTGAAGGCAAAGTGAGCTGGCAACTGCCGCACCTGCTGCCGCCTCAAACGCCGCTGATGATTGCTAACAGCATGCCCGTGCGCGATGTGGAATGGTTTTGGCCGCCCAGAGATCGCGGCATCCGGCCCTACTTTAGTCGCGGTGCCAACGGCATTGACGGCACCCTTTCAACCGCTTTGGGTATTGCGCATCATCATGGTCGAGCGGTGTTGCTGACGGGCGATTTGGCGCTGCTGCACGACAGTAACGGCTTTTTGAATGCCCAGCAGCGCTCCGGCCATCTGACCATTATTTTGATTAACAATCAGGGGGGCGGCATTTTTTCCAGTCTACCCATTGCCCAGTTTGACCCTCCATTTGAAGAATTTTTTGTCGCCCCCCAACGCGTAGACTTTGCTCTACTGGCCGCCGCCCACCAAATCCACCATGAATACATCGAAACCTGGGAAGCCCTGGCCGAACAACTTCAGAGCTGGCCTGATCAAGGCATTCGACTGCTAGAACTGCGGTGCGATCGCTCGTTCGACGCTCAATTTCGGACAGCTCTGCTACATGCGATCGGCGACTTTACGCTGGAGACCTGAGCGTATGCCAGCGCGATCGCTGATGGCATACGCTGACTGTATCATCGGTTTTGACGTCAATATTATTGGTCGAGATCTTGTCGAGATTAGCGTTCTTGCCTTGTTTCTCATGGGATTTTGTAGTTTTCTATAATTTGCCTATGTGGACTTTATCTGGCAGCAAGATGGCTTTTCCCACGACTTGGCAAAGTTCGTCGTAAACACCACGTGATATTTGCAATCCCACTGAGAATTCAGACAGACTTTGTCCGCATTCGACATGCCTTTTCTTCCATGGATTGACACGGTGATGTCGCCGTAGGAGAGACTTTCTGCCACAACGCTCAAAACTCTGCGAGTCATACTAGTCAAACCATTGGCTTCCCGCAGGTTGATCAGTTAAAGCAGGCATGCCGAGAGCGATCGCCTCTCCCGGCGTAGCTCTTCAACCCGGTGGCGCAGTGCCCAAAGCCTTCCAACTCGCCGACAGCCAAGCCGTACGGCTGGAATCCAGCGCTATCGGTTAGCTTTGACAACTCGGCGATGGCTCGTTTGCTGCACCCAAAGAAACATGGCTATCAATATCGATAGCCATGCCTTCAGCGAAGAGTGATTGTGGAATCTGAATTTACGAATTAGGAACCGTTTCACAGGCGTCAGCGCCATCGACTCTTTCCGCAACTTGCTCAGCCCGGGAGAGAACACTTTCAGCGTCAGGGTTGTATTTAAGCACGACAGTACTGCCGCGCTGCGCTACCCAAAGACCCACATCGTCAGAAATATTGGCGTCATCCAAAGCCTTTGCGACGCGCTTAGCCAATCCGCTTTCATCAAATTTGCCATCTAAGCCAACTTTTTCAGCCGGAATTGAATTTTCTTTGGCGGCTTTTGCGACTTCTACTTTTGGCGTCGATTTAGCTTTTTCTTCCTCTTTTTTGCCAAAGAGCTTACCTAGAAAACCCATAAAACCAATTCTCCAGAACAAAACAGGCTGCACATTTTGGACGTCAGTCGTAGCGTTTAGTGCAGTCGCTGCGGTCTCTATTCATCATTGAGACGTCTTGCTGCAGTTACACATGGCGAATTGCCGTCCAAAAACAATAAACGCCCTTTCTGCAAAGAGCGCATCTTTCTAAATCCATATCTCGGCCTGAGTCGTTCTATTCCCTCTAGATGGGCAAAGCCGTAGTGCCAAATACGTCTGTAGGACTGTACGACTCTGCTTTGAGAGCTGATACTGTGCTAGGCCATGGTGTGGCCTTTGGCGGCGATCGCCTCACGCACCGCCTCGGTGCTGGCTGTGGTATCGGCTGAGACTGCTTTGGTCTTGACATCGATATCTACTTGGGCGTTGGCATCTAGGGACTGAATCGCCTTGGTCACCACTTCGGCGCAGCCTTCACATGTCATCGAGGGCACTTTAAACTGCAATGCCATAAACTTACCGTCCTTGCGCAAAGTCATCTTCTTCAGGATACCGGAGCGATCGCCAAACTCATATGGCTACTAAGCATTACGCTTTACCCCATTGGGTTGCCGTGGATCCATATAGGAGGTGATTTCAAGGGATCGAGAAACTGCATTAATATCGGCGCTGCGTAATCTCAAATCGCCATCAGGCAGTATCCTTAGTGGCAGCTTGCCTCAGCAAGTGATGTGCAGCATGGTCAGCGGAGTCATCAAGGATGGAGCCCATCAAACCAGCTCAGGTGGATTTACGTATTATCTCTACAACCTTAAACGTGGCCGAGCGTGAGCGCGCCATAAAAGTCTTTCGAGACGACCTTATACAGCTCAACTTGGTTAATGAGGAGCAGATAGAGCTACTGAGGGATAGCCAACGCGACGATACTTTGCATGGTTTGCAGGTGGCGATATTGCAGCCTGAGCAGTTGGCACTGTGGCTTCACGACATTAGCGATCGCCTCGACAGCAACGGCGCCACATCTTCTACGATTTGCCTCACCTGCACTATCGACCATCAACGGGTACAGATATTAACTAACTCAGCCGATGAATTACGAGGATTCATACCAGTCGTCAATATGATCTTGCCGGCGCGACAAATTTTTCAAACTCAAGCGGCGGCCTATGCCGCTCGTGAAGGTGAGTTCTCACCGGTCGAAGAAGAGAATCTTAGACTGTTGTGTCATCAACTTAATCTCGACCCCGAAGTGGCAGAAGAAGTTAAAGAGCTGGCCTTGGGTCCTTATCAAACTCGGCAAGAAAAATTGGCTCGATACCATGAGGTTCTGATTGATGAAATCGAACGGCATCTGCCGCAGCCGCCACCACTACCGGACCCGACCCAAGCTGAACTCGAACGTCTGCGAAAGTCTTTGGGGCTGTCGCCAGAAGATGTTGAGCCTTTAACTCGGGAAGAGACCGCCAAACACCTGCCGCCACCAGTGGATGACGCTAAAGCTGCTCAGGCGGCGGCAGAAGCTGCGAAAAAGCAGGCTGCTCTGCGGCAAAAGCAAACCGAAAAATATCGGCAATTGTTTGCGAGTACGATCGCCCAAAGGCTGGAGCCGATTCAGTTTGATCAAGGTCGATTAGAACAGGCCCGTCGGATTTGGGAACTGGATAAAGAATTAGTGCAAAAAATTGAGCGCGAAGTGACTGATGAGCATTACGGCCCCACCGATTCGGCAATCCCTAAGCAAGATTACACCCGGTTGCGGCGCCTGCTATACCAACAGCAGTGGGAAGAAGCTGATAAAGAAACCGAGTATCTGATGCTCTCTGGCTTCAGCACCGATATGCGCCCTCTATCGGAGACAACCGTGTCATCGCTCAGTCAATATTGTGATGACGTGCGCACCATCGATCAGCTTTGGTCACGACACAGCCAAGGCAAGTTTGGGTTTGCCGCTCAATATCAAGCCTATGCTAAGCAAGAACAGCAGCCCGGCGACTTTTTGGCGGCGGTGGGCTGGCTTGAAGGCATCAGCATTGGCGGAGCGACTTTTTTACCTCGACCCATACCCTATCGCGAATTACAGTTTGATTTGCAAGCTCTCGACGGTCATTTACCAACCTGGCGCTGGGCCGCCGAAAGCCTGGCCGGTGACTATATTGTCAGCGAAGACGTGGTGCAAACGATGTTTCAGCAAGTGGTTGAAAGGTGCTTGCCGCACCTTAAAGCTGCAGGCAGCCCTCTCTCGACGGAGGCCAGTGCTGAGAAGCCATGATCGAGATTGAGATTGAGAATGGTCTTCTGGAGTTGGAAAAGCTACTGGATGCCTCGGATGCCCAGATTGCCCAAGTTATAGAAAAGTCGAAAATTTTTCGCAAGCTGGAAGACTTGCTAGACCAAGCCGATTGGCGAACGGCCGATGTCGTGACATTAGGCATTATGTTGGTGGCATGTCAGCGCCGGGAAGCCGGCTGGCTAGACCAGACTGCAATCGCCGAGCTGCCATGCGAAATGCTGCATCAAATTGACCATCGCTGGTGGACTTTTAGCAAAGGCCGCTTTGGTTTTAATACCCAGCTCGAAATTTATCGTGAAGAGCTGGAGCGATCGGCCTTTGCGTTTAGCTGTCAAGTAGGCTGGACGATGACCACCTGGCGGCCCCTCAGCTTTTTCAAATTTTACAGCTGGCTCACCTTTTCCCTCGATGCCCCTCGCGGCCATTTGCCAGCGCTTTGGTTTTGGGAAATGCCCAGCTCCCGTTCTTTAAGGGCTGGCGGCTTTGCTACCGGGCGCGGTGCCGCCTTTGGTAATCCGCAATTGTTTGACGCTTTGATGCTGCGATTAGAGAGATGTCATCGGATTTAATAGCTCAAATTTAGGTCCGTCAGCATTTAAGCCCTAATGCCTCAGCTACCAAGGTTGCAGCTCTTGAGGGACCGGCACTTAACTAACCCACCTAAAGCACAAAGTGGCTGTCAGGGTTTGGCAGTGCCAAACTCCGACGACTGGGTACGCTAATTTTCAAGCCACTCCCTAATCTATGCATCTGGCGCAAACCAATAGAAGCAGCGGGGAAACGCCAAAACCGTGGACAAAAACCGTGGACAAGTTATTGAATTTTATGGCTGGGTTACGCATCGAGTAGCTTTGGATACAAAACTTCTGAGCATAAGTCGGGTTAATAGACGATCAATACATTGCGGTTTGCATTTCTTCAAGAAGTCTAGGTTTCAAAGGATTATCTGAATGGATCAGCCTTTCAACTCGCTTCAGTAGAATGTAGCTGCCGTAATGTTCAGTCCCAGCAGACAGAAGTGAATCCAACATGGTAGCAGCGCAGGACAAGCCTCTAGCCAATGCCTTCCGCCAACTCGCTGGAGGAGCTTTTCCACCCATGGTGGAAACTTATGAGCGGGGCAAAACTATCTTTTTCCCAGGCGATCCGGCAGAGCGAGTTTATTTTTTGATGAAGGGGGCGGTCAAACTTTCCCGAGTCTATGAAATTGGCGAAGAGATCACCGTGGCGCTGCTGCGTGAAAACAGCGTGTTTGGAGTATTGTCTCTGATTACAGGCGAGCGTTCTGATCGTTTTTATCATGCAGTGGCCTTCACGCCAGTGGAACTATTGTCTTTGCCCATCGATCAGGTGCAGCCAGCCTTGATTGAAAACCCTGAACTGTCAATGGTCATGCTGAAAGGGCTGTCATCGCGAATTTTGCAGACGGAAATGATGATTGAGACTTTGGCCCATCGTGATATGGGCTCGCGTTTGGTAAGTTTTCTGCTGATTTTATGCCGCGATTTTGGCGTCCCTAGTGCTGACGGCATTACGATTGATTTGAAACTGTCTCACCAGGCGATCGCCGAAGCCATTGGCTCAACCCGGGTAACCGTGACTCGTTTGCTAGGCGATTTGCGCCAAGAAGGCATGATTGCCATTCATAAGAAAAAGATTACTGTTCATGATCCAGTTAATCTGAGTCAGCAGTTCACGTAATCTTAAAGCTGTGCAGTAGAGTGGTCATGAACCGTAAGTGACGGGCGCATGGCCACCGGATATGTCCTAGTACTAGCAGTTTTGATTCTGGGCGGCGTAATTGCGACCCTGGGCGATCGCATCGGCATGCGCGTGGGCAAAGCGCGCCTCAGCTTATTTAATCTGCGTCCTCGGCAAACCGCCACTGTGGTCAGCATTTTGACCGGTGGCGTTATCTCGGCATCGACCCTAGCGCTGCTGTTCGGGGTCAGTCAGCAACTCCGCACCGGTGTCTTTGAGCTGGAGCAAATTCAAGATGACCTGACCCAGGCCAAAACTGATTTAAACGCTGCCCGCACTGAGAAAACTGATATTGAATCAGCCCTGTCGGACTCGCGACAAGAGCAGGGCGAGGCTGAGCAAGAGCTGCAGGATATCAACCAGTCTTTGCGGGCGGCTGTGGACCAGCAACGCACCACCCAGGATGCCCTGCAGCAGTCGCGATCGCAGCTAGAAAATTTAAAATCACAGTTGGGCCGAGTCTCGCAACAATCGACCCAACTTCGGAGCGAAATCCAGCGCTTGGCAGACGAGCGAGCTGACCTCTTAGAACAACAGGCCACGGTACAAGAGCGCATCACCGAGCGCGATCAAGTCATTGCTGAACGCGATCGCGATATTGCCCAGCGTGAACAGCGCTTAGGGGAACTGCAGCAGCAGCAGCAATTACTTCAAGAAGACGTGGCGCTGCTGGAACGTCAATATCAGGATTTGTTTCGCGGCAGCGTGGCGGTTGGGCGCAATCAGCCGTTAGTTTCAGTGTTGCTAAGGGTTGATGATGAGAATGAAGCTCAGCGAGTCGTGGAGCAATTGTTCCAGCGGGCTAACCGCACTGCAATCGAACAAATTGCGCCCGGCATCGAGCGCGATCGTCCGGTATTGTTGATTCCCGCTGAAGATGTTGACCGCCTAGTCAGACGTCTTAGCGACGGTCAGTCCTACGTAGTGCGGGTGCTGTCATCGGCCAACTACATTATTGGCGAGCCCTGTGTTGTCGCCAACGGCGATCCCTGCGTTCAGGTTTTTATCGATGCCGCGATTAATGAAATCATCTACGAGCCCGGAGAACGGTTGGCCACCGTCAGCGTTGATCCCCGTAATTTGACCAACCAAGAACTGGTCGAAAAGCTGAACTTACTGATCGATTCGCTGCAGTTTCGGGCGCGTCAGGATGGGCTTGTGGGGGAAACGCTCCGCGTTGCCGATGGCCGGACCGAAGCGCTGCTGGCCTTTTTGCAGGCCATGAGAAACTTAGATACCGAGATTGATATTCAAGCGATCGCGTCTGAGCCGATCCCCACCATTGGGCCTCTGCAGGTTGAACTGTTTGCCGTTAGCAATGGCGAAGTGCTGCTGCGCACCGATGAGCTGCCTCAATCGCCGCTATCAGAAACGGAGCTGAACGATCCCCAACGACGCGATCGCCGGACGAATTAGGGGCAATTTGAATGTCGAAATAATATTTTGTGGTCAGGGAAATTTAAGAATGTCTACAAGATTTGCGGATAGTTACTATCTTGTTGCTAATTTACCTTTCTATATTCTTAGATGCTTAAAATTGTTCTACCTGGATCGGGTTTGCCTAAATCTCAAGCCGGGATCATGATGATTGCTGCCCATGCTAGACGCCATCGACTTTACTGTTGCCAGTTGCAGCCCGTAATGCTGTCAGGAGCTTCAAGCCGTAGGCCGTGCAGGATTGGAGTAAGCTGTCATATTTGTCAGGAGTGATTGAGAAATTTGATCGGAACACGAGAATAACCGCCAGTTCACAAAAGCATAAGGAGAAATTCGATGAAATTCGAAGATATTTATCAGTTTTTTGAGGATCCACCGCCCATTTACTTAAATAAAGAACTGGCTGTTTGCTACGTGTTGGCCGTCTTGCTGCGGCAAGATTCCTATGGCACCGAGCTGATTCAAAAGCTGGCCAAAGATTTTTCCGACTATCGGCTATCCGATACGGTGCTTTATAGTGCCCTGAAGTTTTTAGAAGACCAATCGGCGATTGATGGCTATTGGAAAAAAGTTGAAGGTCGGGGACGACCCCGGCGCATGTATCGCCTTAATCCCGATTGGCGCATGCAGGCCGAAGAGCTGTCGGACTTGTGGGTTAGCTACATGAAGTCCCGGCTGCCGCAGTCGGCTGCCGCTGCCGAACCAGCGTACTCTGGCCTCTAAAGTTTCGCTCAAAACAAGCCACTAGCTTTGTGGTCAGGAGTGCTGCTGCCATCTCATGGATTGGGCACTCCTTTTTGTTGCTCCGTATTTGCCGAGTAGCGTTTTCACCATGTCCTGAAGCAGTTTGGCAAGGCAATGGGATCGCAATCGCGGCTCGATCAAATAACATCAATTCTCGATGAGCAATTTTCGATTGGGCATGCGCAACCATTTCCACATCAGCGCTTTCAGTTTCAATATGGCCCTTTTCAATCGCGTGAGATACACCTAATACTTTTTGAATTTGCGCTGAGAAACAGAAATGAAAGCTTGCTCTACCGAGTTTTGCCGAAAAATTATCAGAGCTTATGAAGACGAATCAGTTTCGCACCAGTGCGATCGCTGTCAGGTTTGAGTGGGAGATTTGCCCGCAGCGTTAATGGCTGACACTTTGCCTCCATGGCGACACCTACCTTCTCTTGCCGTAGTTGCTTGTTAATTCGCCTTAGCTTTTCTTCAAAGTCTTGCAAAACGAGGACTAAACTAGGGACTAAAAACACTTCGATATTCAAGCATTAGCAGGGTATGTTAAGGATGTTTTGCAATCCGAAATAATCTCAAAAACAAAGCCCCTGCAAGCATTTAAGCGCTGCAAGGGCTTAATTCTATTGATACCCCCAGGGGAATTCGAATCCCCGTCGCCTCCGTGAAAGGGAGGTGTCCTAGGCCTCTAGACGATGGGGGCATGTGATATTCAACACCGTTTAATATAGACAAATGATGTAGCACTGTCAAATTAAGATTGGGCCAGTTTCCCTGTATAGGCCGGGGCCAACCAAACCAATATTGATTCAAGCCTAGCGCATTTTATTTTTAAGACTTCGAGAGTCAGGCGGATTAGCCGCTAGCAGCCGACGATAGTGCTGTTCATGCAGGCGGGCTGATAGCGGCCAACTGTAGCGCGACAGGATTGCCTGACTCCGCTGGATGAGGGCGCGACTGTCCGGGGACAGGGCTTTGAGCATGGCCGTGGCGATCGTGTCGGGCCGATTGGGATCAACCCATAGGGCCTGATCCAGCGCCAAAAATTCAGTGAAGGGCGGCTGGTCAGAGACGATGACGGGGAGCGCCGACGCGATCGCTTCCAGCACCACTAGCCCCCACCCTTCTTTGCTGGATGGAAAGCAAAAAACGTCGGCACAGCGGTAAAGGGCGGGTAAGTCAGCGGCCGGAATCACCCCAGGCAGCACGAGTGAGGTGCCGATCGCAATATCCAGAGCCGCCACCCGATTGAAAAACTGATCGCGGTAAGCCTGATAATCGAATAGCGTTGCACCACCCGCAATGATCAACTGCGCCCTGGGTGCTGACTGCAGTACTTTGGCAAAGGCTTCTAGCAAACGAACGGAATTTTTGCGCGGTTCAATGCCACCGACGGTCAGGTAGAGGGGCGAGCCGCTGAGTCCATACTTCTGTTTCACAGCCTCTTCTTCACCGGATGGGCGCGCCGCAAATCGAGTCAAGTTTACCCCGTTAATCACGCGCGGGGCAGTGATGTTGTAGTCCGTTTTGAGAATGGCCTGCCAGCGATCGCTGACGCACAGACAGAGGTCTGGCTGGCGAATCGAGGCGTCTTGACACTGCTGCAGATAAGGACTCTGGAAGTCTTCGATATGGTGAACAGTGCGCACCACAGCAGCTATCTGTCCCCGCTGGCGTAGCTGCAGCAGAGCATTGGCGGCGATGCAGTCCTGGGCATGATAGATGTCAAAAGCTGCCGTCGTTTGAGCAATAAAGTCGGTGAGCTCTTGAATACGCTGTCTGATCAGCTCATTCACGTCAGCCGGGGCCGGCCCAGCGGGAACAAGCTGCACCCGGCAAGCGGGCGGTTGCTCAAAGCCAGAGCCGTCTTTATCCAGCGCAAAGATGCAGACATCGTGTCCCCGTTCGGCTAAAGCCGAGGCCAGCTCTAGGGTGTGGATAACGCTGCCGCGCGGCTTGGTGGAATAGGTAACTAGGGCAATTTTCATCGCGGTTCTATCGCAAAAGGCAGAAGGCAGAAGGCAAAAGGCAGAAGTGAAAGTCCTAATACCAATTCGGCGTTGCTGATTTCGGAGATGATTTAAATCGCGATCAAGAGGCTCGCACAGCCCGATTCAACGATTGAGAAAGGAGTATGAGCGTCTCGCTCATGCCCTGAAACATTGGAGTCATCTCTTGATTCAGCAACGCCACCAATTCTTTCAATTGCGGCCATAGATTCTGCGCCATCACTCCCATACTCCATCACCCCTCCACCACCACGATTTGTAGCGCTATTTTGCAGAACTGGGATTACTCTGCCTGTCGCGAAAAGCCGGTGAGGGCATCCTGGCTCAAATCCCAGAGTTCGACCTGCTCTGCTCCCTGTTTAAGACTCAAGCCGGTGCCTGGCGTCACGATGCCGATCGCTTCACAAACTAAATTGTGGGTCTGAAAGTGACGCTGTACGGCGGCTGCCCGCTGCGGTCGCACGCTCAGCAAAAACCCATAGCTGGGAAAGCTGATCAGCCATTTTTCTAGGGACAGGGCCGC
>JBCCJU010000147.1:0-13941 GCA_039027715.1 Cyanobacteria bacterium P01_C01_bin.120
ATTTTTTCTTCCTTGGGAATGGGCAGCATCTGCACGATAGGAATGCCCTGGGACGTGCGCGACCCTTCCGGTAGCTGATAGGCCCGTAGCGAATAAGCCACGCCGCGATCGCTAAAGAACACAATGTGGTCGTGACAGCCGCAGGTCATAAAGTGCTGAATGCCATCGTCTTCTTTGATGCGAGCTCCGGCTTTGCCGCGCGTGGCGCGACTCTGAGCCTCGAAAGTATCCACCGGCATCCGCTTGATATAGCCGTATTCGGTGACCAAAATAACGACTTGCTCGTTCGCGATCAGAGAAATGTCGGACAAATCGCTGGTATCGGGTTCAATCACCGTGCGGCGATCTTCGCCAAAGCGATCGCGCAGTTCTTCCAATTCCATCACGATAATGTCGAGAATGCGTTCGCGACGGGCCAGAATATCGAGGAAATCAGTGATCTTAACCTGCAGATCTTCGTGCTCTTGCTGAATTTTGTCGGTTTCCAGCGCCGTCAGGCGACGCAACTGCATCTGCAAAATGGCATCCGCCTGAATCTCAGTTAGGCCATAGCCGTCAATTAGGCCCTGCTTGGCGGTGGGCGTATCGGCCGCATGGCGAATCAGAGTAATAATCGCGTCCATGTTATCCATCGCGATGAGATAACCCTGGAGCACATGATCGCGCTCCTCCGCCTTGCGCAGCAGATATTGAGTGCGACGAGTGATGGTTTCCACCCGGAAGTCAATAAAGACTTCCAGCATTTGCTTCAGCCCCAGAAGCTGAGGCTCGCCATTCACTAGCGCCAGCATATTGACGCCGAAATTGTTTTGCAGGGGCGTTTGCTTGTAAAGATTATTCAGCACGACCCGAGCATAGGCGTCGCGCTTCAGCTCAATCACGATACGCATGCCATCGCGATCGCTCTCATCGCGAATATCGGCAATGCCGTCGAGTCGTCGCTCATTCACCATTTCGGCGATGCGCTCGATCATTGCCGCTTTGTTGGTCTGGTAAGGCAGCTCAGTGATAATAATGGCGTCGCGATCCGGGCGGCCTCGCTGCTCAATCGTTTCGATGTTGGCTACCCCGCGCATGGTTACCGAGCCACGTCCCGTGGTGTAAGCATCGCGAATGCCGCGCGTCCCTAGAATTTGCGCTCCCGTGGGGAAGTCAGGACCGGGAATCAATGCCATCAGCCCGTCTAGCGTGATTTCTGGGGTACGAATGACCGCAATCACGCCATCCAACAGTTCACCCAAGTTGTGGGGCGGAATGTTGGTCGCCATGCCCACAGCGATGCCCGAAGAACCGTTGAGCAAAAGCTGCGGCACCCGTGAAGGCAGTACGATAGGCTCCTGCTGTGAACCGTCAAAGTTGTCGGCAAAATCAACCGTGTCTGCTTCAATGTCCTGCAGCAGCGATTCGCTAGTCAGCGCCTGCAGCCGGCATTCGGTATATCGCATGGCCGCTGGCGGGTCATTGTCAATGGAGCCAAAGTTGCCGTGACCATTAATCAGCGGTGCCCGCATGGAAAAATCTTGGGCCATGCGCACCAGGGCGTCATAAACGGCGGTGTCGCCGTGGGGGTGATATTTACCTAACACTTCCCCGACAACACGGGCGCATTTACGAAAAGGGCGATCAGCGGTCAAGCCCAGTTCATGCATGGCGTAGAGGATGCGTCGATGGACTGGTTTAAGCCCGTCTCTGGCATCTGGCAGAGCGCGCCCCACAATCACGCTCATGGCATATTCTAAGTAAGACCGGGACATTTCGTTCCGTAGGTCGGTGGGGATGATGGTCATAGTGATGAGAAGCTCCAAAATCGCCGCAATTTGGCCAGCCAAGGATAAGTCGAATCGTTTACCTTAGCTTGGTCAAAGTTGCTTGAAAGATACGCGAAAGTACTTATTATTTTATCACGCTTTTCTAGTTCCTGAAGCGGGCGCTATGGTGGAAGAACAGACGTTCAACACCCCTACTGCAGAGTGGTTTAGCTAATGGTCCCGAAGCTAACAGTAATCTACTCCGAGACCTTTTTAGAGCATGACACTGGCCCCTTGCATCCAGAAAATTCGGGGCGTTTGGTCGCGATCGCCCAAGCCCTCAAAGCCGCCCCGTTTGCCGCCCAACTGCATTGGCAAACACCGACGCCGCTCAGCCAGCGCGACCCGCTACTCGGTATCCGCCAACTGCATCATGAGCGATACATTACGGACCTGCAGCATTTGGCCGCCGCTGGGGGTGGTCAGATTGATGCCGATACACCGATGTCGGCCCAGAGCTGGGAGGTGGCGCTTCTGGCGGTTAACGCCTGGCTCGACGGCGTGGATTGCGTGCTACGGCAGCGGCAATCTGCCTTCGTGCTGTCGCGCCCACCGGGCCATCATGCCGTCAGCGATCGCGGGATGGGCTTCTGCTTGTTTGGCAATGCGGCGATCGCGGCCCAATATGCCCTTACCCAGCCTGGCATCCAGCGCGTTGCCATTCTCGACTGGGATGTGCACCACGGCAATGGCACCCAAGCCCTAGTGGAAAACAATCCCAACATTGCCTACTGTTCACTGCACCAGTCTCCTGCTTATCCCGGCACGGGCTTGGCCAGTGAGAAGGGCTTTCACAACAACATATTGAATATTCCCCTGGCGCCAGGAGGCACGCTGGCCGATTATCAGCCGCAGTTTGAGCAGGCGGTCATGCCATTTATCCAAAATTTCGCCCCCGACCTGCTGATTATCAGTGCTGGTTACGATGCTAATCACGCCGATCCGCTGGCGAGCATGTCTCTTCAACCCGCAGATTATGCATTTTTTACTCGCGCTTGCCTAGACGTGCAGCCACAGTTGCTGGTTGGGCTTGAGGGTGGTTATGACTACGATGCCTTAGCCCAGTCAGTGGTAGAAACAATTACGGCTTGCCTAGATCGCGTCATTGACTGATGGGTCACAGTCGGCTTCCCAGAGTAAAAATCGTTTGCTAGGGTGGCTATATTAAGTGCAGAAGCCAGATTGTCACTTTCGTCGTTCTTTCTGGACATGTAGATTAGCAGTAAAAAGTATGGCTGAGACACTCGAAGTTCAGAACCTAGCCGACTTTACGACAGTCGTACCGGGTGAATTGCGCATCATCACCAGTAACCTCACTGTCCGGCCCATGAGCTTCATTCGGAATGGCGTGCGGCAAGGATTTGAGCCAGCTCTGGCAAATTTTGTCTGCGATCGCCTCAAGCTAACGCCGCAGTGGTTCAATTTGCCGCTCAATCAGTTCTATTCAGCTTTGACTTCCGGGGAATATGACGTTATCTGGTTCAACCAGGTGATTACCCAAGAGCGGCGAGCCTGGGCAGATTTCACCCGTTCCTACGGTCGTTTTGATATGGCTGTGCTAGTGCGTGAAGATGCTAACGTTGAAAGCAAAGCCGATCTGAGCCAAAAGCGCATTGGCCTTCTGCGAGAAAGCGTTAGTACTCAGCTGCTTGAGCTATTACCTACCGATATTGAGCCGATCTATTTTGAAGGCAACAATAAGGTTGAAGTCGAGATGCTGCAGGCGCTGCGAAAGGGCAACATTGATGCGATTCTTGAAGATGCTTTAGTGCTGATGGCCACTGAAGCTCAAGATGCCGGGGTCAGGGTGGCGTTCGAAATTCCGACTCAACATCCATTTGGCGTCGCAGTTTTACCCGGCAATCGCGAACTGCTAGATGCCTTGAATACGGTTCTCAGCAATCTGATCATCGACGGTACCCTCAACCGCCTCTGGGGGCAGTGGATTCCTTTCAAGCCCTATCCGTTTCTGTAAAAGTTGATGAGTAAAAAATGGCTAACAGTTCTGTAGCGTCATTTGAAATTGATGGCGCTTTGTTGGATAGAGAGCTTTAAAGAAGCTACTTAAACTCTTGCTATCGCCCAGATCTGGGGAATAGTACAGCCGGTTGACACAATTGGAGAGCAGCCCAGAAACCAGCTTAAACTGCGTAAATTTACACTAATGCCGGTACTAACGGTATTCCGGTCAGGCTAAAGGCACGAACTTCAGTGATTTTGACTTTGATGAGCTGACCCTTCAGCTCGCTAATATCGCCAGCAAAGAAGGTCAAACGGTTGCCGCGAGTGCGGCCCATCACCTGAGAGCGGTCTTTGGGATTAACGTCCTCGACCAGTACTTCCTCAATGCGATCGCCATAGCGTAGCGATCGCTCAGCCGCTTTTTGATTAACCAAATGATTAAGTCGCTGCAGGCGATCTCTCTTCACTTCCTCGCTGAGCTGGTTATTCCACAGGGCTGCGGGCGTGTTGGGCCGGGGCGAATAGGCCGCCGTATTGAGCTGGTCAAAGCCAATGTCGTCCACTAGCTTCAGCGTATTTTGGAACTGTTCTTCCGTTTCCCCGGGAAAGCCGACAATGGCATCAGCGCTGATGGCGGCGTCGGGCATGTAGTGGCGGATAGTGTCGATAATGCGGCGGTATTTCTCGTGGGTGTAGCCCCGCGCCATGGCCTTCAACACCTCGTTATCGCCCGATTGAAACGGCACATGGAAATGCTCACAAACCTTGGGCAGTTCGTAGCAGGCCTTGATTAGCCGTTCAGTGAAATAGCGGGGATGGCTGGTGGCAAAGCGAATCCGCTCAATGCCGGGAACGTCGTGGACATAGTAAAGCAGATCCGTCAGCGTATTTTGACGGCGGCCCTCCGGCGTCAGGCCCGGCAGGTCGCGGCCATAGGCGTCAATGTTTTGCCCCAGCAGGGTAATTTCTTTGAACCCCTGGCGACTTAGCTCTTCAATTTCAGCTCGAATGGCGGCGGGCGTCCGGGACTGCTCGACGCCGCGGACGCCCGGCACTACGCAGTAGGTGCAGCGTTCATTGCAGCCGTAAATCACGTTAACCCAAGCAGTAACCTCGCTATCACGGCGCGGCTTGGTGATGTCCTCCATAATGTGGACAGGTTCAGTGGCCACTACTTGACTGCCGCTCATTACCTGCTCTAGCAGGTCCTGCAGCCGATTGGCGTGCTGTGGTCCCATGACTAAATCCAGCTCAGGCACGCGACGCAGCAGGGATTCCCCTTCTTGTTGCGCTACGCAGCCTGCCACAATCAGCGTTAAGTCGGGCTTCTTTTGCTTGCGCTTGGCCTGCCGCCCCAGGTAGGAATAGACCTTTTGCTCGGCGTTGTCGCGAATGGTGCAGGTGTTGTAGAGCACCACGTCCGCCTGCAGCGGGTCTTCCTCCCACTGCAGGCCCATCGTCTCCAAAATTCCGGCCATGCGCTCGGAGTCAGCTTTGTTCATCTGACAGCCGAAGGTAGTGACGTGATAGCGACGGGGCATAGTAGGCATAGCGGGGAAAGAAATCAGCAAGCTCATTAGCAGTCTCTAATGGTACTGCGTGTGACTTGCCGCTGGGAAGTGAGGTTAAGGCAATGAAACTATTTCTGGCAGCAGTACTGCTGGGCATCAATCTGCTTTGCCTGACGCTGTTGGGATGCAGCATCTGGCCCGGAGGCTTGGAAAATCTAGGATTTTTCATGATGATTGGGTGGCTGTGGATGCTGCCAATCGCGCTGCCGGCGATCGCCTTTATCGGTATCGGCCTCTACCTGCAAAAAATCGTTAAAAAATCGCAGCCGGAGTCTCAGACAGCGCCACCTCGCTGGCGAGGGTTGGTGATCGTCACCGTGGCGATAATGTTCGCGACCCACATTTTGATTCAGCTAAATCTGCCGATGCAGGCAGCCTTCAGTATTTCAGAAGCCGATTTCGCCGCTTATGCCAGTGATGCTCAGATCGCCGAGGACAGATTTGACGCGGCTGGCCTTTTTGAACGATTAGGTCTCTACACTGTGGACTATTATGCCGCTGACCCTCGCGGCGGCACTTACTTCGAGACGAGCAAAGCTGGCCCTTTCCGCATGTCCTATGGGTTTGCCTATCAGCCCAATAAGGAGGGCAGCCCATTTGGTGATGATGTTTACATCATTGAACCGCTCTATGGCGACTGGTATCGGTTTCGCAGCTTGGGCGAATGAGAAGTGAATTCAGCATGCGCAATCGGGATGCGAACATGACAATATAGTGTGAGCTTTTAATTTCACTGAAACATTTTTAGCAGATGATTCGCCTCACAAAACCGGATTGTTAATTGCTTCCTCTATGATTAACTCATTTCGCAATCAAAATCCTCATGTCTAGCTCCATTGCTTTCATCTTGGTGAGTATAGTTTTGGCCCTACTGCTAATATTATTAGCCAAATTACTCACGAATTCGAGTACTCAATCCTGGCAAACTGTTAAACAGGGCATAAATCGCTCTCTCGAAAAACAGTGGGAAGTAGTTGAAGTAATCGGGCAAGAATTAGGTTTGATCTCTCAAACACATAACGAAGAGTTATTCCTGATTCTTAGAGAGTTTCCTGAATTCGAACTAAACAAAACGAGAACATCAATTCCTTATGTTTTGGCTGGCAGAGCAAATGAGTTCGATTTTTGGATTCTGTGCTTTGGTTCAGCAGAATCATATAGTAATCCTGATAGTATCAGTACCACATTTCAGGGTTTTATTTATCTATTAATTCAATCTGATTCATTAAGGATACCTACGTTTTCTTTATATTCTTTTATTCTCATTCCATTTATTCTACTCCCATTTTCTAAATCTATTAGATTGAAGAAATTTCCTAGATTTTCCAGGAAGTATCAGCTCAAAGGAAAATGTCGACAAAGCATTGAAGCATTATTTGGCTCAAGATTAGTAAAGTTCTTGATAAGCAAACCTCGTTCTCTTAGCTTACGGGGAAGCGGCAATTTATTGCTGTATGGCAAAGGTTGGAGGAACTTAAATCAAATTAGTTCTAAACAAAGCCTCAACAATATAATTGAAGAAGGCTTTGCCTTGTATAACTTAGTTTCAAGTATTCAAGATCAGCCTTGAAGAGAGTTTTCAGACTGATTCTTAAGCACAATAAAATAATATTTAATTCTTCTAGAGATAATCAAAATCGGTGCTATCACTATTGAATGTTAGTTTATGTTTGGGAAGGATTCACTGGTGCCGAATTGTTTTACTCACGCCTTCTCTGTGATTTAGATTGCTGAGAGATCGCTACGTTGCTCATTTCTGCCTGATGTAGTTTAGAAGGAAGATTCGTGAGAATCTGCTGACGGTAAAGTTCTAGGATAGATGGGTATCGCTGTGGAGAGGTGCCCGCGATGGGAAAGCAAGCCCCTCGGTTAATAATTGCGGCGTTGATGGTGGCGGCGCTGGTGGTTTTAGCGCTGCAAAATTCAACGCCTGTGCTGGCTCTGAACTTTTTGGGCTGGCGATCGCTGCCGCTGCCGCTGGGGGTGTGGCTGGTGGGCGCGATCGCCCTTGGAGCCCTGACAGCCATCGCGATCGCGGCGCTGGCAGATAGCGGTGCTAGCTCTGCTCAGCGGTCCAATCGGCGCCGCTGGACCGTCCGACCAGAGCGACCAGAGCGGCCACCCCATCCCGATGCGGGGCGGTCAGACGATGGCGTATCTCAACAAAATCGGCGCTGGAATGTGCGATCGCCCCAGGATTTCTGGCAGTCGCGCCAGCGGCGCGCCCCAGCAGACCGGCAGCCCAACCGTCAGGCTCCACCGAATCAACCGCGATCACGGCCCCAGTCCAATACTCCATCGCCCAGCAACGCCGTCGCTGCCGAAGATTGGCAGACGTGGGGGCAGCGCCGCAAGCCCAGCGACTGGGAGGACTGGTCAGATGCCAGCAGTAATCGCCCTGCAGACGAGGAGCTGAATCGCCGCCAGCGCCGCGATCGCGATAAGGCCGACGCTGCTATTCACGATTTGGAAAAAGGCTGGGACGATACGGCTCAAGATACGGTCTATGTGGCACCCGGCGGCAGCGCCGTGGACGACACCCTGGACGACATCACCGATGGCTGGGAAGATTGGGATTCCCCGGACAATCCTTTGGCGGATACGGCCTACGCTCAAAAATACGATGGGGTTGACCGGGCCGCGCGGCGCGACTCAATTTATGCGCCGCCGGATGATGCCCATCAAGACGATGAAGGCGTCTATGATGCTGACTATCGAGTGATTATTCCGCCCTACCAGACCTCGGAGGGCGAGGAAAATGAGGGCGATCGCGCTTCCTAAGGGATGAGCCGGGACATCGAATCGGGGTGGATGGGGAGATGAGAAGACGGGAAATAGGGACGAGAAGTTTGGTTTTGAGCGCATCCTTAATCTTTGATACGGTGGGGCAGTGATTGTCTGCGGGTGCTTGAGATCTCATGTCCGACTCTTCTGCGATCGATTTATTACGAGGAGCCAACCTTTACCTAGTGGGCATGATGGGCGCTGGCAAGTCCACCGTTGGTCAACTGATAGCGGCAGAAATGGGCTATCGCTTTTGTGACACTGATGCCGTGATTGAGCAGGCGGCGCAGAAAAAAATACCGGAAATCTTTGCTGAGTCTGGGGAAGCCGCGTTTCGAGCGCTGGAAAGTCAGGTGCTGAGCCAGCTTTCACCCTACACGCGATTGGTCATTGCCACTGGCGGCGGCATTGTGCTTGACCAAGAAAACTGGTGGCATTTGCGCCAGGGCGTGGTCGTCTGGCTGGACGTGCCCCTCGAAGAATTGACCCAACGGCTACAGGGCAGTCGGCAGCGACCCCTGCTGCAGCGCCCCAACTGGCAGGCATATCTGGCCGATTTGTTGAACCAGCGTCGTTCCCGCTATGGCCAAGCCGACATTCACCTGACCGTGCTGCCAGGGGAAAACAAGGAAACCGTGTGCGATCGCCTCATTGAGCGCCTGCGCGATCGCATTTTGCCGCCCCCATCGTCTCTAGCGACAGACCATTGATACACTACGGTAGCTGTACCTGCCCCGACCTATGACTAATCTGTCAGAGCTGCCCAGCGGCATCCTAGAAACCGACGTTGATCGCGTTCGCATTTTGAGCGAGGCGCTGCCCTATATCCAGCAGTTTCGCGGACGCACAGTGGTCATCAAATATGGCGGTGCGGCGATGAAAGACGGCACGCTTAAGGCCAGCGTCGTCCGCGACATTGTATTTATGTACTGCGTGGGCATTCGTCCCGTGGTGGTGCATGGTGGTGGGCCGGAAATCAATACGTGGCTGACTAAGCTCAATATTGAACCCCAGTTCAAAGACGGACTGCGGGTAACCGATGCGCAGACGATGGACGTGGTGGAAATGGTGCTCGTGGGGCGCGTCAACAAAGAGCTCGTGTCACTGATTAATCAGGCCGGGGGGGCAGCGGTGGGCCTCTGTGGCAAAGACGGCAACTTGATTACGGCGCGATCGCAGGGCAACGCTGATGTCGGCTTTGTGGGCGAAGTCACGAATATTGAACCGGGGCTGATTAAGGCGTTAGTAGCCGATGGCTACATCCCGGTAATTTCTAGCGTGGCGTCGGACAATACTGGGCAAGCTTATAACATCAATGCAGATACGGTGGCGGGCGAACTGGCCGCGGCTTTAAATGCCGAAAAGTTGATTCTGCTAACGGATACGCGGGGCATTTTACGCGACTACAAAGATCCCAGCACGCTGATTCCTAAGCTGGACATTAAGCAAGCCCGGCAGCTAATCGAAGAGGGGATTGTCGCTGGCGGCATGATTCCCAAAGTGCAGTGCTGCGTGCGATCGCTGGCTCAAGGCGTGGGCGCGGCTCACATTCTCGACGGGCGCATCAACCACGCGCTCCTGCTCGAAACCTTTAGCGACACCGGCATCGGTTCGATGCTAGTGGCGTCTGAATTTTCGGAGGGCATGATGTTGGCTGGTGGAAAAGTAAGATAGCGATCGCTGACGCTCGGCGGCGTCTGTAGTTGTTTCCTTCATATCACTGGTTGGGCGATCAAAAAGCGCTATTGTCTGGTCAAGTCTTGGCAGATTGGGCGACAGGGCAGAACAGTGCTTGTCCACAGGAGCTTTTGTCACGGCCCTTTGCCCCTTTCACTATGACGCCATCCAAGCTCTATGATCGTCGCCAAGCGGGACGGTTGCTCGCTGAGCGCCTGATGTCGGCTCAGTCATCTGAAACTGGCTGGGTGATTGCCCTGCCCCGTGGCGGCGTGCCCGTGGGATATGAGATTGCTCAGCGATTACAGTGGCCCCTGGATATTTGGTTGGTGCGTAAGCTAGGCGTGCCAGATCAGCCAGAGCTGGCTATGGGGGCCATTGCTGTGCCCGACAGGCAAATTCTGAATCGGGCTTTGGCTAATCGCTTGGGCGTGACTCCAGACCAGATTGCTGGGGTGGTGCAAGCCGAATTGCAGGAACTGCAGCGCCGCGATCGCCAATATCGAGCCGGACGCCCATTACCGGCCATCACCCAGCGTCCTGTCATTCTGGTGGATGACGGTGTGGCTACCGGCGCAACCCTCAAGGCCGCCATTGCCGCGCTGCGAAAGTTTCGGCCCCAGTCGATTACGGTGGCAGTGCCGGTGGCCGCCCCCCAAAGCTGGCGGCACATTCGTCGGCAAGCCGATGCTGCCGTGTGCTTAATAACGCCAGCCAACATGGGAGCCATTAGTCAGTGGTATGACCACTTCGAGGCGGTAACCGATACTGCCGTCGTCGAGTTACTCACCGCCTGTCAGTTGGAGGAGTGAGCGGTACCAACGTCAGTTCTCTCAACACCCCAAAATCACCAATTTATTTACTCTCGCTTTTCAGCTTATTCTCAGCCTTTCAGCGCTGAAACCAAGCTGTCAGCGCTACCGCTAACCCATCAGCGGCATCGTCTGGTTTGGGAATTTTAGGGAGCCCCAACTCTCGCATGACGGAATCTTGCACCATGGCCTTATCGGCATTGCCATATCCCGTCAGGGCCTGCTTGATTTGCGCTGGGGTATATTCCACCGGTGCTAGTTGATGCTGCGCCAACACCAGCATGACCACGCCCCGCGCCTGCGCCACCAAAATAGTGTTGCCCATGCGATAGAAAAACAGCTTTTCCAGGGCCACTAAATCCGGCTGGAAGCGATTGATCAGGCTGTGCAGGTCGTCATGTAGGGTACAGAGGCGATCGCCAACCGGTGTATTCGCCGGCGTTTCAACAATGCCAAAATCCACCACCTCGGCACCTGCGGAAGTCGCTGCTGTGGTGGCTGCGTCAATCACGCCAAATCCCAGAATGGCTAGCCCCGGGTCAAGTCCCAGGATGCGTTTGCCCACTAGCGCGCTCCCACGGGCTGACGGCCATTGGCTGTCGCATCGTCACCTTCCAAGGCTACGCCAAAGACTTGGCTAAATACTTTCTCAACTTTGTAGCCGGAATCAATGGATTCCAGCGGATCTTTACGCAGTCGATGACGTAGACACATCACAATCACCTGGCGAATATCGTCTAACGTCACCTCAGTCCGGCCTTCATAGGCCGCTAGCGCTTTGGCCGCGCGATTGCTGACAATGTCGCCCCGCAGCCCGTCCACATCTAGCTCGGCACAAACCTGGGAAATTTTGATGCGGAGTTCATGGTCGATGGTGACTTCAGGCAGTCGCGTCTGAGCTTCAATGATGCGGTTTCGCAGCGTGGTTTGGGTAGCCGAAAACTTTTCTAAATAGGCTTGGGAATCAAGGTCAAACTCTGACCGCTGCTCCACAATCTGAACGCGCAGCTCGGGATCACGCACCGTGCGAATTTCGGCATGCATGCCAAACCGGTCTAACAACTGGGGCCGCAGTTCGCCTTCTTCGGGGTTGCCAGAGCCCACTAATACAAACTGCGCCGGGTGACGAATGGAAATACCTTCCCGCTCCACCGTATTCCATCCCGAGGCCGCCGAATCCAGCAGCACATCAACCAGGTGATCATCCAGCAGATTCACCTCGTCCACATACAAAATGCCGCGATTAGCCTTGGCCAGCAGACCTGGTTCAAAGGCTTTGACCCCTTCTGACAGGGCTTTTTCAATATCGATGGTGCCGCAAACTCGGTCTTCGGTAGCGCCCAAAGGCAAATCCACCATGGGCACTTTTTTACGGCTGGTGGGAAAGGTGTCGGTCTGGCGCTCTCGCTGAATATCAGAATCCTGGGGAGAGCGACTGAATGGATCGTCGGCCACCACCTCAATTTCCGGCAGCAGATCGGCCAACGCCCGAATGGTGGTCGACTTGCCCGTACCGCGATCGCCCATAATCATGACTCCACCAATGCGTGGATCGATGACATTCAGAATCAAGGCCAACTTCATCCCTTCTTGACCAATTACAGCGGTAAATGGAAAAACCACACGACGGGGAGCCATTGAACGTTCAGCAGTCGCAGTCACAGGCAGTAGACTCTCTTACAAATTCTTCGAACAGGTGCAAATTCAGATCTTTATTGTGCCATAGGGTTTTGCGCCATCAAACCTCGAAAGTCAATAAAATCGCTCTTTCTGTGAGGGCAGCCTCTCCGCAAACCGGCACCTTCCCAGGGGCAATCTCCAGAGTGAATAATCCCCCGCTGGTTAGCGTAGAGCCACGAGACTTAACATAGTGGCTCGTTCCATGCGATGAGTTTTGCTAACGCGATGGTCCCATCTGTTGAAAAAAATTTAAGCAGTTTTGTGCGAGAAATTTTTCTAGTAAGACTGGTGAATGGAGGGGGATGCCAACGCTGTCCAGAGCATTTTGCCAGCTCTTGGATAAAAAGACGACAAACGTCAAATGTTTGGCAGCGGTCTGGAAGCTGTCATCGATTGCTTACATCACAATGACCACAGGAGAATTAAGTACATAATTCTTTGTAGGTTTTTTGCTCTATAAAATTCTTTGCAAAAGCAATCAATGAGAGCAATAGCAAAGATAAGCGTATTTTTGGGCGACAAATTGCGATTCAGTCAGGAGCTCTCACATGTGAGATGCACTACTAAGCTGCAATTTTCAATCAGCTATGATTGCAACCGTGTATCTAAAGAATTTCTGAACTGAAGCTATCTTCAGACTGAAAGTCTTGGGTATCTGTTTTTGATTTAGGTTTGTTTGGAGAGTACTGTGACTATCTACGTTGGCAATTTGTCTTTTCAGGCAGGGGAGGATGACCTACGCGAGGTGTTTGCTGAGTATGGTGAGGTCAAGCGCATTAGCTTGCCGACCGACCGGGAAACGGGCCGCAAGCGGGGGTTCGCCTTTGTGGAAATGGCAGATGAAGCCCACGAGGACACTGCTATCTCAGAGCTGGATGGAGCTGAATGGTTGGGGCGTGAATTGCGCGTCAACAAGGCTCGGCCTCGCAATGAGAGCGGCGGCGGTGGCCGGCGGGACGGGGGCGATCGCTTAAAAAGCAATCCGCTCTAGCGCGCTGGGTCTAAAGGGCTGAATAAGAATTGAATACTTGATAGATTCAGTACTCAAGCTGAATTTTGTTTATTGACGTGGCTGCAGAAGTTGCTGCAACCGCTTGTTGGAACTGCTTTTGGCAATCGTCTAAAAGTTGGCAAGCCGGGTCAACAGCTGCTCAATTAAGCTTTCTCAACAGCGGTAGGGTTTTGGTCGCATTCTTCTCGGGGCTTAGCCAAGCTTGCCGCTGTTGTCATACTCAGAGAGCGGTGATGGCAAATGCTAGACTACTGGCCTGATAATTTTTCCGGTCTGTTTATGTCTGAGCTAACGCTGCTCCTTGCTCAAGAACTCTCGTTACCTAGCCGACACATTACTGCGGCGCTAGAGCTTTTGCAGGAAGGGGCCACCGTGCCGTTTATTGCGCGATATCGTAAAGAGCGCACCGGCGGCATGGATGAGGTGCAGCTGCGATCGCTACAGGAACGCTTCGCTTATTTAACTGAACTGAGCGATCGCCGAGAGGCCATCCTCAAATCGATTGCCGATCAGGGCAAGCTGACTGCCGACCTAGAGGCCAAAATTCAAGCCTGCACCCAAAAGACCGAACTCGAAGATCTCTATTTGCCTTACCGACCCAAACGCCGCACCCGCGCCACCATGGCGAAGGAAAA
>JBCCJU010000148.1:0-13707 GCA_039027715.1 Cyanobacteria bacterium P01_C01_bin.120
ACTACCCTGGGACTTGTTGTTGGCAATCGTTATCAGCAACAAGCCTCAACAATTCGCGAGGCAAAAGCCACAAAGCGGCAGTTATTGAGCGAGTTACAGGTCAAAATTCTCTATAGTCGGCCCGCTAAACAGCTTTCACCTCATATCAGCGATCGTCCACGTTTTGTAGAAGAGAGCTATCAGCTGCAAATGCAGGTCACCGAAATTCAGCAATTGCTGGAAGAATTTCTCTCACTGTATTCAGAAGTCAACACAGCGTCTTCAACACCGCCGGGCCAGATGAATGAGTTGAATGAGCTTTTACAGACGTATTCAGCTACTTTAGTACAGTTTCAAAATGCGCTGACAGCATTTATCCAGCAAGTCGATGCATTGCCAGCGGATGCCGAAGGAGAAGCGATAGCAGAGCAGTCTTTGCTGCAGTTGGTGCAGAGTCCAGAATTCATCGAGTTTGTTGAATTTCCTAATCAATTAGCCCGTTTTACTGATCAGGTTGAAGCTGTCGAACAAGCTTCTGAGAGCGCCCTTCAGAAGGCTGAAATCTTGAGAACTGAAATTATTTTGGGTAGTTTACTGGGGGCGACAGCAATTGCGGGCGTAATTGCCTGGCTTACCAGTCGAACAATCTTACAGCCCTTGGCCACCGTTAATCAGATCGCCCGCCAAGTATCGGAAGGCCACAATTTTAGTTTGCGGGCACCAATTATGGGTAAAGACGAAGTTGGCTATCTGGCATCTTCTTTCAACCAATTAGTTAGCCAAGTACAGCAGCTGCTACAGGAGCTAGCCCAAAAAAATCATGACTTGGAGAAAGCTTTTATCCAGCTTGAACAGCAACAGGTGCAGCTTATACAAACCGAAAAAATGTCTAGTCTTGGCCAATTAGTGGCCGGAGTTGCTCACGAAATCAACAATCCTGTGAACTTTATTCATGGCAACTTGGCCCATGTGCAGACTTATCTCGATGAACTATCAAGCATTCTGCAGATTTTACAAACTCGCCATCCAGAAGCCATTGCCGCAGTCGAGGCAGAACTTGAAGCAATCGATTTGCCCTTTATCCAAGAAGATCTAAGCAAAATCTTGAATTCGATGCGTGTTGGCACTAATCGAATTCGAGAGATTGTGCTGTCATTGCGCAACTTTTCACGGCTAGACGAAGCAGATTGTAAAGCCGTTGATTTGCACGAGGGCATTGAAAGTTCTTTAGTAATTCTGCAGTACCGTTTGAAAGCAAAATCCCATCGTCCTGACATTGCGGTGGAGCGTAATTATGGCGAGTTGCCGGCAGTAGAGTGTTTTCCAAGTCAGCTTAATCAAGTGCTTATGAATGTTTTGACCAATGCGATTGATGCGCTGGAGTTGGAATGCACTAGTGCTCGGGCTGACTCCAGTAAAGTTTCACCGAAAATCATGATTAGCACAAAAGTATTGCAATCGAGTTGGGTGGAAATTGCGATCGCTGACACTGGTATCGGCATGACTGAAGCCGTACGCCAACGAGTTTTCCATCCTTTCTTCACCACCAAAGCAGAAGGCATCGGCACGGGCATCGGCATGTCTATCAGCCATCAAATCATTACGAAAAATCATCAGGGACAGCTAAATTGCATTTCTACCTTAGGAGTCGGTACAGAATTTATTATCCGCATACCTGTCAACAGACATGAAAATACGCATGAGCATAACTTGCAGCAGAATAGCCAAACAGCTCCTCTAGCACTCGCCAGTCATTAGGATTCCTGTGAAATAGACGGGGTAATTGTGCCTCTGCCAAATTTTCAACATGGGAGCCGAGATTGCTGCAGTTGCGACTCTAAATGACCAAGAAGCAATATGGTAGATTGCAATTGATTCAATTATTCTTGGTTTTTACAATCCTTACGCAACAAGGCTTTTACTTTTACCTTTCGCTATAGCGTTTAAGATTTGGTCGCAGCCTTTTGCGCTTTGTACTTGTCCTTAAAGATGTTTTGCTGCTGTTTATGATCAACGACGGGGTGAGGATAGCAGGCGCGCTCGCGCGCTCCCTCAGAAATTTTCCCTGTGACCAAATCTTTGGTATCCAAGTGACGAATTTCGGGCACCCACTGACGAATATATTCACCATCGGGGTCAAACTTCTGAGCCTGGCTGGCCGGATTGAAAATCCGCAGTGGTTTGGGATCCATGCCGCTAGAGGCGCTCCACTGCCAGCCGCCGTTGTTGGCCGACAAATCGCCATCAAATAGCTTTTGCATAAAGTATTTTTCACCCCAGCGCCAATCAATAATCAGGTCTTTAGTCAAAAAACTAGCCACAATCATGCGACAGCGATTGTGCATCCAGCCTGTTTCATTTAACTGACGCATGGCAGCATCGACGATGGGATAGCCCGTCTGACCATCACACCAAGCCTGAAACTGGTCTTCGTCATTGGTCCAGGGAAAATCTTTGAGATGGTCGCGGTAAGGTCCGTTTGCCAACTCGGGGAAAAAATACATTACGTGCTGATAAAACTCGCGCCAGGCTAGCTCCTGCTGCCAAGTCCGCACATTGCTGCGGGTTTCGTCACTGCGACAAAGATTGTAAGCATCGTCTGCCGCCGCCCACACGGTGCGAATTCCGATCGCCCCAAATTTCAAAGCCGCGCTCAACCGCGACGTGCCATCCACAAAGGGAAAATTGCGCTGGTCGTCATATTCAGAAATTTGACGGTCTTCATCACAAAACTGCTCTAACTGTTTGTGAGCCGTCCATTCCCCAGGTTCCAGCAATAAGGGAGCATCCCAAGTAAAGCCCAAATCTTGAGCGCTGGGTAGGGTGATTGCGCCCGCTTCCTGCGCCTTCTCCCGCAATTCTTCAGAGAGCCCTGTCGCTGATTCCAAAGTCGCAGCCACTGGTGCTTTTTCCTGCTGCAGCCAATTTTTCCAAAAGGGACTGTAAACGGTGTAAGGCGTATTATCCGAGCGGGTCATGACCGTGCCCGGCGCCTGCAAAAGCTGATCCCAGAAGCCGGTTTTCATTTCAATTCCCGCTTCCTTTAAAGCCTTAGCAACTTGAGTATCGCGATCGCGGGAATAGGGCTCCACATCGCGATTCCAATAAACTGCCTGAGCTTCAATGGCTTGTGCCAGCTTGGGAATGCCTTTGACTGGCTCCGCTTTGAGAATGAGGAGTTCGCTGCCGGCCTCTGCATATCGTCGCTGCAGTTCCGCTAGGCAGCCAATCATATAAGTGACGCGGGCTGGGGCGACATCATCACCGTCAAGAATGTGAGGATCGAGACAGAAAACTCCGGTAACCTGGGGCGATCGCCCCCGAGCCGCTGCCAAGGCCAAATTATCGCTGATTCGCAGATCGCGGCGGTGCCAAAACAAAATGCGATCGGGCACGCTTTCCCCCTTGTCATTCTCAATTATCAAACGTTTTTAAGTATAAGCACGTTGCTGACTACACCACTCTGGCATTGGACGGGTTAAAACCGACAGGTTCGACCTAGAGACGTAAATAAATACTGCGAGACGGCAAAGTGGCCAAATTCTGCATACAATAAGAAAGAGAACTGTATAAGTGAATACAGTTTTATCTGGATTCACTCTCGAAAACCCTTTATCTGGAGCTATTGTCATGAAACTTTCATATCGCGGTCACACCTACGAAGCCAATCTTTCGCCGCTTCAGGAACAGGCAGTCGAGGAAATTGGTACTTATCGCGGTGCTCGATTAACGCGCAAGCGGTTTTCTATGCCCCATCAAGAGCATGGAAAGGTTGAGCTAACTTATCGCGGCGCTAAATACTCGCAGGAACTGTAATCAATTTTGGCGACTAGGAACTGCCTCAGCACTTTTAGGCGTACTTTAAGCTGCTATTACGCATACTTACAAGTCCTTGATCTAGCATGCTAGATCAAGGACTTGCCAAAATTTGCTGAGCGGCTAGCCGCTCCGTCGATTTGAAATACCCCAGCCGTTAAGCCTTAAACCGCTACGGTCGTTGCTTCGATACCTGTAGAAGCCAAATCTTCGCCGTGCCAGGCCTTGCCATCTAAAGCCATCTGTTCGATTAAACTGGCCAGTCGCAAGGCTTTGAGAGCTTGCTCACCACCAACCGAAGGCTGGTCACCACCGCGCACGCAATTGACGAAATGCTCTAGTTCGGCATGCAGAGGCTCTGTGTTACTGGTGTAGACCTTTTCAATCAGGCCGTCTTGGCGATAGAGCACTTGACCGTAATTAGTGGTCGTGTTGGCTGTTGTCTGGCGGTTGATCAGGATTTCGTTATTTAAGAAATCAGCTTCAGTGAGAGAGTTGCGGCAGTGGGCAGCAATTGTCCGAATTTTGCGATGAGTTACCTTGCTGGCCGTTAAAGTGGCAACAATGCCGTTAGCAAAACCCAACGTGGCGGTTACGTAGTCAAGATAGCCAGAATGAGCTGAGCGACTGCCGCTGGCCGATAGCTTGACAACAGCAGACCCAGCTAATTCAAGCAGCAAATCAATGTCGTGAATCATTAGATCCAACACAACAGAAACGTCATTGGCTCGATCAGAATAGGGACTCATACGACGAGCTTCTAGCGCCAACACTTCTTCAGTGCGTAAAACATTGCGCAGCTCCTTGAAGGCTGGATTAAAACGCTCAATATGGCCCACCTGCAAAATGCAGTTAGAGGAAGCCGCCGCATTCACGAGCGACTCGGCTTCAGCAATGCTGGCAGCGATAGGCTTTTCAATCAACACGTGGACACCTGCCCGGAGGCAAAGCATGCCTACAGAATGATGTAAGCGAGTTGGCACTGCTACACAGACAGCATCAACATGCTCGATCAAATTACGATAGTCTTCGAAGAACCGAACGCGATATTTACTGGCTGTGTCTAGCCCGAGCTCGAGATTGATATCTGAAACGCCAATCAGCTCAACATTTTTTAAGCGAGTTAGGACTCGGGTATGGTGTTGGCCCATATTGCCGACTCCAATCACACCAACCCGAATGGGGTGGGATGACGTTATTTGAACCTCGGTATCCGCACCACTCTCTATTCGATTCATTATATTAATCCGCTACTCCTCATCCCCAAGACTTTGCCCTACAGCGATCGTGCACTTTTCCAGGGTGGCAAAATCCAACCAAATACTACCATGTCTTTACTTTACGTCTTTTTTATAATTTGCCTTGACAATTCAGACACATCCTTAAAACGTCCCTCATCCATCGTCTTACATAAATTTTGATGATATGCTGTGAACCCCATAATTTAAGGAGCTTCGTTATTGGCCGTGGGGTTGGGGCTGATTTTAATAGACCGATGACGGTTTTTCCATTCCCAGTTTGACCGGCAATACTTGATTAATGAGCAAGTTCTAGACAATACGCCAGTCAGTTCAGTGACGAAGGTTAGAATAACTAAGTTAATTGCGATCGCGGTTTGTCATGACGTCTGCTGCTCCCACTAAAACCCAGTACGAAGCTGTTATTGGTTTAGAGACCCACTGTCAGCTAAGTACGGCAACCAAAATTTTTTCGCCGAGTTCAACCACATTCGGAGCAGACCCCAACACGCATATTGATCCGATTGTATTGGGATTACCCGGTGTTTTGCCTGTACTCAATCAAAAGGTGTTGGAATATGCCGTCAAGGCTGGTCTGGCGCTGAACTGTCAGATTGCCCCTTACAGCAAGTTCGATCGCAAGCAATATTTCTATCCTGATCTGCCGAAAAACTATCAAATTTCGCAGTTTGACCTGCCCATTGCTGAGCATGGCTGGCTTGAGATTGAGCTTGTTGAGCCTAAAACTAAAGAAGTTAGCCATAAGCGCATCGGCATTACCCGTCTGCATATGGAAGAAGATGCGGGCAAACTGGTTCATGCTGGCAGCGATCGCCTTTCGGGTTCTGCTTACTCGCTGGTGGACTTTAATCGGGCTGGAGTGCCGCTAGTGGAGATTGTATCTGAGCCCGATTTGCGCAGCGGTCAAGAAGCCGCCGAGTATGCTCAAGAATTACGCCGGATTATGCGCTATTTGGGAGTGAGCGACGGCAATATGCAGGAAGGCTCTTTACGCTGCGATGTCAATATCTCAGTGCGTCCTGTGGGCACAGAAAAGTTTGGGACAAAGGTAGAAATTAAAAATATGAATTCCTTCAGTGCCATTCAGAAGGCGATTGAATATGAAATTGATCGTCAGGTAGCGGCAGTTGAAGCAGGGGAACCGATCCATCAAGAGACGCGCCTGTGGGAAGAGGGCAGCCAACGCACCATCAGCATGCGTTCTAAGGAAGGTTCGAGCGACTATCGTTATTTTCCTGAACCGGATCTCCCGCCGATTGAAGTATCAGCCAAGCAGCTAACAAAGTGGCAGTCAGAACTTCCCGAGTTGCCGGCCCAAAAGCGCGATCGTTATAGCCAGAGTCTGAGCCTTTCCGCCTATGATGCTCGCGTTTTAACTGACGAGCGTTTGGTAGCGGAATATTTTGAAACAGCCGTGCACGGCGGTGCCGATGCTAAGTTGGCGGCTAATTGGATTACACAGGACATTGCCGCTTATCTAAATGCGGAAAAGCTGGCGATTAGTGAGATGGCCCTGAAACCCGAAATGCTGGCAGAAATGATTCAAATGATTACCGCAGGAACCATCAGTACCAAGATTGCTAAAGATATCCTGCCAGAATTGCTGTCGCAGGGTGGTTCACCTCAGACTATGGTTGAGGAGCGTGGCCTTAGTCAGATTTCCGACCCCGAGCAAATTGCTGCAATCATTGATGAAGTACTCGCGGCTCATCCTGATGAGCTAGAAAAATATCGTGCTGGCAAGAAAAAGCTACAGGGATTTTTTGTCGGTCAGATTATGAAACGGACTAGTGGCCGCGTCGATCCTAAACTCACCAATCAGCTATTAAGTCAAAAATTGAATGGTTAAGAAGCATTAAATCGAGCTATGGGGGTTTCACCCCTCATCCATCATGTGCCATACTGTGTTATGTAGATGCACCCTGATGGTAGGGAGAGCTAGTTTAGCTCTCCTTTTTTCTTTTTAAAGGGCTTTTAAGATACAACAGTATTAGTCCTGCCCAGTCTGTAACGGTGGGATATTGCGCCTTTTAGAGATTGGTAAACAAGATTGGGGCAGCTTCATGTCTTTGAGGAGCATCCGCTGCTTCAATCGTGATGGCGATCGCCGTAACGACATCCTGTTCACGATAAGCCCGAGGCAAGGTAATTTTTATTGGGTCACCGGCTACGGCCTCTGACGTTAGTGTGGCTGTCAGAATGGCATTCTTATCGTCCACTGTAAATGGGGCATCAGCTTGCAAAACTGTCCATAAAGCATATACTTCCCCTTCTGACAGAGGCGGCAGATTTTCTGCATTTAGGGTTGCTGCCAAGTTGGTGGCATCAATAGTCACGGTCAATGAGGCTGAGCGATCAACCCCTGATATCGGCTGCAAAGAAACTGTCATTAATTCTGTTGCCTGCTGCTGTGCCTGCAGGGTTTGCACCGATTGCCACAGCACGTAATTGTTAATCCCCAATCCCACAATCATGACCGCAGCCGTAGCGCCTAATCCTACACTCCAGCGTCGCCAGCGAGAGCGATGGGTGGGCAATGACACCACATTAGCTGTCGCCGTTGACGCCTGAAAAGATTGCAAAACAGAGGTCCGCAAGGACTCAGGCGGAGCAATCTCAGCCGGTGCGTAAGCCAGTTCTAAGGCCTGCTGCATTTGCTCAATTTCTTGAGCGATCGCCGGATTATCTGCCAGCAGTCTTTCTAAGATTGCTGACTCCTCGGGGCTCAGGTTATAGAGCACATAGCCCGCGACTAACTGCTGAAGGTCTTCTAATGATATTGGCTCGGTCATACCGTTATACCCGGTAGTTCATCAATCTGACTGTTCTGTTAGCATTTGACGCAGCTTGATTAAACTGCGACGCATTTTTGATTTGACGGTGCCTAAAGGCAAATTCAAATGTTCGGCGATATTTGCCTGCGTCAATCCTTCGTAATAAGACAATTTCAGCAGCTGTTGTTCTTGACTGGATAGTTCTGAAAGTGCTGCTCGTACAGTTTGACCTTGTTCCTGCTGAGAATGCTTTTCTAAAGCATCAGGAGTTGCAGATGATATCAACTCTGGCGATAGATTTTGCGACACTTTTTGAGCTGCTCGCTGCCGCGCTCTCACACGATCAATAGCCCGCGATCGCGTCAAAATAGCTATGAACGTTTTAAGGGAACCCCTTTCAGGATTGAAGGAAGACTTTGGCAGTTTGACAAAAATGTCTTGGGTCAAATCTTCTGCTTCTTGAACATTGCCCAGCACCTTGAGCGCGATGCCATACACCAATCCAGCATAGCGATCATACAAAATGCCTAATACTTCTACCTGCCCCTGCTTAACTGCTAGCCATAACTCCCGATCTAACCGGGTAGTCCGCTCAACAGAACTAGATTTCTCAGAATCCATAGGCCAAGGATACACAGAAGCCGCTAAGCATCATCATACCGGCAGTCGTTGCCTTGCTATGAGTGCATACTTAAAGATAGAAAGCTATTTGCTCTGTATCCATTATTTATCTGCCTTCTATCGTAAGAAGCTATTGAATTAAAGACCCAGCTTGCCTATCTGTATTTCTTGATTGCAATCAAAATTACAGCTCTCTTAAGAGCTAATAAAATATATAGAAAATGACTTAAAATCATTTTTATGAAGTCAATCGATTCATCCTGTTAAGTATAAAAATACTGCCAGGTCTGCCAACCAAAAAATTACTGAAATCTTTAATAAATCAAACATATTTCTAGATTGAGCAGCCCAGATTAGGCGACTAAAATCATAATTTGAGCTAGGCAAGACTCTAAAGAAAACGCATTTGGCAGATGATTTTTGGGCGCGTGATTAATCCATACTGTGGGTCTTATCAGGACAAGCATTTTCGCGCCCATATTGATGTTATCCGCAGAGTTTTAAATCTCTAGCTGTCAGAGTATTGAAAGACTAAAATGACAGCTTTTAGTATGGCATTAAGATGCCTCGCAGTTCGCCTCCGCGATTATCGACAGTGTGCAAGTCAGAGTAGAGCATGCCATCCTGAAGGGCCTGCACTTGCTCCGCCGTAAGCATATATTCGCCGGTGGCGCTACCGCTACGACCTGTTTCGTCGGTGCTGACATCTAGTGCATATTGAAAGGGTCCGTTCTCAGTCGATGGCCCCATATGAATGTGAAACGCTGAGGTGATGTCAGTGTTCGGAGGATTCACTGGATCTGTTGCATAGTCACGCATCTGACTGGTCAGATTGCCAAAGCTACCGCGCACAACTAAGCGATCGCCCACCAGTACAGCACCGACGGCTCCGCGCGCATTGGTATTCGGTGAATTAGGCACCACATTTTCATCGCTTAATACCGTGCCATAGGTCACCATGGACGCGCTCGATATGCCTTGCGCCATCAAATCTGATTTGAGACTCATTAAACTGTCGTCTAGCATGCTCCCCGATGAAAACTGCACGTCAGCGCCAGCTTGGGGTCCTTGCATTGGCAGTGCAGAAGTCAGGTAGCTGAACGCTGGTGCTGACAAGGTAACTAGCAAGAAACACGTCCAAGTTGCTAATAGAAAGCGACGTACTTGTTTCTTTTGACCACTCATTTACAATCCTTATTGACAAATATTGCAGAGCAATTTGCTCATGCTGTCTATTAAGTACGTCAGCCTTGCCAATTTGGATGCATACCAGAAAATTTATTTTTGATCTTATTCGTCAATAGCTACATTCTTACGTTTTACAGTATCAGGATGAATTTATGACGATGGTGATGGTGGCGGTATGTCCGAGGTTAGAGTTGGGATGAAAGGGGAGGCTGAGGACATCCTCCTGCGTTTATCAGAGGCTTGATCAGACTTTTCTCGAGGGGATATGCTGGCGTTAATATTCATGTAAGTCATCGTAAGTTCTCCCAAGTAAATGAGCTCATAGGCGGATTTGATGACTAATCCGGCTTTCTCTCTTCGGGAGACGCAAAGCGAACGACTTCGCTCAGCTTTCGCCTCAATGGTTTCAACGATTCTGACTGATTGAGTGGAGCCGAAACTAACGGTGACGATTGAATTTTGTCCACCTGCTTAGCTTGAAACAACCTGGCAAAAGCATAGTAATTTGCTTGGCGCTGAGATGCCTGCAAAATAATGGCTGCTTACATCAATTCAGCTTCCTTGCCTAATTTTCGCATCAACGACATTAGCTATCCGGTTCAGCTATTAGGGCAGGCGTAATCAGTAAAGTAATGCCCGACTTGCTCAAGCTCCTTACCGATTAAGTCCTTGGTCTGCCCTCTCCCGGCGAGAGAAAAGCCCAGTTTCCTGACAGCTCTGAGACTTGCCCATGGCATCCGGTTTTGCTCCCTTATCCCCAGTCTGGGAAAATCGGATGCAACTTCCCTTGGATTTGGGGAACGCAAGGGGCCATGCGTCAGTCCTAAGTCCTAAGCCCTTCTCCTCGGAGAGAAGAGTTGGGATGAGAGGGAATTAGTTGCCCATCGCGTAATTTAGTGATCGACCAAAATTTAGTCGCCTTACACTTATTCAATAATTGATTCAACCGATGCATCCCTCAAAAATTGCGGTCATTGGCAACCACTGGTTCCCCGACAAACCCGGCGGTCTTGATCGCTATATTTATGAGCTCGTTCACACCCTTGTAGCATCCACAACCCATATCGACTTGTTTGGCATTGGGCTACCTACGCACAGTTCAGTGCCCTCCATCCGGCTCAACAATCTGGCCGAGCCGGATGCCTCCCTATTGCACCGCCTCTATGGCGCATATCAAAATTCTCGTTTGATCGCGTCCATTCAGCCCGATGCCATTAATATCCACTTTGCGCTCTATGGCCTAGCCACCCTACCCCACCTGCCTAAAGACATTCCCGTCACCTGTACCTTTCACGGTCCTTGGGCGATCGAAAGTCAGCAAGAAGGCGGCGGCAAATTCAGCGTTTGGCTGAAGCAGCAGATGGAAAACCAGGTTTATCGCCGCTGTGATCGCTTTATTGTGCTCAGTAAAGCATTTGGTAAAATCTTATACCAAAAATACCGTATCCCATGGGACAAGATTCACGTGATTCCCGGTGGTGTCCATACCCAGCGGTTCCAAAACTCCTTATCTCGCCAGCAGGCCCGTGAAAAGCTCGGCTGGCCCCAAGACCGGTTTGTGCTTTTTACCCCGCGTCGTCTGGTTCACCGGATGGGGCTGGATAAATTACTGAGTGCGATTGCCCAGCTTACAGTCAATCATCCGGACCTTTGGTTAGCCATTGCCGGCAAGGGTCCCCTCAGAAAAGCCTTAGAGCCGCAGTCTGTTGATCTCAATCTCACCCACGCAGTGAAATTTCTGGGCTTTCTGCCTGATGAAGATTTGCCCATTGCGTATCAGGCGGCTGACCTGACCATTATGCCTAGCCAGTCTCTCGAAGGTTTTGGTCTAGTGCTGTTGGAATCTTTAGCCAGCGGCACCCCGGTTACCTGTACACCCGTCGGGGGAATGCCCGAAGTGATTACTGACTTTTCTCCAGAGCTGATTACGGCTTCCCCGAGCGAACAGGCGATCGCTGGCACCTTGGACGATATTCTCACGGGCAATCTCAAGTTACCCTCGCGCGATGCCTGTCGCGAGTATGCAAACACTCACTTCAACTGGCCCAACATTGCAAAGCAAGTCAAACAGGTTCTCCTTCAGTAAAATTCCACAAGCTCATGAAAGTCCTTTTTCTCGATCAAAGTGGCAAGCTGGGCGGTGCAGAACTTTGCCTGGCTGATATTGCTCAACATTTCGGGCCGACCAGCCTGGTGGGAGTCTTCGCGGAAGGCACCTTTCCTGAACGGCTGCGGCAACTGCAGATTCCGGTCAAAATTCTTACTGAACAGGCTCTCCAAGTTCAGAAAGCTAGTGGCTTGCTAGCGGGGCTTAAGAGCATCCAACACCTCGTGCCTTTGATTGTGACGGTGGCCCAACTGAGCAAAGACTATGATCTAATTTATGCCAATACTCAAAAAGCCTTAGTGGTAGGCGCGATCGCAAGTTGGATGAGTCGCCGCCCCTTTGTTTATCATCTCCACGATATCGTTTCTTCCGACCACTTCAGCCTTACCAATCGCCGTCTCATCGTTACCCTCGCCAATCACGCCGCCCTAATCATTGCGAATTCCCAAGCAAGCCGCGACGCTTTTGTTCAAGCAGGCGGGCGCTCTGACCATGTTCATGTGGTGTATAACGGCTTTCGACCTGAAGCATACGCCACTGCTTCCGAGTGCGATCGCTGCCGTCATGAACTCGCATCACAGATTGCTTTACCGGACGAGACCTCTCCATTTATTGTGGGCCACTTTAGCCGCCTCTCTCCCTGGAAAGGGCAGCACATTTTGATCGAGGCATTGCAGCACTGTCCTGACACCGTCGTGGCAGTGCTCATAGGAGATGCCTTGTTTGGGGAGCAAGACTATGTGCAGCAATTGCATCGGCAAGTTAAGGAACTTAATCTGACCCATCGGGTGAGGTTTCTGGGGTTTCGCTCAGACATTCCTCAGCTGATGGCTGCCTGCGATTTAGTGGCCCATACCTCCACTGCTCCCGAACCATTTGGCCGGGTGATTGTGGAGGCCATGTTGTCTAGAACTCCGGTCATCGCGGCAGCAGCTGGCGGTGCTGTTGAGCTGGTGGAACATGGACAAACAGGTTGGCTAGTGGATCCCGGAGATATTCAAAACCTCGCGGACATGATCAAAACTTGTCAAAGCCATCCAGACCGAGCCACTGCGATCGTGCAGCGGGCCTATTCTCAAGCAACTCAGCGGTTTAACTTAGAATCTGTCAACGAGCAGATTGCTCGGTACTGTCATCAGCAGTTAAGAAAATAGCTGAATCAGCCTCAAGCCCACGCAGCGGAGGAAGTCGACCAGCAATATTATCTCGGGCCAATCAGCCAGTTTGGTTAAGTCGGGTTGCCTGATTCTTTTGTTAAGGCGATCGCAGCCCCGCCCTGGGATTGGAGTGGCGAGGAACAAGCAGTGTGATGGCCGCCCTCGCGGACAAGAAAAAAGCGCGATCGCAGCTGTGGTGGCGGCTCTGCGGGAGTTACCCTGGCAAAGTCCACAGCAGCATCACCTTCGTTAGCGAGCTCTAAAGTCTCATCACTGCTGCTGAAGAGCCGAAATTAAGCCCGTCACAGTAGTTGATGTCTGGGCGGAACGGAATCGCTGCTCCCTCAGCCGTAGCGGTGAATCCACAAATTTTTTGCTCGATGCCTGGCGGCAGCATATGCCTACTACCAGAGCACCGAGCAAAAAATCATGCGCAGAAATTACGCAAGGTCGGCTATGCTAGCGACCTCTTCGCCCAAGCTGAAAGCCAGCTCAGTAATAGCGCCGCTGCCAGGAAAGGCCACCTCCAGGTAAGACACCGCTTCAACCCCTAAGGAGACCTGCTGCAGGCTGTTGTCGCCTAGAGCGTCGATCGCAATCTCAGTGATGACGCTGTCGTCTTCACCATAGAAAGTAATCAGACCGTCGGCTTCTTCAATGTCCAGCAGACCAATGCTGTCAACGTTGGCGAGGCCGTCGAACTGAGCGCGCACCGTGCCGCCGCCAGCGTTGTCATCAGCATCAGCGGAATCACCATCTTCAGAGAGGATCAGAACTTTGCCCTCGTCTTCAGTGGTCAAGTCAAA
>JBCCJU010000149.1:0-13705 GCA_039027715.1 Cyanobacteria bacterium P01_C01_bin.120
CTTCTTCGACTTAGATGGCGACGGCGTCGGCAACGGTATAGCATTTGCCAGAACGTCTTCTGCTGTCTGGCCAGTTTTAGGCACGTGGGGAATTAAGCCGGCTGCCGCTAGCTGTTGCTGCACTTCGGGCGGGGCCGAGCGGGCATCCACAATCAGGCCGTTGATGGATAAGAGCCACGCCATGGGGTTGTCGTCCAACCTACTGGGCAAGCACCACTCTGGATCAAGCTGGCTGATATCCAGGGTGTCGCGCACCGTCTTGGATTTACTTTGACCAGTACTGCTGCTAACGCCGAACCAGGCGTACAAATCACTAGCGCTGATGTGTGGGTCTTGGGACGGATCGAACAGGAAGTTGGCCATGCCGATCGCATGGGCAATGCCACAGGCCCAACTGCGATCGCGCCCACTTTTCAGCGGCGACGGCCGCTTGCGACAAAGCGCCGCTGTCGTCTGACGTATAAGCGTGGCGTATTCAGCGTTCAAATGCTGAGCGGCAAAGTTGTCGGTAATGGCCGTAATCTGGCTGTACGTCTCCTGCATTGCCTTGGGCACTTTTTCAGACTTCGTAGATTTTGCCAAAATGCCCTCCTTCATTTTTTGCTTGTAGCTAGTCTAAAGCGAAACGTTACCCCTTTGCCTCAGCCAAAAGCTCTTTCCTCGATATAGTACGAACTCCTGTTCTCCATTCTCTATTCCCCATCCCCTCAAGAACTCGCCACCTCTTCCTCCACCAGCTTCAATTCCATTTCTTCCGCCAAATTTACCAGCGTCAGCAGCGGCCCGGTCTGCTCCTGCCCGCTGACCGCTAGGTCGCTGTGGCAGAGGATGATTCGCTCCGTCGTGCGGCCCAACAGGTCGCGCAAAATTCGCTCTAGGCGGACTTCGTGGCTCTGTTCGATAAAGTCTATCTTCCAGGGATGGCCGTCCCAGCTTTCCAAAAAAATGGGATAGCCAAACAGGGCATCAGTGCCCGTCAGCCAGCGGGGGGAACCGGCATCCAGCCAAAACTGCCAGCGGTGACACAGGCGCTGCGAGCGGTATTGGAACACGGTGGACAGCGTCACGCCCTGCTGGTCGTGTTCCAGCGGCTTGACCGGAAAGGGATTGGCGGTGACGATGCCCTGCAGGAGTAACTGCAGAAAGCGACCAACGGGAGATAGCTTGGTATCGAGAGATTCGTTGGTGAGCTGCTGCCGCAGCCGCAGCCGCCCCTGCACCTCCCAAAAATGCTGGGCCGTTTCCATCAGTTCTCGCAGTGCCGCGAGCTGGTCATAGGGCAGATAGTTGCCCCGCCAGAGAAATTCTTGGATGGCGCGATCGATGAGATTAACCGGGCTGGTGATCAGTCGCCGCTGTAAAGCCTGCCGCTGCTGATCAATCCATTCCCGCAGGGTGTTATAGGCTTCGGTGGCTTGGTAGCCGAGCCGATCCCAGCGGGGAAATTCGGTGACAGGCAGCAGTTGCGGCTGCTCGGGATCGGGCTGAAAACAGTGATCAACGATCAGTTCCGCGCGAATCGGGTCGATTTGCACGCGCTCGTACCAGGTGCGGCTAGCCCCTTGGGGCGATTGGCTCAAAACGACGAGCATTTCGGCTACCGCATCGGGCGCCAGAAAGCGGCCCAGACCAGAATAAATAAACGGAATCAGAGTTAAGACCGATCGCACCAGCGGCGTGCTCACCAGCGGTCGCTGATCGTTCAGTGAGGCGACGGGAATGTCTTGCTTCTGTAGGATTTCCGCCAGGGTATAGCGGGCGATCGCGTCAAATCCGGGGCCAATCACGGCCAGCTCTCCCGGCGTCACTTGCTGCTGTTGGATGGCGCGGGCGATCGCGTCGGCGGTTTGCCGTAGCAGTTCCCCCCGTGAGGTGGCCTGAATCAGCTGCATGGCCGCCACCGGCTGCGGCGTCGCGATGGGATTCAGCACCGTTTCCACTAGGCTGTCGGCCCAGGTGGCCGCTAGCGCATCAGTGGCCGTGGTTGAGAGCGTTTCAATGCTGACAGCGGTGGCGCGCAGCGTTACAAAAGCGTCCGGGTCGGCTCCCACCCCCAGCCGTACTTTGCCGAGGGGATTCCAGGTGACTGCTGTGGGCAACCCCCACACCTCACCCTGCCGCAGCAGTTCGGCAAAAATGGCGGGGTATTCATCCGCATCGTCCGCCAGCAGCCCAGCAAAGCGCTGGGGAAACTTTTCCCGATAGAGCGGATCAGATAGCAGATGTTGTCCATACAGTTCAGTCGCGATGCTGTAGGTCAAAAATCCCTGCCGCAGACACCAATCGCGCCAGGTGAGAACGGCAGCGGCCACGTTGCTCCAGATCTCCTGGGTGGCAATGCCGCCGGGAATGCCCGCAGCCAGACGTTCAGGCAACGCTTCGGCAGGAATGTCGCCCATCGCTGCCAGTTGCAGAAAGTCAAGCGATCGCCGTACCGTTTGCGTTTCCGTCCAGCCGGGTATCTCCAAGCTCCCCGCGTCTAACTCTGGCCGCCAAAGTTGTGCAGCCAACTCCTGCTCATTTTCAGGGCGCAGCTTCATGGGAAACTGTGGGCTCAGCGCTAGCTTTTCCACCAGCACTGGCCAAAACAGGGTGACTTCGTTTTGAATAAAGCCTGCTGGGGTGGCCGTCGTCACTGGCAATGAGGCCGGTAGAGTATCTGCCAGCCGCTCCGTCAGCGCTAGTCGATTGTCACCATTGGCAGCGAACAGCAAAAAGATCGCTCCGGCGGGGCGCGTTGCTACCGGAGCGATCGCAATTTCGGCTAAATAGTCCAGTAGGCGAGCAGTTTTGCCGCAGCGGGTGCCGCCTTCAATCCAAGTCAGATCAGCCATGCCCAAAGCTTATCGCTAATTGCTAGAGAAAGCGTTGGCATAGCCGCTCTGCGGCATGAGCTGAATTACTTCACAGTGATCGTAATTGGGTCAGAAATAACCGGCGGCTCGTGGGGAACGTGCACATAATTGGCCAGCAGCAGCTGCAGCGTGTGCTCTCCGGGCGGCAAAGTCAGCATCGTTTCCGTTTGGCCGCCGCCAAAGTGCTTGATGTGGTCAGTGACGGGCAGCGACTCATCCAGAGCCGGCAACTCATCTAGGTCAACTAGTAGGTGGTGATGTCCTGTGCCCGGCTTCTCCACACCAGAGGGAGCCACACCCATTTCCCTAAGGCCAAATTTCACCGCGAAAGGGCTGGACAAAGATTCGCCATCGCTGGGCGAAATTAGATAAACTTCGGCATCAGCGGGGGCGGGTGAAATGTAGTCGCTACTGGCAAATGCCGGTTGAGCGCCGACTAAGCAGGTCACCAGCATGATCAGCAGCCAGCATCCTAAAGCGATCGCGCGTTTCATAACTCTCTCTCGAATGTTTACATCCCTTTACACATACTATCAGGCTGGACTAATCGTCTGCAGCTTGATAACGATGTCAACATCGGCAATGTATCGGCAATACAGCGCCAGCTTCTAGCAGTCGTAAAGCGCGATACCCAGCACTAAATCATCGTCAAACTCAGCAAAGTTTTGTGGCGGCACATTCACTTGATTCACGGGATAATCGACTTGCTGGTTATCCCCCTGAAAGGCGATTTGAATGTAACATTGACTACTGCCGACGTTCCATTGGTCATAGTCATACACGCCGTCTAGCGGAGCGTCAGCCGGCCAGTTCAGAATGCCTTTTGGCTGTACGCCCGCCGCGACTTCCGGCGGATATTGACTTTGATCAACAAAATAAAGATGGGTCTCTTCAGCGATGACGCCCATCGTCTTCTTCACCTCAGCATAGTAAGCTTTGCGGGCCATAGACGTGTAGGCCGGATAAGCAAGCGTGCCTATGATGCCTACAATAATCATCACCACCATGAGTTCAATGAAGGTGTAGCCGCTCTGGCGTGCGAAACGTAATTTCATAGAGATAGATTTCGGATAGATGGCGCGCAGTATTAGATTCTGTCAGTGCCACCTCGGCCCTGCTCTAGTAGTTCCGTTAACCATCAGCAGTGCCGCAGAGCCACCAACAGATAGATCACTCTGTTTGACAGCAGCAATAATTTGCTTCCCTCACTATCTAGCTCTTCCGAAAAAGCACGGACTAACAGCAACTTAAAAAGAGAATTTGTTGATACTAAATAATTGTGGTCAAAATCTTTGCAATCTTTTTATGGGTATCTATCCATTTTTAAGAAGTTATACCGACTCTCTTCTCCAGAGCTACAGACGTTAAGACTGAAGGCCCTAATAGGAAAACGGTCTCGAATCCACATTCAAAAATCAAAAGTTGTAGTAATCAATGGCAACACCAACTGTCTGGCTTCAGTCTTGCCGCCACAGCAGCCCGCGGAATTTAATCCTATAAATCTGACTGGCCATGACTTTCAGGACACGTCAACATCGACGATCGCGGTCCTAAAGAAACTTCTACTGATTAGCTGAAGCCTCTGCATAGCAGCTATCTCAGATGCAACAATAGCAATTCTGGAAACTCTGATTTTCTAGCTGGACGTGGTTCAGAGCATGGTATTTATTCAAGCTGGAAATATGATGCGCTCAGCCTTATCACTCTCAGCCCAATTTCATGAGCCAGGAACTGAAACCCTCATCATCGAAGGGATAGAGATTTAAATAATGACAGTCTTTAGATGGCTGAAGCCATAGTAACTGCAGAAAAGGAAAACGATATTGCGCCTTGCCTTTATCCGAGTCTCATCTAAAAGCTGTAGGGCTGGCCAGCGTTGAACCTCAACCCTGACCAACCCCATAACTTGCTTAGGCTGCCATATCGAACAGCAGCACTTCGGCATCTTCACTGCCACCGACGAGAGTGAGAGCCGTTTCTTCAGCGATCGCGGCGCCGTCCCCAGCACTCAGCTCGTAGTCGTTGAGCTTGATGGCGCCCTTCGCCACATGTAGCCAAGCGTGCCGTCCAGCCTTCAAAGCATGAGTCACTGACGCTGCAGGCAGCAGCGTCGCGGCGTACAGATTCAGGTCTTGATGAATGACAACCGAACCTTCGCGACCATCTGGAGAACCAACGAGTCGCAGCTGATTGAGCCGGGTCTCGGGAGCGAAATAAGTTTGCTCATAACCAGGGGCAATGCCTTTCTCTTGCGGCAGCACCCAAATTTGTAAAAAGTGGACTGGCTCGGCATCGGAAGCATTATATTCGCTGTGCATAATGCCCGTCCCTGCCGACATGCGCTGTACATCTCCAGGCCGAATGACAGAGCCATTACCCAGGCTGTCTTTATGAGCTAGGCTCCCATCGAGCACATAGGAAATGATTTCCATATCCCGATGGCCGTGGGTCGAAAAACCCTGCCCCGGAGCCACCTTATCTTCATTGATGACCCGTAAAGTTCCAAAGCCCATATGGGCCGGATCGTAGTAGTTGCCGAAAGAGAAGGTATGGCGACTATCGAGCCAGCCGAAGTCAGCATTGCCGCGATCGCTACCTGGTCGAATCGTAATCATGGGACACCTCCTTATCTGGCGTCAGGATTAATTTATCGATAGTTTTATTATGGAATGACTTCTATAAAAAGACAATATGATATTTAATTGACATATTGTCTCTTTTTGATTGGCAATTTATGGATAAATTTGAAAGTATGCGAGCCTTCGTCCAGGTGGTTGATGCCGGCGGATTTGCGGCGGCCGCTCGAGAGATGGGCGTATCTCGATCAGCGGTGAATAAGCTCGTGATGAATCTGGAAGAGTTTTTGCGAGTGCAGTTACTCCAGCGCACCACCCGCAAAGTAACGCCCACTGCCACTGGATTGGCATTTTACGAGAAGTGTTTAGCCATTTTGGCCGATGTTGCTGAAGCTGAACTGGCCGTCTCTAATCTGCAAACTCAACCCCAGGGACGGCTGCGTCTTAACGCCCCAATGACATTTGGCACCCGCTATTTAGCTCCATTAATTGCTCAATTTGTGCAGCAATATCCTGATTTGCAGGTGGAGCTTAGCCTTAGCGATCGCTTCGTCGATCCCATTGCCGAAGGCTTTGACGTGACCCTACGCATCGCTCAACCGCCCCATCTCACCAACCTAGTTGTCCACGAGTTGGCACCTGCCTCCATCATTTTGTGTGCGGCTCCAAGTTACTTGAGCGATCGGGGTCTGCCCCAGTCGCCATCAGACCTCACTAATCATGCTTGCCTAGCCTATGGACACCTCGCAACCGACAACTCTTGGACGCTGTTTGGTGCTGATGGTGAGCACGTGGTCCGCATTCGTGGACCCGTTTGTGCCAATAATGGCGAAGTCTTGCAAACCGCTGCCATATATGGCCTGGGCATCACTCTGCTGCCTCGCTTTATCGTGCAGACAGCCCTCGACACCGGCCAACTCCAGCAAGTTCTGCCGGATTACAGCGGCACGGAAATCTCCATCAGCGTACTGTATCCGGTCAACCGTCACCTATCCGCGAAAGTGCAACTGCTGGTGGAATTTCTAGCCGCACAGGTCGGGACAAAAACCTAAAGTGCGCTCCTTTCGCCCGTACTTCATCACTCCATCCCTTCAACTCTCTCCCTCGCCATCAGAATCGGGATACACTCATTCTGTCGATTATTCAAACAAAGTTTCATGGCAGCACAATCAACAATCCCCGTTGTGGTGAATGGCGCTTGCGGCAAGATGGGACGCGAAGTAATTAAGGTCGTCACTAACGCTGAGGACATGACCCTGGTGGCCGCGATTGACAAAAATCCGTCCGTTATGGGACAAGATATCGGCGAAATTGCGGGATGCGGCCCGGTCGAAATTCCAGTCACGCCTGATTTGGAAGCGTCCTTAGTGCAGGCGCAAAGTGAAGGACAGGCAGTGATGATTGACTTTACTCACCCAAGTACGATTTATGAATCGATACGGGCTGCGATCGCCTATGGGGTGCGGCCAGTCGTCGGCACCACTGGTTTGTCTGAAGCCCAGATTAAAGATCTTGCCGAATTTGCTGATAAAGCCAGCATTGGTTGTCTGATTATTCCCAACTTTTCAATTGGCGTAGTGCTGATGCAGCAGGCCGCGCAGCAGGCTGCACAATACTTCGAGCATGTCGAGATTATTGAGCTGCACCATAATCAAAAAGCGGATGCGCCCAGCGGCACGGCGATTCAGACAGCGCAGATGCTTTCCGCTCCCAACAAAGCCTACAATCCTGTCCAGGTCGAAGAAACTGAGAAACTGGCCGGCGCCCGAGGCAGCAGCACAGATGACGGCATTCGTCTTCACAGCGTGCGGCTACCAGGACTGATCGCTCACCAAGAAGTAATTTTTGGCGCGCCCGGGCAAATTTACACGCTCAGACATGACACTAGCGATCGCGCTTGCTATATGCCAGGTGTGCTGCTAGCAGTGCGGCGGGTAATGCCCCTCAAGTCTTTAATTTATGGACTGGACAAGATTTTGTGATGCTCTGCCAGATCCGTTGAAGAAGAAATAGCCTGACCCTAAAGCCCCCAAGGGTCAGGCACTCACCTGTAAGGACGCCATTGCAAGAATGATAAACTGCTCTAAATTGCCCCCAAGAGCAGCAAGTTCAGACCTGCTTGCGTTCTCCAGAATTAAATCTATTTTGGTCTTCCTGCAGGGCTATGGCGTCGCAGAAACCACGTAAAACTGTATGAATTGAGCCGGGACTTCGAGATCTTCTTCAGTAAAACTACAGTTTGGAAAAATTCAAACTTGCTCAGTCAAGGAGAAAATTCCCCTAGGTAAACGCGATAGGCTAAGAAATCCAAGACTTACGCAGTTGAATCTGGTTGTGTCCGCTCGATTTCTAAATGTGGAAAATCGCATTCGATATTCTCCAGAAGGGGAACACCAGGGGCCTTCGCGTGAGTCCTGCAGTCTTCAGAGTTACAGGGCCTATGGAGCATTACTTTGCTACGGTTGCCAAAGGTTTGGAAGCAATTGCCGCTGAAGAGTTGCATCGTTTGGGCGCTATTGATCCGCAGCCTGGGTTTTGTGGCGTCAGCTTTACGGGCGATCGCGAACTACTCTATCGCGTCAATTTATGGGCTCGACTACCGTTCCGAATTTTGGTGCAAATTGCAGAATTTGCCTGTCGTGACGCTGATGACCTTTACGCCGGAGTGCAGGCCCTCGACTGGGAACCCCACCTCACCCCAGACTTAACTTTAGCCGTAGCCGCCACTGGCAAAACAGCGCGCCTCAACCACACTCACTTCACAGCCCTACAGGTCAAAAATGCCATTGTTGACCAGCAGCGCGATCGCTGGGGCGAACGGTCTAGCGTGGATACTCAAGCTCCTGATGTGCAGGTCAACGTACATTTGTATCGCGATCGCGCCACCGTCAGCCTAAACAGTTCCGGCGACAGCCTCCATCGTCGCGGCTATCGGCCTGCCGTGGGCAAAGCTCCCCTCAAAGAATCCTTGGCGGCAGCCCTGATCTATTTATCCGCATGGCAGACGAATCAGGCATTTTGTGACCCGCTATGTGGCTCTGGCACGCTGCCATTGGAAGCAGCCCTTATCGGATTGAATCGAGCACCAGGACTATTTCGCGATCGCTTTGGGTTTGAAAGCTGGCCTGACTTTGATGCTGTGCTCTGGGAACGACTACGTCAGCAGGCAAAAACAGCCCAACGGGATGCGCTGGATGCGCCGATTGTGGGCTGCGATCGCGATCGGGCAATTATTATTCAAGCCCGCACGAATGCCAAAAATTGTCATATCCCCGGCCAGATTGCGCTGCATCATCAAGCGCTGGCACAGGTTGACGCCCCTGCCGACAGCGGGATTCTTCTGTGCAATCCGCCCTATGGTGAGCGCCTGGGGCGAGACGAAGATTTAGGCGCGTTTTATAAGCTGCTGGGAGACGTGCTGAAGCAGCGCTTCAAGGGCTGGACAGCGTTTGTTTTGAGCGGGAATAAATCCCTAGCGAAATCCATTGGCCTCAAATCATCCCAGCGTATACCTGTTCTCAACGGCAGTTTGCCTTGCCAACTAATGCGCTATGACCTGTACTAGGCGACCCTATATCAATCAATCTGCTGGCTTGTAAGCACTAGAGTGTTTACTGCGCAGACATCATCTCTAGAAATACAATAATGGCTGATTCAGGGGCTTTTCACTGCAAGCTCAACCCCTGAAGCCTAACGTGATAACGCCCAATTACTGCAGCTTTTCAGGATCAACTGACGACGCGCCTTAATCACCGCAGTAGACAATCAGGTCAATTTCAACATCACCAAAACCGGCCAGCGCCGTCACTCCCACGGTGGTACGACTGGGCAACTTATCTTGCGCGCAATAGCTGGCATAGACCTGGTTAACCGTCTCGTAATAGCGAAAGTCAGTAACGAAGATGCGAGACATCACAACTCGGTCAAACCCCGTTTGAGCATGATTGAGCACGCGCTTGAGATTTTCCATCACTTGCTTAGTCTGCTCTGCGATCGCTCCTTTTTCAATTGCCCCTGAATTTGGATCTTCTGCCAGTTGTCCTGTGACAAACAAAAAATCGCCGGCCCGCACAGCATGAGAATAGGGAGCAACGGGGGGTAAGACGTTATTCGGTAAGGTGATGAATTCGAGCACAGCAGTTCCTCTTAGACGTAGATGCAGCGATGAAACAGATTACAGAGAAACGTTATCAAAATTACGGGACTTTCAGACCATCAATGGTCAAATGGCCTGAATTACAGTGGCCCCAGAATTTATGAGTCCTCTCTGACAGCTTTTTTGGATAAAATGCGCTGGCCGACCTGAGCACTAAGGCGGCAGGTCGGCCATTCGTTTATCCGCTCCGGCCACGCGGCATCCTTGATCGACGGCTTCAGCCCACTGATTCAGCCTACTAGGACGATGGCGCAACTTCTACCGAGCGCAGACTGGGCACTGGCTCAATCTCTCGCTGGAACAGCACCATTGTCGTGGTTTGATTTTCTTCAAAGCCGATGCGCTGGTAGAACTGTTGCTGATGGGTGGTCATGAGATAAACGCGCTCAATCCGGCTGATCAACGGATGGCTGAGGACCGTTTGCACAAGCTTGCGACCCAAACCAGCCCCCTGATAATCGGGATGAATGACGACATCCCAAATAGTGGCCCGATAAATACCGTCAGAGGTGGCTCTGGCAAAGCCAATCAAGGCGTCATCATCCCAGGCCGTGACCACAGGATGGCTATGGGCGATCGCGATTGTCATGTCTTCGGGGGTGCGATCGCAGGCCCAAAAAGCTGCCTGTTGGAATAGGTTGATGAGCTGATTCAAATGCTCGGTTTCTAGAGCATCGATATATTTAAACTGAATGTGACTACAGTCCATAGTTAAATCTGAAAATTTTAAAACAACAAAATTCAATTGCCCATCATTAATCAAATGGGGTCGTGGTTTGGGAGTCTCAAGATGACCGCAACTGTCAGCGGTAGTTGGGCAAACTCAAATGAAGGGACATGCCAGCTTGCCGGTCAGAATTCAAAACATCGTCGTCGATTGATCAGCCGCGAGTGTCGTCGAGCCCACCTCTGGGCAGCGCAGTCTCTACGCGGCAGACGACAGCGTGAGGAAGCAAAATGCAATAGCTCAGAGTCAATTTTCATGGATAGAACAGCTGAGAATATACCGGCAGAATGCTTTGGGAGAACAGCTAACGTAAATCAATGTTTATTCTAGACATAGAAATCCCCTAACAGTTGCCAAAGAACAGCGAAAAAGTCATCGTTCTCTGATCTCTGAAATTCAAATGGTAGGATCAATAAACTGTAATAGTAAAGTTAAACGCATTTAGGGTGCGGCGATCGCCCCTTGTTAAGCGCTAATATTTTCGATTTACTAAAACTCTGTCAACCCATCGTCTCCGGACATATGCTGAAAGCTCTGCTTGGTGATCCAAACGCCCGTAAACTGAAGCGCTACAAGCCTGACGTAGTGGAAATCAATCTGCTGGAAGAGGATATCCAGCCACTGTCAGATGAAGACCTCGCGGCGAAAACGGGTGAGTTTAAGCAGCGTTTGGAAAAAGGCGAAACCCTTGAAGATATTCTGACGGAAGCATTTGCCGTCGTCCGGGAAGCCTCGCGCCGAGTATTGGGCATGCGTCACTTTGATGTGCAACTCATGGGCGGCATGGTGCTGCACGCTGGGCAAATTGCCGAAATGAAAACCGGCGAAGGCAAAACCTTGGTTGCTACCCTGCCAACCTACTTAAATGCGCTCACGGGGAAAGGCGCCCATGTGGTCACCGTGAACGACTATCTGGCCCGTCGAGATGCTGAGTGGATGGGACAGGTTCACCGCTTTTTGGGCCTTGAGGTGGGCCTGATTCAGCAGGGTATGAGTCCGGCCGAGCGCCAGCGCAATTATGCCTGTGACATCACTTACGGCACCAACAGCGAGTTTGGCTTTGACTATTTACGCGACAACATGTCCACGTCCATTGAAGATGTGGTGCAGCGTCCGTTCAACTTCTGCGTGATTGATGAAGTGGATTCCATCTTGGTGGACGAAGCCCGGACACCGCTGATTATTTCTGGTCAGGTCGAGCGGCCTAGTGAGAAATACACCAAAGCGGCAGAGGTGGCTGACAAGCTGAGACCCGATGACCACTACGAAGTGGACGAAAAAGCGCGGAACGTATTGTTGACTGACGAAGGGTTTATCCTGGCGGAGGAACTGCTGGGCGTACAGGACTTATTTGATCCCAAAGACCCGTGGGCTCACTATGTCTTCAATGCCATTAAGGGTAAAGAGCTTTTCGTTAAAGACGTTAACTATATCGTTCGCAACGGCGAAGTGGTGATTGTAGACGAATTTACCGGGCGAGTGATGCCTGGCAGACGCTGGAGCGATGGTTTGCACCAGGCGATCGAGGCTAAGGAGCACGCCGAGATTCAGCCAGAAACTCAAACGCTGGCTAGCATTACTTACCAAAACTTCTTTCTGCTGTATCCCAAGCTGTCGGGCATGACCGGCACCGCTAAGACTGAAGAAGCAGAATTTGAGAAAATCTATGACTTAGAAGTGACGGTGATCGACACGAACAAACCGTCGCAGCGCCGCGATTTGGCCGATGTAGTTTATAAAACTGAATCCGGCGATCCAAGCAGGATTGCGAAGGAGTGCTTGGAACAGGTGCAGGCACAAAAGCCAGTGTTAATTCGCAGCAGTGATCTAGAAAAAGTACGCCGCATTAAGCAAGTTCTGGATGCGAATTTGGGCAATAATCCAGCTCGCATTGCCGAACTTGCTTTCCCCTCGCAAGCCGATTTGTTGAGCTGGGCCAAAAAGCCTGGAAACGTCACGTTGACGGCCAGCAGTGACGTTGAAACGCTGGTTAAAAGTGAAGTTCAGGATATTCACGCCATTGGTATTCAAGGCAAATGGCTGCAAATTGCCAAAGAGTGCCAAGAAATGCACGAGCAAGATCGACCCGTGCTCGTGGGTACCACCAGTGTGGAAAAATCAGAACTCCTATCAAGCTTGCTGGCGCAAATTGGGGTGTCTCACAATCTGCTGAATGCGAAGCCCGAAAATGTGGAGCGCGAGGCTGAAATCGTCGCTCAGGCGGGGCGCAGCGATGCCGTGACGATCGCCACTAACATGGCCGGTCGTGGTACTGACATTATCCTTGGCGGTAATGCCGACTACATGGCGCGCTTAAAGCTGCGGGAATACTTAATGCCTCGCATTGTGCAGCCGGAAGATGACGCTTTGATGGTGTCGGTTCCCGGGACAAAGGGGCGCAGCAAATCCCAAGGCTTTGGCGACGGCCAAAAGAAAGTCAAGACTTGGAAGGCGTCACCGGATATTTTCCCCACAGAACTGTCGGCAGAGACTGATGGATTTCTAAAAGAGACGGTAGATTTCGCCGTTGAGACCTACGGCGATCGCAGCCTGCCGGAACTGGAAGCGGAAGATAAAGTGGCGATCGCGGCGGAGAAAGCACCCACTGAAGATCCGGTTGTCCAAAAGCTGCGGGAAGCCTACAACTTGATTCTCAAGGAATACGAAAAGTATACCGATGCCGAACACGACAAAGTGGTCGAAGCCGGTGGTCTGCACGTCATTGGTACCGAGCGTCATGAATCTCGTCGGGTGGACAATCAACTGCGCGGTCGAGCAGGACGGCAGGGCGACCCTGGTTCCACTCGTTTCTTCCTCAGCTTGGAAGATAACCTATTGCGAATTTTCGGGGGCGATCGCGTCGCTGGCCTAATGAATATGTTCCGAGTGGAAGAGGACATGCCCATCGAATCGGGCATGCTGACACGCTCCCTCGAAAACGCCCAGAAGAAAGTCGAAACTTACTACTACGATATCCGTAAGCAAGTCTTCGAATACGACGAGGTAATGAACAACCAGCGACGCGCCATCTATGCGGAGCGGCGGCGCGTCCTGGAAGGGCAAGACCTTAAGGAGTTGGTGATTACCTATGCTACTCGCACGATGGACGACATCGTTGAAGCCTATATCAACCCTGAACTGCCTCCCGAAGAGTGGAAACTGCCGGAGATGGTGGACAAGGTCAAAGAATTTGTTTATTTACTGGCGGATTTAGAGCCCAGTCAACTTGAAGATTTTTCCGTTGGGGAAATCAAGACCTTCCTGCATGAGCAGGTACGTACTGCCTATGACATGAAGGAAGCTCAAGTTGATCAGGCCAAGCCCGGCCTGATGCGAGAAGCTGAGCGCTTCTTTATCCTGCAGCAAATTGATACTCTGTGGCGCGAGCACC
>JBCCJU010000150.1:0-13698 GCA_039027715.1 Cyanobacteria bacterium P01_C01_bin.120
CTGCGCCACCGTTTCGATATGGTTGAGCCAGCCACGATTTTTATCCACCACCCACGCTTTGTCCGTTTCGGCAAACCAGCCATTCATAAAGCCTTGAAAGGCATTCATCAGCCGCTGATAAACCACCTCAAACTCCACATCAAGCTGAGCGCGAAGAAAGTCGTTATCACTGAGGTGCTGACGCAACCCGACCAAGGCTTGACTCAGCGGCGAGCTGTGGCCGGTGCAGTAAATATCGGGATGATGCCCCAAAAGCTGACACAGCAGCGTTGACCCGGCGCGGGGTAACCCCGTCACGTAGATGATCCGTTTTTGCAGCATGGATAGTTTGCTCACTTCCCACTCATCCTCATCAGCAGGAGTAAACCATTGGCTCACCCAGTGTTGCCTGCTCACTCAGCAGAGTGTATCTCAACTGCGGGGGCGATCGCTAAACCGCCAGGCGACCCTCGGCCCGACCGTTTAAAACGTAGTGCTCAAAGCCGCTGGCAAACGCACCGCTCGCCACTGCTGCGGCCACGTCGCTGTAGCGCTCTAAGTATGTACTCTGGTCAAACGCCGCCGACGGGTCGCGCCCTTCAGCCTGACCAAACGAGAGGAAATGATAGAGACCCGCCGTAACTGCACCTGACTGGACGGCAGCCGCCACATCAGGATTTTGTGCGAGATAAAACGCTTCCTCAAACAGCAGCCCACTCGATTGGCGACCTTCTTCAGCGCCAAATTCGATGTAATGCTCAAAGCCGCTATCAAAGGCTCCAACTTCAACAGCCGCTTTGACATCAGGATTTTTGAGCAAATAGTCACTCGCATCAAAGAACGCGCTGGGGTCGCGGTTTTCACGGTGGCCTGAGTTAAGGAAATGGCTAATGGCTGTCGTTTCCCCCCGGCTGACCGCAGCGGCGACATCAGCATTTTGCGAGAGGTAATAGTCAGTATCGAACCAATCAGACGGAGCACGGCCCTCGTTGATACCAAACAAGACAAAATGTTCAAAGCCGTAGTTGAACGTGCCCTGCTGCACCGCTAGCGCCACATCGGGGTTGTCGTTGAGGTAGTCAGTTTCGTCGAACAGTGGAGCAATGCGTAGTCCGCCAATTTCGACATTGAAGTCCACCAGCGAGCTTTCGTACACTTGCCCAGCGCGAATCGTGGTGTATGACATCCACTGTTCAAAGCTGAAGATGCCGCTGTCGTCGTTATCAGCGATCGCAATTGACTGACTTGTCGTCGCCCCCAGCAACAATCCTGCTGAGGGATTGCTCAGCGATAGCGTGATGGTTTCCGTCTCCTCGACCAACGCATCATCCAAAACCGTGAAGGTGGCAGTGCCGGTGGTCTGCCCATTGAGAATCGTAATGACGGGATTGCTAAGACTGTAATCGCTGGCTGTGATGTTGCTGCCTGCGATCGCCAAATCGACCGTTTGGTCACCATTGACCGCTCCATCGGCGGTGGCCGTCACCGTAATGATCGTGCCTGCGGCCTCCGTCCCGCTGTTGGCATTGACCGCCAGATTCACCGTTTGAATGTCGTTGTCCGCGATCGCTACGGTGACAGGCGCGAGCGTAAAGCCATCATATTTGGCGTCACCACTGGTCACTGCGGCGCTGATGCTGCTGGTGTGGTTGCCCTCGATCGCCCCATCATCTACCGCTGTTACTGTTACCGTTTGAGCCTGATCCCAATCAGCCGTAGTAAACGTCACTGTGGTTTTGTCTAATTGGGTTTGCGCATCGGGGGTGAGGTTGATGGTGACGGTGTCAGTCGGCTGCGTGTCGAGTACCAGGGTGTAGCTATCGGCCATGCCGCCCTCAGTCACCGCAGTGCTACCGCCGGATTCAGTGAGAGTGATGCTAGCGGTATCGTTATCAACCGTGGTGACGTTCACCGTTTGATCTGCGAGGGCGTCAAAAGCATCGTCACTGTTGGCATCCACGACGCTGATGATCAATGTGTTGGTTTGGTCCCCATCATCGCGATCATCATCCACCCCGGTCACTGTGACGGTTTGAGCCTGATCCCAATCCGCTAGAGTAAAGGTCAGGGTGGGGGGAGTGAAGGTTGCTTCATCACCGGCTTTAGACTTCGTTTTGGTGGCGATCGCCAGCTCGACATCCGAGAGGGGCTGCGTATTCAGCACGACGGTAAAGCTATCCGTTGTCCCAGACTCGTCCACTTGCGTCATGCCGCCAGACTCCACAATAGTGAAGCCAGGGCTATCGTTATCGGTAATGGTGAGTGTGGTGGTGGTTTGGCTGCCCAGCGTCAGATTGGTTGGATTTTGCAAACCCAGCACTAAGGTCTCGTCCCCCTCAACCGCGGCATCATCCATCAGCGGAATCGCCACGGTTTGGCTGGCTTCGCCATCGGCAAAGTTCACCGTGAGGGGAAATCCGGTGTCGGTGTAGTCACTGCCACCGGTCGCCGTGCTCGTCCCCTGCACGGCCACCTGCACCGAAGCTGCCCCAATCGCACTGCCTCGCGTCACGGTCACCACATTGCTGGTACCGTCGCCCTCGCTGCTGGTGTAAGTCGCCTGGGTAAACTCTACGCTAGGCAAGTTGGCTGCACCCGGAGTAGGGGTCAACGCAGCAAAGCTGCTGGTATCACGCTGATTACCACCTCCATTGGGAATCCGCTGTAGAGAGTGCGTGTCTTTTTCGCCATTGGCATCTTCGTTGAGCTGTCCGCCAGCGGTAATCAGCGGCAGCAGTCCGACATCATCCGCATCATTGGTGTCATAGACCACTGCATCCACCACATTGGCAGTGCTCACCGCCGTTCCGTTGGAAAAGTCTGCGGCGTTGCCTACATGCAGTGCCACCGCATCGGCCCCATTTTGCAAGCCATCCGTCGTAAACTCCACCAAATCCACATTGGCAACCGCCGCGCTACCAATCACGAAATAACCATTGGCATCGGTCGTCTGGCCGTCTAAATCAATGGCGTCGTAAACTTTATCGCCATTGCCGTTGTAGAGCACCAGCACCAGCCCATCCAGGGCGGTGTTGCCCGCGCCGCCGTCATACAACTCGATGAATTCCAGCGCATCAGTGCCAGCAGTATCGGCATCAATTTCGTTGATGATGACAAAGGGCTGACCATATCCCTGCAGATCAAAGGTGTAGATACCTTCGTCGCTGTCGTTACTGGCGACGGTGACGGTGGTGGTGTGAAAGCCCGCTGCTGCCGGGTCAAACGTGATGTCGAAGGTGGTGCTGCCGCCAACGGAGGCAAAGCTCGCGGGTTGTGCACTAACAGAGAAATGGGTGTCGTCGCTGAGCTGCACCAAGGGACTACCGGACAGCACGAGGTCGTTGCTACCCAAGTTGTTAATAGTGAAAGTTTTAGTAATGCTGCCAGAGGCAACCGCCTGGAAGCCAAAGTTAGTGTCGTCGGCTGTGCTCGGTGTCGTATCGCCATCGGCGATGGAAACGCTGTTGCCCTGAATGTCGATTTCGGGGGCAATTTGTAAATTGACGGTGACGGTGCTGGCTGTAGACGTACCGCCGTCGCCATCCGTCAGCGTGACTTGTACAGACCGCGCCGTGATGTCTGGGTTAGGCACGTCCGTATTTTGATACTGCAATGCCCGCAGCAGTGCTGGCACGTTGGTCGGCGTAGCATTAGCATTTAGGTTAATCACCAGATCACTGCCTGTGGCGATCGCATTTGCCAGGGTGCCAACTACCGTACCCGCCACAGAAACGGTAGACCCTGCTGTGGTGCCAGACAGCGCAATATTGCCCGTCGTGTCCAGAGTGAGTAAGTCTTCGGTGGTCACGCTGTTGGTAATTGCGATCGTCAGCGTTCCTCCGGCAAAGTCATTGGAATCAATGTCGTTAACGGCACTATCGCCGCTGACATCGAGCAGGGTGGCCGCTTGCCCAACGGTGTGAGTCACGCTGTCACCATTCAGGTTGACAATAACTGGCGCATCGTTGACTGCATTGACGGTGATGGTAGCCGTGGCCTCAGCGGCGCTAAAGGCACTGGTGCCGCCCGTTTGGGCAGCATCAACACTGGTTTCGCCATTGGCAGAACCGTCAGTCGTATCCCAGGCGCGGAAGTTGAGGGTGGCGTCGCCAGTGTAGTTGACATCAGGGACAAAACGTACCTGGGTGGGTGTTTCGACTGCGATCTGATTGAGGCGGAATTCGCCGCGAGCCGAGGTGGTGTTGTCGCCTAAGAAGAGGAAATTAGAAGTGTTATACGGGTTCAGCCCCCCATTGGTGTTGCCGGAAGTATAGTCTTGCAGGGTGCCGGTCAAAATGGCGGTACCGTTGGCCGACAGAGTGTAGCTGTTGCCCTGCACCGCCAGACTGTATTGCACTTCTTTCGTCGTGTCGAAGGTAACGGTGTCGGTGGTAGAGGCAATGAACTGGTTCGAGCCATCTAGGGTTTGAGCAAAGATTTGTCCTGATTGGAAAGCGAGTTCGACCGCTTTGCTCGTGTCTTGGCTGACCGCAATGATGCTGAACCCAGCGCGGGGTCGTCCCGACTCTACGACTTCTGACACCACCTGGGCGTTAAAGGAGAGAGTGTAGCCCGCTGTGCTATCGAGAGTGGGAAAATCAGGTGCGCCCGGAAGGGCGTCAACTGGATTGAAGGTGCCTGCGATCGGGTTGAAGATGTGATTGCTGTAGCCTGCATAGATATCTTTATCAGCAGTCGTGTCTATGGTGACGCCAACGGTTTGCTCAGTCTCTGTATCAGCCAGGGATGGTGGTGTACCGAGAATGACTGAGGCAAAGGCAAAGTAACCCTGATCGTCTGGCCCTGGGTTAATGGTGTTGAAGCCGGTGTAAAGGGAAGTGGCTCCCAGGGTGACGGCGTTGGTATTGCCGACGACGCCAAAGGTCGCCCAGGTGGTGCCGCCATCAGTGGAATATTGCCAGGTGCCGTTGGTGTCATCGGCTCCCGTAACGGCGATGCCCAGCGGATCAAAGTCGGCGTCGGTGGCGCTGGTTAGTCCTGCCAGAAGTGCGGCGACAGTAGTGCCAGGGTTGCTGGCATCAAGCACGTCTTCAGCAATTGCAGTGAGGATAGTATTGCCCGTCACTGTGGGGGCAGAGTTGGCATTGGAAAGAATATAGGCTTCGTCGGTGGCGGGTTCCCCAGCGGGGAGGGCGTTGCCAGCGGTGTCGGTAATGTCTTGTCCCACAGCAAGATCGAGGCTGACGGTGCCGTTTAGACTGGCGAGGTCGCCGCCATCGACAGTGATGTCCCAGGTAGTGCCGCTGCCGCTGACACCGCTAATGGTAGCGGTCGTGCCGTTGACTACGAAGTCTGCTGCATCAACGTTCTGCACATTTTCATTAAAGATGGCGCGGAAGGTGAGGCTATCGGCGTTGGTGGTGCTGGTCGCGGGTGTTTGGCGGGTAAAGCTAGCAAGGGTAGGAGCAAACGAATCTTGACCAAAGATCACATAGCTTTCCCCGGCAGTATCAGTGCCATTGGGGTCAGCCTCGAAGGCGCCAATAATCAGGTCATCGACGCCATCGCCATTGACATCTCCCGCGCTGCTCACCGACCAACCAGAGCGGTCACCGGCATCAATGCTATTGATGATAAAGCCATTGCTGCCATCGAGGGCGCTCAGTTCTAGGCTGCTACTAAAGCTGCCACTGCGACCAAAGACCACATAGCTTTCTCCAGCAAAGAAGTTGGTAAAGAAGGCGCCAATAATCAGGTCATCGATGCCATCGCCATTGATATCCCCAGCGCTGCTCACTGAACTACCAGAGCGACCTATACTAATGCCGTTGATGACAAAACCATCGCTGCCATCAAGGGTGCTCAGCTCTAGGCTGCTGCTAAAGCCGCTGGTGCGGCCAAAAACCACGTAGCTTTCACCAGCAACGGTGGTGCCATTGGGGTCGCCACCGGGGGCACCAATAATCAGGTCATCAATGCCATCGCCATTGACATCCCCAGCGCTGCTGACTGAGGTGCCAGAGCTATCATCGCGATCAATGCCGTTGATGACAAAGCCATTGCTGCCATCAAGGGTGCTTAGTTCCAGGCTGCTGCTAAAGCTGCCCGTGCGTCCAAAAATCACATAGCTTTCCCCAGCACTACTGTTGCCATTCGGGTCGCCACCGATGGCACCAATAATCAGGTCATCGATGCCATCGCCATTGACATCCCCAGCGCTGCTCACCGAGCGACCCAAGTAGTCCCCGCCGTCAATGCCGCTGATGACAAAGCCATTGCTGCCATCGAGGGTGCTCAGCTCCAGGCTGCTACTAAAGCTGCCACTCCGACCAAAAATCACATAGCTTTCCCCAGCCAGGCCGTTGCCATTAGAGGGGGCCCAATCGGCGGCAATAATCAGGTCATCAATGCCATCGCCATTGATATCCCCCGCGCTGCTCACTGAGTTACCCAAGAAGCCAAAATAAAGGCCGTTGATGACAAAACCATCGCTGCCATCAAGAGTGCTCAGCTCTAGGCTGCTGCTAAAGCCGCTGGTGCGGCCAAAAACCACATAGCTTTCCCCAGCACTACTGTTGCCATTGGGGTCGGCACCGGGGGCACCAATAATCAGGTCATCAATGCCATCGCCATTGACATCTCCGGCATTGCTGACTGAGGCACCAGAGCCGTCACCGGCATCAATGCCGTTGATGACAAAGCCATTGCTGCCATCAAGGGTGCTCAGCTCTAGGCTGGAGCTCAAGCTGCCCGTGCGGCCAAAGATCACATAACTGGCCCCAGTAACATCGTTGCCATTGGGGTCAGCACCGGTGGCACCAATAATCAGGTCATCGATGCCATCGCCATTGACATCTCCGGCATTGCTGACTGAGGCACCAGAGCGGTCAAAGTCATCAACGCCGTTGATGACAAAGCCATTGCTACCATCGAGGTCGGCTAGGTTAAGGGTCGCTCCAAAAGGCATGGGTCTTATATTCCAAAAATGGGTGGATGCAATTTCGAGGCCGGCAAGCAGCAAAACGCCCCCGTCATGACAGGTGGGGCGACCAGAGAGGCGTTTTAAGAGTTCTGTTTGAAGGGCTCAAAGCCCTGGCAGTTGGTTGCTGAGCAATCCATGCCGCCGCTGAACGGGGGGCGATAATTCTGGAGGCTGATGCTGGGGGGGCAGTCTGCAGGACAAGGGGGCAGGTCCAAGCGCAGCCTTAACTGAGGTGTCCCAAGGGATTGTTTTCGGCGATCGCGGGTCAAACTCAGCAAAGGCGGCAACCTATCATCACAGTGCAATCAGTTAGCTTGAGCAACCGACCGTAGTCATCGGCGCTACGGTCACTAGCCCGTGACTATCAAGCATGCCCTTTGCTGATTCAACCTTCCCAGTTGGACGCTGAAAAGCTGCGCTCAACCATCAAGGGACACCCTGTCTTAACAAAATCCACTAAGCTCTTGACGCAAGCTGCATAGGCTCAGCCACGTTCAGCATTTCTACGGAGACAGATGGGCTGCCTCAACGATGCAGTTCGACAAGGCGTTGCCTCAAAGAAAAATTGGCCCAGCGCGAGCAGGAACTCTATGAATTAGGTATTCGGCAGCAGGTAGCAGCTGGAAACAATGGCAAAGTTGTGGCGATCGACGTCGAAACTGCAGATTTTGAGGTCGATGCCCCTCAGCGTTGAAATGACGACTTATGATTATGGGCTAGTAATTCGCGGGAAAAGCCTTTTAGAATAAAAGCCTAACCGTTGCTGAAAGCCCCCATTCATGGGCGGTAGCGATCGCAATTTCAGCATTAACCCAAACTCCTAGTGTTTTACATTAGGAGGCATTTTGCTTGAGAAGGTAAACGATATGTCATTTTCTTCGGTAGTCAGAGCGCTGGGGCGATCGCCGCTCACGTCAGAACTGTTGACCAAGCTACAGCGATCGGAGCCTGTCAAGCTCAGCGGCGCTCCCCGCTTGCCCAAAGGACTTATCGCCTCGACCCTCGCGCAGGAATCGGATGCCCCACTGCTGGTCGTCACCGCCACCCTGGAAGAAGCCAGCCGCTGGGCGATTCAACTCGAAGCGATGGGCTGGCGCACTGTCCACTTTTATCCCACCTCCGAAGCCTCGCCCTACGACCCCTTTGACCAAGAATCGGAAATGACCTGGGGCCAACTGCAGGCCCTGGCCGACCTGACTAACGAGACTGGACTGGAGAAAACCGCGGTCATTTCGACGGAACGTGCCCTGCAACCGCATCTGCCCCCCGTCGATGTCCTCAAAGACTACTGCCTCACCCTGACCAAAGGTCTGGAAATTAACCTGAAAGAGTTGGCCTTGCAACTGGCGCGATTAGGGTATGAAAAAGTGCCCTTGGTCGAAACGGAAGGTCAGTGGGCGCAGCGCGGCGACATCATCGATGTGTTTCCCGTGTCGTCGGAACTGCCGCTGCGGGTAGAGCTATTTGGCGACGAACTGGAACGCATCCGCGAGTTTGATCCAGCGACGCAGCGATCGCTCGACGCCATCAATCGCCTTGTCCTCACCCCCACCGACTACGTGCCGTTAATTCTGGACGTGCTTAAAGAAAAAGATTTGCTCGATCAGCTTTTTCCTGAAGAAGCCCTGGAAGGACTCGCCGACGGCATTTACCCCGAAGGCGTGCGGCGCTGGCTCGGCCTCGCCTTTGAGCATCCCGCTTCCCTGCTGGACTACCTGCCCGCACATACCGTCATCGCCCTCGACGAACCCGATCAGTGTCAAGCCCACAGCGATCGCTGGGTCGAACGCATCGATGAACACTGGCACGAAATTCAGGGAACAGGGGATAGGGAACAGGGAACGGGGGACGATCAGGCATCCAACCCCCCATCTCCCCATCCCCCCATCCCCAAACTGCATCGCCCCTTCACCGACGCCCTGGAAGAACTTGCGGTCTTTTCGACTGTGCATCTCACGGAATTGGCGGAAGAAAACGGCGGCCTGAATCTGTCCAGCCGTCCCGTGCCGGCGATTCCCCATCAGTTTGGCAAGCTGGCGGAAACGGTGCGGGAACAGCGCGATCGCAACTTTGTGACTTGGCTAATTTCCGCGCAGCCGTCTCGTTCTGTCGCCCTGCTGCAAGAGCACGACTGTCCGGCCCAGTTTATTCCCAATCCCCGCGACTACCCCGCCATTGAAAAGTTGCAGGGGCAGCATGTGCCCGTGGCGCTGAAATACTCTGGTCTAGCGGAGCTGGAAGGCTTCATTTTGCCGACGTTCCGCATGGCGATCGTCACGGACAAGGAATTCTTTGGGCAGCACAGCCTTGCGACACCGGGTTACGTGCGCAAGCGTCGCAAAGCTACCTCCAAGCAAGTAGATCCCAACAAGATGAAGCCGGGGGACTTCGTGGTTCACCGCAACCACGGCATCGGGCGCTTCCTCAAGCTCGAAAGTCTGACGCTGGACAACGAAACCCGCGAATACCTCGTCATCCAATACGAAGACGGCCTGCTGCGGGTGGCGGCGGATCAGGTGGGTTCCCTCTCGCGCTATCGCTCCACCACCGATCGCGCCCCCACGCTGAACAAAATGTCGAGCAAAGCCTGGGAAAAGACCAAAGGCAAAGCTCGCAAAGCTGTCCAAAAAGTGGCGGTCGATTTGCTGAAGCTGTATGCGCAACGGGCCAAGTTGGAAGGCTTCCGCTTTCCCATCGATACGCCCTGGCAGCAAGAACTGGAGGATTCCTTCCCCTATCAGCCCACGCCCGACCAGCTCAAAGCCACCCAGGATGTGAAGCGCGACATGGAGAGCAATCGCCCGATGGATCGACTGGTCTGCGGTGATGTTGGCTTTGGCAAAACGGAAGTCGCCGTTCGCGCCATCTTCAAAGCGATCAATTCCCACAAACAGGTGGCGCTGCTGGCTCCCACCACCATCCTCACGCAGCAGCATTACCACACTCTCAAAGAACGCTTCTCTCCCTACCCCATCCAGGTCGGCCTGCTGAACCGCTTCCGCACTGTCCAGGAAAAGAAAGACATCCTCCAGCGGCTCAAAACTGGGGAACTCGACGTTGTCGTCGGCACCCACACGCTTCTTGGCAAAACTGTCCAGTTCAAAGACCTCGGCCTGATGGTGGTGGACGAGGAACAGCGCTTTGGCGTGAACCAAAAGGAAAAAATTAAAGCCCTGAAAACCGAAGTGGACGTGCTCACCCTCAGCGCCACGCCGATTCCCCGGACGCTGTACATGGCGCTGTCCGGCGTACGGGAAATGAGCCTGATTACCACGCCGCCCCCCTCGCGCCGCGCCATCAAAACCCACCTGTCCCCCTACGATCCGGAAGCGATTCGCAGTGCCGCCCGCCAGGAACTCGATCGCGGCGGCCAGATTTTCTACGTCGTCCCCCGCGTTGAAGGTATCGAAGAGGTCTCTGCTCGTCTGCGGGAATGGATTCCCGGTGCCCGCATCATGATCGCCCACGGCCAAATGCAGGAAGGCGAACTAGAATCCACTATGCTGGGCTTTAGCAGCGGCGAGGCCGACATCCTTGTCTGCACCACGATTATCGAATCCGGTCTGGACATTCCCCGCGTCAACACCATCTTGATCGAAGATGCACAAAAGTTTGGTCTGTCCCAGCTTTATCAACTGCGGGGCCGGGTGGGGCGATCGGGCATTCAGGCCCATGCGTGGCTGTTTTATCCGCGCCAGCAAACCCTCAGCCCCAAAGCCCGCCAGCGCCTCCGAGCCATTCAAGAATTTGCCCAACTGGGTTCCGGCTACCAGCTCTCCATGCGCGACATGGAGATTCGCGGCGTCGGCAACCTGCTCGGCGTACAGCAGTCCGGCCAAATGGACGCCGTCGGCTTCGACCTGTACATGGACATGCTGGAGGAAGAAATCGCCGAAATTCGCGGTCAGGAGATTCCCAAGGTGGACGACACCCAAGTCGATCTCAAGGTCACGGCCTTCATTCCCAACGACTACATCGACGATACGGAACAAAAGATGACGGCCTACCGCGCCCTCGCCGCCGCCGACAGCAAACGCGAACTTGCCCAAGTCGCTGCCGACCTCAATGATCGCTACGGTTCCATCCCCTTCGCCACCGAACAGCTCATCCGCGTCCTGGAACTCAAACAGCTCGGCAAACAGCTCGGCTTCTCCCGCATCAAACCCGAAGGCAAACAGCACATCCTCCTCGAAACCCCGATGGAAGAACCCGCCTGGAAACTCCTTTTCGACGCCATTCCCGGCCACCTCAAGTCCCGCTTTATCTACGCTGGCGGCAAAGTCACCGTCCGAGGATTAGGGGTGCTGAAACCGGAGAAGCAACTCGACAATCTGGTGGAGTGGTTCCAACTAATGCGCGCTGGTTTGCCGGAGAAGGCAGGCGCAGGGTTGGGGGCGATCGCTTAAGTATCAAGCAATTCAGCGCCATTGATTGAGCCAGCGCGTCTGGCCTACCCAATCCTGAGCTTGAGTTTCAATCAGCAAACGGTCTAGCGCTTTGACCAGATCTGACAGGTTCCAACGGCTTTGAGCAGCCAGGATAATGCCTCGATGCTTAGGATATTGGCCTGCTAATACTGAGAAATCTCGAACGTTGAAAGTGAAAATGCATCTTTCCTGAGTTATCGCTCTAAAAAGCTGAATTTCATCGCTAGCATTTTCCGGCATCCAGGCATTTGGGGTTCGCGTGACATCATGACCACGAGCAATCAAAGCTGTGTACAAAGCCTTGATTGATGTATCTGCATCCAAATGCAGTTTAGGTTTAGGCATCGGCAGTTGCGAGTGCTTCCTCAGCCGCGATCGCGGTGTCAAGCTCTGACTTGTGCGTAACGTAAAACGCCAAAGCTTCTTGGATTTGCGTTTCCTTCAGACCATATTCTGCCGCCAGTTGCTCCGGAGCAAGTTCCCACTGGTTAGCAGCAATTACAATGGTTTGCACACGAATCCCAGTCCCTCTGATGACCGCTACTGGCCGGCCACTGGTTCCTTGGCGATAAGCAATACCCGGAAAAGCTGAATCATTAAACTGGTATTTGAGCGCAGCCACTTTTTCTGCAACTGCCCATAAAATAAATTGCTCCACCGGTATTCCCTGATTGGCTGCCCACTGCTCAGCCTCCTGTTGGAGGTGCAGGGGTAAGTTAATGGAATTAGGTACCATGAGCTGAATTCCGCTTCACTCTTTCATCTTAAGCTATCTACCGCTTTGTGGTGCGGTGTTCTGCATCAGGTAGTCATTAGGTGGCAAATCACGGGCGCGGCTTCGTGTCTTCGGACTCTAAGAAGCAGCTCGACAATTTGGTGGAGTGGTTTCAATTCATGCGGGTGGGCTTGCAGGAGAAGGAAGGTCAGGGTTAGGGGCGATCGCGTGAACCAGCCGCCTGAAATACAATGAGTTCAAACCATCTTCCAGGAGTCCACCGTGACAGAAATTGCCGAAAGACTGAAACTGGAATTATCACAGCTATCTATTCAAGATCGGGCAGCGTTAGCGGCCTTTCTAATCTGCTCCTTAGATGAGGAACCAGAAAGCGACGTAGAAGCAGCTTGGGATGAAGAATTAATTCGTAGAATGGCGGAGATTCAAGCTGGGAATACTGCTGGTCAACCTGCCGAGCAGGTATTCAGCCATCTACGCGAGAAATACTCGTGAAGCCAATTAATTTTCACGACGAGGCTATCAGAATTTTGACGGTGCGATCGCGTATTACGAGGAGCAGATAACAGGGCTAGGGTTAGATTTTCTCGATGAAGTAGAGAAAGCGCTAAACCGCATTCAGCAAAATCCAAATTTGGGTGGAAGCTATAAAAATACAGGACTACGTCGATACGTCCTCAGAAAATTTCCCTTTCTGATTTTCTACACAGAGCAAGACATGTTGATTTGGGTCGTTGCTATAGCCCACGCAAAGCGTAAGCCTGATTATTGGAAGACCAGAAAGCTTGACTAGGTTGGTTCCAATTCATGCGGGTGGGGTTGCAGGAGAAGGAAGGTGCAGGGTTGGGGGCGATCGCGTAAATGATTTGCTTGCAATACAATTAAATTCAAACTAATTACTTAGGGAGCCAGGGCTGTGGAAGTAATGCGCCTATCCAGTAATGGCCAAGTCATTATCCCGATGTCGCTGCGGTTGGCCCACCAGTGGGAGCCAGGACAAGAATTTATCGCGATTGACACAGGTAATGGTGTGCTATTACAACCCAAGCAGCCCTTTCCAGCGACGACGCTCGATCAGGTTGCTGGCTGCATGCGATATGACGGCCCGCCCAAGTCACTAGAAGACTTTGATCAGGCGATCGCCCAAGCGTTGAAGGAACAATGGCAATGATTGCAGTCGATACCAACATAGTGGTGCGGCTACTGACACAGGACGATGTTGCTCAATACCAGCAGAGTGTAAAGCTGTTTCAAACCGAAGATACGATTTATATACCCACCACGGTGATCTTAGAAACGGGTTGAGTTTTGAGAACTTTGTATGGCTTTGAACCCAGTGAAGTTTGCACTGCATTGAGGAAAGTGCTGGGTTTGCCTAATGTGCGGGTCAACCACGGCAATCAGCTAGCGCTGGCATTACAGTGGCATGAGGCTGGATTAGACGGTCGTGATTCAGAGAAGCGTGGGATAGGTCACAATATCATCCCAAGACCAAGGACTTGAGGTTAATCCCGCTCGTTGAGCGGCAGTATCGTGGGAGCGAGAATGTGTCCATATCCAGTTGAAGTAACTCACCACTAACCGCGTGGTCACTTTGGTCTGCTCCCAGAGCTTGC
>JBCCJU010000151.1:0-13494 GCA_039027715.1 Cyanobacteria bacterium P01_C01_bin.120
CTCCAATACTCCACCACCCCATCACTCCACCACTCCCTCACTCCCTCACCCATGCCCATCTTTCCCCACCGCCACCGCCACAGCCTCAAAGTTAAGCTCACTGGGGTCATCCTGCTGACGATGACGACCGTTGCCGCGATCGTGCATCTGCCTTGGGTATTCACGTCCCGACGCAATGTTCAGGAAATTGTTAGTCAACTGCACGAAGAATCCTTCCAGGGAGCGCAGAACGATACTGCAGCCTTCTTTGACAACGTGCTGGCTTTACAGCACATCATTCTCAGCAGCATCAAGAACGATCTGATCGCGCTTGAAGAGCCCGACGATCAGGGCCAGCTCTATTTAGATCTGCTGCACTCCCACGAAAATTTGACTTGGGTGCAAATTGGCTTTGCCAACGGCGATTTTTTGGGAGCCCAGCGCCGGGCCGATGGGCTTTATAACCTGGATCGGCGACAGTGGGGCGACACCCTTGGGGAATTAGGGCAGCCGGGCTCCGATTTGGCAGCGCAGCAAGCTGAGCGCCAACGGCAAGCCGAACGCTTTGACCAAACGAGCGATCGCGCTGACCAGTTCGACAGCCCCGATTGGCAGGTGGAGACCTACGAATTTGTCGACGGGCAAAAGGGTTGGCAGCAGGTTGATCAATTTCAGCGCAATGAGTTTTATTACGCGCCCTCAAGGCCTTACTATCAAACGGCCCTGGCAACTCCGGGGAAAAACGTCTGGACCGATGTCTATCGATTTAGAACCGGTAATGTGGTGGGGCTAGATGCCGCGGTTACTTACCAAGACCCCGACAGTGGGGTGGTGCAGGGGGTGGTGAGCATTTCCTTTGGGCTGCGGCGCATTTCGGAATATCTGGCGGATATTCGCACGCCCTCAGAAGGCCTGCTATTCATCATGGACGCTGACGGCAATCTGATTGCTGCCAGCGATCCTAGCGTTTTGGCCGAGACCTTTGAGAGCGAAACGGAAGCGGCTTTGCAGTCGATGGATTCCGTCAAACATCCACTGCTACAGACCGTTGACCAGGCGCTCACAGATCACAGTGTAGTGCTGTCAAACTTGACCGATATTCAGGAATTCTCGGAGCATGATGCGGCCACCGGTGAGCGTTACTACATCGCCGTCAGTCCGTTGGGGCGACTGGACTGGACCATTGGTAGCATTACTCCCGAAGACGTGTTCTTAGCCTCGGTCAACCGCAACCAGCGGCGGCTGTTGTTTGTCATCGTAGGGCTGTTGGGAGGCACGATGATGGTGCTCTGGCAGATTAGCGATCGCTTCTTGATTCGTCCCATCATCGCGGTCAGTGACGCGGCTGCCGCTATGGAAAATGGCGAGTTTGACAGTGTCGCCCTAGGGTCAACAGCCCAGCGCAACGATGAGCTAGGTCAACTGGCCGCCGTTTTTCAGAACATGGCAGCGGTGATTGGCGATCGCGAAAAAAGCCTGATGGCCCAGCTTGAAGATTTGCGGGATAGCGGCACAGGCATGGCCGGTAGCCAACTGGAAGTGGCCTACTATCAAGCCCTCACTGAACGGGCCGCCCGACTGCGCTCGGCAACTCCGGCAGCCCGCGCTTTTCCCCCAGCGGGCGCCATGAGCGCCTACTATCGGGCGCTGAAGGAACGGGCGGAAGCCGTGCGCTCGACTCGCATTAGCGGGGCCGCCGTCGAACAGATGCTGCGGGGCGAAGCCTACCTATCTAGTCTGCCGGACGGCGATTTGCGCGAGCTGGCCAACAGTGCTGCTCGGCAAGCATACGGCACCAACACGGTGATCTTTCAAGAAGGGGAAGCGGCGACAGCGGTATATGCGATCGCCCAAGGGACAGTGGAAATTCGCTCAACCGGCCAAGATGCCCCTCTGCGACGATTACAGGCAGGACAGCTATTGGGTGACCTGTCGCTGATGCTCGACATTCCCCACACGACATCTGCCCACACCCGGGACCAGGCGGTGCTGTATGTGATTGACCGCGAGCCGTTTAGCCGCATATTGCGCCAAAATCCGCAGGTGATTGAGGCCGTCGAACGAAAGCTGTCGCATCACCAGGACGTTTTAAGCGACGCCCAACTTTGGTTCGGTGATGGTGATTCGCAACTGGCGGCCGGGGCCACCTGGATAGACGTGATATCGCAACAGTTACGCCAGTGGTGGCATGGACAGCTGGTCGAGCCCTAAACGATTGCCCCCCAAACGACTGAGTATTAAACGGCTGAGCATTAAACGACTGAGTACGAGACGATTGAGCACTGATAGCTGAAACCCCATGACGAACCAGATTTTGCACGATGTTTGGGAACGGCTCGATGAAGACGAGTCACAACGGTCGAACTTGCCGACTGACCGAGCTTTAGCAGTCAAGCTATCGGCCAAAGGGCTAACGTTGGTGCCCGGCGAGACCCAAGCGATTTTGGAAGTCAAGGTGATTAACCGCAGCGATCGCCGCGCTAGTTTTCAACTGGAACTGCTGGCGGCAGGCAATGAACCGCTAGCCTCGGCCCACTGGTATGAGCTGTCGCCCGACGTCAGCAGCATTAAGCCGCCGGGCGATACGACGGTATTTCGGGTGGCGATTACCGATACTCCCATCGCCGGTTTTTTTGGCTGGGTCAGCCTGACGGTGCGCGTCTTCTCGCTGGAGCTCAAGGCCGAAGAGCGGCAGGTTTTGCGACTCAAAGTGATTCCTCCCGAGGGGGCAGTGCCCCTCAAGCTGGAGTTGTTAACGCCGCTCCTGCGCAGTCGTCCGGGCCAAACGGTACGGCTGCCTGTGCGCGTCTACAATCTGGCGCAGCTCACCGTGGGCAGTTTGGTGCGCTGCGACGGCCTACCCGCCGACTGGCTGGGGCCAGATATGGAGCAGGCGCTGGATCTGCTGCCCCAACAGTGGACGACCACCGAGTTTACGATTACCCTGCCAGCGCCGCGAGAGGCCCTGGCTCGCACCTTGCCGGTCGTGGTGCGAGCGGAGGTGCCGGGCAGTCCAGCCGCGATCGCCGAAGGACGCTTGGAAATTCTGCCCGTGGGGCGCCTGGCCTTTCGCCCGCCCAGTCCGGCCCAAGCGGTCTTGCCGCGCCGCTGGCCTTGGCAGCGGACCGAGTCGTCGCCGCGCCCTGCTGTTTATCAGCTCAGCTTTGAAAATGCCAGCAATCTTGATCCTCGCCTTACCGTTGAGCTGACCAGTGAGACCGCCGAAGATCTGAAGTGGACCGTGGAGCCGGCAGCGATGCCTTTACTTCCCGGTACTGAAGAGGTAAAAACAGTGGCGGTGCGATCGCGGCGGCCTTGGTTTGGCCGCACTCGCCGCCATCGTCTGATCGCCCATGCCGCCCCATCGGACGAGCGCTTGGGCCAGGTCGTGCCGGACAGTCGCTCGGTCGAACTGGAAGTGACACCGATAATTCCCCTGTGGCTAGGGATTTTGGGCGGTGCTGGCCTGTTGTGGCTGCTGTGGCTGCTGTCTTGGCTTAATCCAGGCAGTCCATTGTTTGGCCATCGGGCTGCCGTCAACAGCGTGCAGTTTGACGGCCTGGGTGAAACCGTCATTAGCGGCTCTAATGACCAAACGGCGCGACTGTGGCAGCGGCGCGGCTTCGTGCGGCCATTCAAAAATCCCGGTTTGGGGCGGGCCGCCGTGGCCGATAAGGCTGTGCGAGTCGCCCGCTATCGCCCTCGCGACAACGATCGCCTCGCCATTGGTTTAGAAAATGGGGAAATCCAGCTCTGGGACTTACTTCGCACAGAACAAACCCAGTCCCTTGTGCCCCCCGACCAACGCGACGATCGCGTGCTCGATCTGCACTTTTCTCCCGATGCTCAGACCCTTTTCAGCAGTCACGGCAGCGGCACCGTCATCCGCTGGTCACTGGCGCCCGAGTCAGTCTTAATCGAAGATAATCGCCTGCTTCAGGCAGAAACCTTTCCCTTTGCCGCCTACAGTTTGGCGGGCCTCGGACCCGATGAAGCCGTGCTGGCGATCGCCGGTCGCTATAACCGCCTAGAAATGTGGAATTGGCGCACCGGTCGCCGCCATTCCATCAACTATCCAGCGGGGGGCCAAGACGACTACATCACCAGCCTCGCCACCACCGAAGCGCAGCCTTACTGGCTGGCCGTCGGCGACAATCAGGGACAAATCACAATATTTGACCTGCGCGACTGTATCTCAGGCGATGACGTGTGCCGCGTCATTGACCGCTGGGCCGCAAATCCCGATGGCGAGTCCGTGCGGGCGATCGCTCTGACCCGAAAGGGATGTTATCTAGCCAGCGTCGGCGACGACCGCGCCGTGCGGCTGTGGCCCCTTTCCCAAGGTCGCCGCCATGGCCGCTACGCCGCCGGTGAAGTCCTCGCCACTTTACGCACCAAACTCAACAGCGTGGATATTCGCGTCCGCCAAAACCGCCTGTGGGTCGTTTCTGGAGCCGACGACACCCGCGTCCGCCTGCATCGCACCCGCCTCCCCGACACCAATTGTCCCTAGAGGCAAGGCAGTCTCGCGGCGCGATTTCGCGCTTGTATAAGCGTTCGCCCCTACACCCATCACCCCATCACCCCATCACCCCATCACCCCCATGCCCTCTCGCACCCACCACTCCCACCACGCCACCCGCATTCGCTCGGTCGAATGGGTCGTCAACCCCTCGGGCGATATCGCGATCGCCAGCGGTGACTCCATAGAACTGCGCGTCACCCTCATGAACCAGGGCCATAAAGGTGCCGTTTTTGACGTATATCTGGATGAAACCGCCATCCCCGTTCGGCACTGGTGCACCGAACCCTATCAGCGCCTGGCCCTTGATGCCCAACAGTCCGCCGAGGTGGTATTTCCCATTCAGGTGCCGCTGTCGACGCTACCCGACGACTATTCCTTTCTGCTAATTCTGGACGCGCCCCAACACTATCCGGAAGAAACCCCGCTGCAGCATCCGGGCCGCCTGCGCGTCGTGCCGCCAGTGCAAACGGTAGAGCAGACTCAAGATCCCACCTTTCAGGTCTTGCCGGAAACCACACCGGAGCAGCCCGCCATTTTGCGTCCTGGCCAACCGCTAGAGCTCCAGGCCATCGTGCGTAACCGCTCTGACCGCGTTGATCGCTTTCGCCTCGCCTGCCCCGATCTGCCCGAGTCATGGTATCGCGTCGTTTATCCGGAGGGGCTGCAGGGCTTAGGACAGATGCTGGCGCCAGACAGCCTGCTGCTCAATCCTGGCGCCGAAGGCCGAATTCTGCTGTTGCTGCAGTTGCCCAGCAATATCACCGCCGGTCAGCACTTGCCTACGCTGCGTCTGCATTCGGTCAACCATCCAGACCTCGTCTTGATGGACGTGACCTATCTAAAAATCGAGCCGACCTTTGCTCTCGCCCTGACCCTGCAGGCGGTGCTGAGTCGCGTGCAGACGGGGCCAGGCAAATTTCAGCTAACGTTGACCAACGACAGCAATACCCACCGCACCCTGCAGCTCGCGGCCCAGGAGAATGCGGAAAACCCCGTTTGCACCTACGAATTGGCCACGCCAAACCTGTCGCTAGTGCCGGGCAGTAGTCAAACCGTGGAACTGACCGTGCAGCCGACCCGCCGGCGGCAGCGGCCCTGGTGGGGCAAAGGCCGCACCATTCCCTTTTATGTGGAGGCCCAGGATCAGTTTAAGCTACCGGTTGATCGCGATCGCGTCGAGGGCGAACTGCTGTGGGCGGCTCGACCGCTTTGGCAGCGACTGCTGGTTTTAGCCTTGATTCTCAGTGGTTTAACGGCGTTGGGGATTGGCATATGGTGGTTCTTTTTTCGCCCGCCGGCGCGCCCCCAAATTGCTGAGTTTGCCGCTGAGGGCGAAGTCTTTGAAGCTGCCCAAGACGACTTTATTCACCTGCAGTGGCAGGTGGGGCCACCGGAGACCATTCAGGCGATCCAGTTAACCGGGACGGCGCTGACCAGCGATCGCGATCCGGCTCCCGTTACCTACAGCTTTGGCAACGGCATTCCTCCAGAGCTGCAGGACATCTGCACAGAAACGCGGCGCTGGCTAACCTGTCGATTTGTCCGCACCGATGCCCGCCAGCCGGGAGACTATCAGTTCGAGTTGACCGTGGTGCCCCAAAAAGCCGGACAGGCGATCGCCACCCGTGAAACCGACACCGTGACCATTTTGCCGCTGCCCACGCCGCAAATTACCCGCTTCACCAGTCAACTCATGAACTGGAAACCGCCGACTACTGCTCCGGCGACAGTAAACCAGCAGGGCGATCGCGCTACCTCGCCACCGAAAAATCCATTAGCGGCCTTTCCTTGGCTGCTAAGCGATCTGCCTCAACCGCCTGAGCTGAATCAGCTGCCCGATCAACTGCTGGTCTTGGCCTGGCAAATTGCTTATCCGCAACAGCTCCAGACACTGGAACTGATTGGTCGTCCGTCTGACACCAGCCGCGCAGCCACCACCCTGTCCTGGTCTTTGGCCGCAGGCTTGCCCGCCGAGCTTGAACCCTTTTGCCAAATCACGGCCCAGCATTTGACTTGCGATCGCTTTCCGGCCGCCGTGCAGCCTGGGGAATACGTATTTGAGCTGCAGGCCGCCTACGGTACCGATGCCGATGACCCGGTGGGCACGGCGATTCAGGCCGCAACGGAGCCGTTGACGCTAGGAGTGCCAGCGGCGCCTGAGATCCTCTCATTCACCACTGATCGCTTCGCTTACGACACTGAAAGTCCCGAGCCCATTCGCCTGAACTGGACAATCGCCAACCCCAGCCGTTTGCAGGCCGTGAGCGTCATTGGGCGATCGCCCGATGGCCGCGTTGGCGTACCGCCTCAGCAGTTCACGTTTACCGGCGGCATTCCCCCCGCCCTAGCAGACGTGTGCCAAGCCACGGCCCAGCAGCTTTCCTGTCAGGGGGTGCCGCTGGAATTTGATCAGCCTGGCCAATATCAGTTTGAGCTTGCGGTGATTCCCACTAACAATGCTGGACAGCCCGCTGCCACCGTCCAGTCAGAGCTCATCGACATTGCCGGGGCGGCAACTGATGGCCCCCAAGTGGAGTTCTTCTATATTGACGGCCAAAATGCCCCCCCGAAATACACCGCCCAGCTCGACTCGGCCACTGCTAGCCGCAATATTCGACTTTCGTGGAAGGTCACCGGCACCGACCTCAAAGTAGAATTGTCGCCCTCTCCAGGCACGGTGCCCGCTGAAGCAGTCCTCACCTACGAACTCGGCCCCGGCGCTCAGTCGGAAACCCTCACTCTGCGCGTGACCGATGGCGAAGGCCGCCAAGTGCAGCGATCGGTTACCATCGCCACCGTCGTTCCCACAGCCTCTCCAGCCAATGAGTCGTCCAACTCTCAGACCACGCCGTCAAGCAGCCCGGCCAGATCCCGGCGATCTTCACCGCCACCAGTCCCCGTCAATTTGCCCGCCGCGCCGCGCCGGAGCGGCCCCTCCATCCCCCCACCCCCGCCGCCTCACTGATGGTCATCTTCTTTCTGTGATGGTGAGCAGAGCTGCCATACGCCCTGTAAATGCTGATTTCGAAAGGCGACGCGCTTCCCCGAACTGCTTCACACAAATGCTGATTTCAAAAGGCGACGCGCTTCCCTGAACTGCTTCACACTGAGCGCGATCGCTCTGCTCAGAACCACCAACACCAACCTCACGACTTTATCTAAACCACCCGCACTCGCTTGATCAACACCACGACAACTTCATTGGATTGCCCCGTCGCAACGGGTTTGCTCCAGTCATTAGGCTCGGCATAGTTCAGCTTGTGCAGCAGCTTAATGGTCGCCTGCACTGCGCTCAAATTGCCAAACAGCATATGCCGCACCGCCTCAAACTGCGGGTCATAGGATTTGCTGCCAGCCTGAACGGTGGACGCTGCCGCGTCCGACATCGAAGCTTGAAACATGAGTCTGGTCTCCAGAAACGTGATGTACGGAAGGAAACCAGAACTCAAGTGGCCTAGCCACCCCGCAGAACGTGGTGCGATCGGGGTAGCTGAGGCATAATCGCTTCAGCCTCCAGACTGCTCATTCCAGTGTGGGGGTTAGCTGCTGGTAGGTGTTGGTAGCACCTGCCAGTAGCGCTAAGTCAATTGAGTTCCGGACCAAGGTTACAGATAGCACTGAAACCTTGCGCTAGACAGTAAGGGAGTTTCGCGATCGCGTCAACCGTAGAGCGATCGCTAGTTTAGTGAGCAGTTTCATCCAATGGACTTCTGACGCCTCGCCCACCTTGATTCAGCACAAGGGTATAAATTATGGTGATTTTGACATCTTTATGACCAAGTAACTCTTGCACCGTGAGGATGTCGTAGCCATCTTCTAACACATGAGTCGCAAAGCTATGGCGAAATGTATGGCAACCACCATGTTTATTAATTCCTGCGTTTTGAACAGCCTTCCTTACAGCTCATTGAACTGACTGTTCATAAACATGGTGCCGCCGGACCTACTTGCTACGAGGATCGACTGAACGCTTCCAGGAAGGAAATACAAATTGCCATTTCCACTCACTTGCGGCATTCGGATATTTGCGAGCAAGGACATAGGGTAACTCTACCGAACCGTACCCCATGGCTAAATCCTATTGATGAAGATGTTGTGTTTTTTGGAGCTGCAGCTTCAACGGTGCAATCGTGGAGATTGGCAACACAGTAACTCAGTCCTTATTGCCTTTTGCATCACGAATCGTAATCTGTCGGTACTCAAAATCCAGATCTTTAACTCGTAGCCGCAACCCTTCCATCAGTCACATGCCACTACCATACAGCAAGCTCGCTATTAGATAATTGACGCCATCTAACCGACTGAGAACTTGCTTAACTTCTGTCCTAGTGAACACGATCGAAAGGCGTTTTGGGCGGTTAGTCCGTTCAATATTGTCAATGTATGGCAACTCAATCTCTAGTACCCGCTTGTAAAGAAACAAAAGAGGGTCGTGATTTCGAGAAACTTGGAGTAGGTTGCAATATCTCAAACTTCTCCTTTACCCGACTCACTTGAATGCAGTGTAGGCAAGAGTCCAATTCAGGGGTTCCTTTAGCTGATTTAATGAACCTCTGAGTATCATTAAAAGAGCAACACGAGTTTTAAGGCATACTTTCACTGAAATATAGTCAGGTTTTATAGGGTGCCCATACATTTTTGTCTTAACCATCTGTTTTTCCTTACGATAGCTGCCTGCGCCTTTAACAGTCAGCATAACAGGATATTTCAGGTTCCTTTCATATGGCAATTTGAATATTCCATATACATTGTGGCGACCGCGCCAAGGTTCAACAAAAACCGTGATTGGATGTTCATAAAAAACTTTGCCATTACCTAGAAAAGATGAGTCTTTGCATCGAGGGTTTAGAATTTTCATAAGATATTAAAGCCATAATTAACATGTATAAATTATATAGTAATCCTATGCGATTGAAGAGAATGCTGAATAGGATTTGATATCGGAAAAGTTAGCAATTGACACTTTAAAAAGAGTTCAAACAACCTGCGGGTGAGCGTGAAGGAGCGCCATCGCCGATGCTTTTTTCTAAGCTGATGCTTGGCTTGTTCCACAAGTTTTCAATCGGGTTTTCTTGTGGAGCACAAGTTTCGAAGCACAAGCAATGAATCTGCCAATTCTCTCCCTGGTTGAGGTGCGCCAAAAAGTCTTTCAAAAGCAATTATTAGCAATCATTTGTTTGTACTGCTGCACGATTAGGCTCATCGTATTTTTTTTTGACCTTGAGGCCAACTCATCCCAGCGCTCTTGAACAAGTCGTAATAGCTTTGTAACGACTGGTACCTGACTCCACAGCTCGATTCGATATGTTCGATGACATCCCACAAGTTGCGTTGGCGGGCCTGGGCAATCCAAGCAATGGCGGCTTGACGTTGATCTTTACTAAATATCTTTGGCTAACTTTGTGAGCCAGTTTCAATCCTTCAACTTCTCGCTCTCGGCAGCGCTGCTCCCATCGACTGATGCAGTTGAATGACACGCCTAAGACCGGCTAAATTTGCCGATATTTCACCTGATCCAATCACATCTTCACTGTCAGTACCCGTTTCAACTCCCGAGGCCCTGGATTACTTGCGATAAAACTGTCTAGGGTCATTCCTTGAGAGGATTGCTCCCCTATCAGCATCTATGTAATCATCTGGGACTGCTATGTTATGCAATAGTCTCCAGAAGCGAGAAATCCTTCAAATCGTTATGAAGTCTATAGTCTGCGGTAGCAAACTGTATTTGCAACATCAATCGATCCCGGCGGAAGGGACGAGTTGCCTTATGGTAACAAAATGTATCTTCAGCGAATCCAAATCCCTTACTACCAGTAACAGTAACAATATTATCTAATCCATAGAAATCACTAATTGCGTCATCACTACGTCGCTTTACTGGCATCAATATATGCGAAATACTTTTGTTTCTATGGCTGCCACGAACACAAATATGAGGCCCACTCTCAGAGTCAACATCAGTTAAATAAAAGAAGAATCTTACGCATGCATAGTCATCCAGATCATAATGGAAGAATGTTATGGTTTGACTAGAGTCATAAGACTGCTCATCATTAACAACAAAGGTCCACCAGAGTCGACTTCCCGTGAAAACAGGTTTGGTCTTTAGATAAAGGGAAGCAATTTCGAGTAGCTTTGAATCATGACTCAGTTCTTGGATCTCTGAACAGAGTTTACTTGTATTGTAATACTGAGCCATGAAGAAAGTGTAGCCATATTCTTGCTCTATTTTATCCTTTTCAGCGTAAGAAAAACCAAGCTTGGGGTTTTGATTGCCGTAGCATGTCGTTGAAAGCGCAAAGTCAAATACTTTATCCAAAGTTCGCTGAGACAAATTAATGCCGAGGCATATTCCGTCTTGACTTAAGGATTCTACAGCATCAGACACGTTAATATCTGTAAAAATAGACGCTGAATTTATTGACTGGTTCTCTTTAAAGCTTGAATCTCCTAGAAGAAATACTACAGCATGACGAATAATCATAAGTCTTCCTAGCACAGACATTACAAGCCAACTTGGGTTATTGAAACCCTTGGATGTGTAAGCCTTTAATCTCAGATATACTTCTACAAAATAGCCTCGGAAAAATATCGATTTCCTATATTTTTTAAGCATATGTAAAGACACTCGAACTTTAAATTTTCTGGTAGAACTAAAGCGATCTCCGGGAAAGACTACACCAAAATATTTTAAGAGCACTTGCATATAGGGAATGTTGCTATTGCACTGTCGGTATATTCATATTGAGAGATTCCCTAAGCCATAATTACTCGATTCCATCTTTAGATCTAGATTCTGCATCCCAGTTTCATTAAATCTTTCAATTCAAAATGTCGCAGTCGCAGACCTGGATAACTTAGGTCAACAGGATATTTCGGAGCGGGATGAAGAAATTCTCCGCAATGAAGTTGACCCTGTACGTGGCTGGAGTTCCAAGCCAAGCAATTCGGTATGACAAAGATACTTGACACTAATTTTTTGTTCGCGCTAGCCAATCAGAGTGATCGCAATCATTGGCGGGTCTTGGCTGTTGTTCAAATCGTAAATGAGCCCTTAGTGCTGCCTGTCGTCGTTTTGCCTGAAGTCTACTATCTAATCGCATCAAGATTAGGACATCAAGCAATGCGGCGCTTTGTGTTTAGCATGACACCTGAAACGATTCAAGTTAGTTCTGTAACCCCAGAAGATTTGATATGGGTGGATTAGATCTTGAAATCATGTGCTGATAATCAGCTTGGATTTTACCGATGCGACGATCATTGCGATCGCTGAAAGGTTAAACATTACTCGTGTTTACACGCTCGCTCGTCGAGATTTTTCAATTATTCGTCCAAGCCACTGCGATTATTTTGAGTTATTGTCCTGAATCGCCAGCTAACGCTGCGTGGCAGCGGACGGGCGAAAGCTGCTGGTGTGGAGTCAGAGTTTGTCTGCCGCCGCTGCACTTCACGGTTAGTGCGGCTAACTCAACAAAACGTTCTACGCGAAACTACAGCACCTATACCTACACAGCATCAAGCCGATAAAACTGCTCACAAATTTTGCAGCTCATGCGGCTGAATAGGCAGATAACTCAAACAATTCTCTGAAAATCTGAATCTCAGCTGGCAAATACAATGAGGCCACTGCCAATGGTAAGGAGTAAGACGCTGAAGATTTTAGGTGCGGGTAACGGCTCCTTGAGGATTCTCCAGCCCAAAAAAACCGCGATCACCAAACTAATCTGGCGTAAGGCACCGACATAGGTTGCCTTACTTAGAGCCAAAGCGACTAGAACCAGCAGATATGTGAATGTATTCAAGACCGCGACGGCCATAATCGAGACCTTATGATTACGCCATTCTTGATGGATTTTCACCCACGAGAAATTTGCTGACATAAATACGGTGTAACAGATGCTGACCAGTGCTGTATAGCTGTAAAAATACAGAAAGGGGTGAACTTGGGAAACCGCGACCTTATCCCAAATGGTGTATGAAGCGACGGTGAACGCAGCTAGGAGAGCAAAAAGGATGCCTGGCCTCGTCAAATTGTGCCACAGACCAGCAAAATCAGCCCTGGTAAAACCATCAAGCTGTATACCTAATACTGCAACCGTAATCAATACAATTGAAAGCGTGCCAATAGCATCAATTCGCTCGTCAAGGAAAAAGTAGCCCAAAATAGGGAGAAAAAGCGTGCTTGAACGCGAGATTGGGTAGGCGACTGAGAGGTCAATGCATTTATATGCCTGCGATAGAAAAAAGTAGTTCAGAAAGACAAAGATAGCTGCAACTATGACAAAAAATAACCATAAATTGAGTTCCACGCCAATAGTAAAAAGCAAAAAGATGAACGGAATTAGGAATAAGATTGCTTCGGATAGTTTGCTGAGTCCGATAAAGACATCTTTATCATCAGCACGTTTGGCAAGGAAGTTCCAGATGCCATGAGTAACGGCAGAAACGAGGACAAGGAAATAAGGGAGCAGTTGCATTGGTTAGATTTTGTCTTGATAGTCCAATTCTCCCATTCATATATGAAATTCCAATAAATGCGTATAAAAGTAATTTAGATTGAGATGCTGATTGCACTTATAGGAAGAGATGCCGTCTAACCCTACGCAGGAGCGGACGGAATTTACAATCCAGGCAGAAATGCAAAAATATTGGTCGCCTCTCAACTTGGTCGTTAGGCGTACATGGCGATGTCGTTTTCTTCCTCAGCTTCAACATCATCACGCATCGGTTCAGTCGCTTCAGATAACCACTCGTAAAAGGCGGCCAGGAGCTCGCTGCTGTCCCCTTCTTCTTCTGCGGACTCGTCGTCGTCCTCGACTTCAAAATCCTCGTCCTCTTCAGCATCGTCAAGGAAAAAGGCTTCGACGGCCTCTTGGTGGTCTTGGGTCCAGTCAAAGAGTTCGGCGATCGCATCCGCACGGCGGTCTTCTTCTTCTCCACGAGCCGCAGTAGCGGCATCGGCGGCAGCCTGCACGTTAGCTAACTCCGCA
>JBCCJU010000152.1:0-13384 GCA_039027715.1 Cyanobacteria bacterium P01_C01_bin.120
CGGCGGCATGTCAGATGTCTTTACCATGAAAGAACGTCGATAATTGTGAACCGCCTTGGCAAAATTGGCGGGCTGTTGATAAATCGTTATGAAGTCTTGCTCGATGTCATCCTCCCTGCGCCAAGACGTTTTGACTTGGTTGAAGACAGCGGTACCAGAGAAACGTCTGCAGCACATTCTGCGGGTGGAGGAAATGGCGATCGCCTTAGCCCAACACCACCACTTGTCAGTAGCCCAGGCGCAGCAGGGTGGACTGATGCATGATTTGGCCAAATGCTTTCCGGCAGCAAAACTATTGGCCATGGCCGCTGCCGAAGGATGGGAGCTACATCCCGTTGAGCGGCAAATGCCGCATTTACTGCATGCCCCCGTAGGAGCAGTGGTGGCTAGAGACCAGTTTGGCGTCACTGATGAAGTAGTGCTGAGAGCGATCGCTAATCACACCTTGGGCAGCCCCGATATGGACGCGATCGCCGCCGTCGTTTATCTAGCTGATGCACTTGAGCCCGGTCGCGGCGACACCCCACAGCTACACCATCTAAGGCAGCTAAGCTATGGTGATTTATGGAGAGCAGTTTACGAAACCTGTATTTTTTCCTTACAACATCTGCTAGAAAAGCAGCGCCCAGTTCATCCCCGCACTATCCTGACCCATAACTGGTGTTTGTCAATCCATCGTTAACGGGCGGCTGCAACGTTCTGAGGTGAGTGAGTTAGGATAGCGAGCAGTTCATTTATTCATTGGCATAATACCCGTTTTCAAACTTGTACCTAGATTCCAAATCCCATGCTGAATTGAGGATACTCGCCTTCATATGTCAGACTTTCAAAACGCTGTAACTCCCCTGCAAAACCCAACTCGTACCGCAGCTGCAGCTTCCACTGCCACCAATGCTGCTACTGGAGAGGATGACACTCTTAAGTTTGCCCGGGCGATTGCCCATGCTGCCGACGAGCGCAAAGGTGCAGACATTCGAGTTCTCCGGGTTGAAGAAGTTTCCTTCATTGCTGATTATTTCATCATCGTTACTGGTTTTTCATCAGCTCAAGTGCGAGCGATCGCTCGCAGTATGACCGATGTTGCCGCTGCTGACTTTGATCGACATCCTATTCGCACTGAAGGTCAAGGAGAGAGCAGTTGGATTTTGCAAGATTATGGCGAAGTCATCGTGCACATTTTTCTGCCTGAGGCTCGTGACTATTATGGCCTCGAGGCTTTTTGGGGCCATGCGGAAGAAGTTTCTTTAGCTGCTCAAAGTTGACTAGGAGCAGCATTGGAAGGGTTGCATAAAGCTTTGCACCGGCGATTGTAATCCGCTTGTAGAAGTTGAGAAGCTTCCTTAAGGCTATAGAAATTAACTAATCACAATTATTTAGGAGCCGAACAAAGAATTGCCATATACAATTAACGACAATCTGCCAAAGAAGTGTGCGATCACTGCATACTGGGCAACATAAGTTAGCTTAATATACAGATGAAAAAGCTCTGTAACCTAGGAGCTACAGGAAAAGATTAGGTGTTTGCATAACCACAACTGAGCTGTTAGAGCTAACCATTTGGTAATACAGATAACGGTTCTTCTGAGGTAAAAGTCTCAAGGTTGTAGGCATCCAGTGATTACGAAACGGCAAGAGGATAATTAGCGTGCTTTATCTGGCTGAGGTTCAAAAAAAGACTGGATTCATCGGCGGTGGTAAGGCAGATTTTAAGCTTTTGGCTTGTCAGCGCGGTGAGACTTGGACAGGAGTGCCTGGTGATGAGATTATCGCCGCCCCTGACGACGCTAGCTACAACGCTGGTGCGCTGGTCATGGTCGATTTGAACAATAATCGTCAGATTAAACGGCATTACGATGCGGGTCGTCCCCTTGTGGGCATCCTGCAAAATTTTTCTAACCAGAACAAAAAGTCTAAGTCGCAGGAAGAAGAAATTGAGCAGTGGAAGCAGTCACTGACATTTCAGAGTCAAGAGTTGAATCGTCGCGAGTTAGAGCTGGAAACTCGTCAAGAACAAGTAGAGCAGGCTGAGGCTGACCTAGAACAGCTCGATGCGCAGCGGCAGGAAATTGAAGCGGCGCAGCAAGAACTCGATGGCTTAAAACAAGATTTGGATCGCAAGCACCAAGAGCTGCAGGGTGCGTGGGATCATCTGAATGGGGAAATTCGTCGCTTTGAGGAACGTCAAGAGGACGCTGCGCAACAGGTAGGGATTGATGAGTCGCAGATGCAGCAGTTGCAGGAAGCGCTGGAGCGACTGACCAATGCCGTTACTCCAACCGAGGCGGTACGTGAGCAGCTAAATCTGTCCTACGAATTGGTCGATCAGCAGCAAAGTCTGTTGTCTGAGCGACAGCAATCACTGGAAGAACAGCAGCAGCATTTAGAGGGCCGCCGCCAGCAGCTACAGCAGGAAATCGAAACGCTGTCGGGACATTGGCAAGGCTGGCATGAGGCCGAAACGGGACTAAATGCTCGCAAGGCGGAGCTGAAGGTCCAGCAGCAGATGATTGCCGACAAGCAGTCTCGGGTACAAGGGCTATCTCAACAACTGCAGGCGCAAAGCAACCTTTATCAACAGGTATATGAACTGCTCAACACTGCAGACAAAGTGCGTCTGAGTGACAAGGTTGACGTGGCCGCTTTAGACGCTCTACCTATAGAAGAACTGCAGACAGTCGTCTCCGATTTAGAAAAAGACTTGGAGAAAGTTTCGCGCTTCGTTAATGACCAAGAAGAAGAGCTGAAACTTGAGCAGCAGGCGATGGATGAGCTAAAGCAGCGCATGCAAGAGGTCAGCGAGTTTGATCGCCTGCAGTTAGAGACTGAATTAGCGGATGAGCAAGACCGCTATCAGATGCTCAATGAGACGCTGGTGGGACAGCGCCGTAATCTCCTAGAGCGTGAAGAAGTGCTTAGTCAGCACCAGGCTGTGCTACGACGTCGGCAAGGACTGGCAGCCGAAGAGGCGCCCGTAAATATTGTTGATCTGGAGCCAGTTCTGAAGCAAATCGATACTCTGCGTCAACAAACTACTGACGAACTACAGCAATTAGAAGTTGAGATTAAGGAAAGCCAAGCGCAGCTAGAGGCGCTCAGAAGCGAAGTTGAGCAAAAATCGAACGAGTTGGCGGCCGGTCGCGAAGACTTGAAGCAGCAGGATCAGCAGCTACAGGACAAACGCGGCGAAGTAGGAGCCATTGAAGGTCGTATCCAGCTATTGTCAGAACTGCTGGCACCGCTGCAGGAAAAAGTCAGCAGTCTGCACCAAAAGTTAGACGGCGTGTCAGAATCGCTGGCTAAATTCCAAGAGGCAAGTGATTATCAGCTGCAGGCGATCGCGGATGTTAAGCAGCTAGTTTCAACTCTGGCTGCCAGTGACACGTCTGAACCCATCTCTGCTTAAATGATTTTTAGAAAATCCTCAGAAAATGTAGCAGCTTCTGTCTGTATACGCTATCGCACTTGAATTGAGCCTGCTGCGGGCATGATATGTTTTGAACCTTCATGCTGAACTCTTCCAGATATGAGAGGATGACTTGCAGTGATTGAGATCAATTAGTTTATGGCTGATCAGGTCATTTGGGTGAACGAGCAGCTTGATCCCTGCGGCATTGTCTATGCCTGTATTGCCTGCACCGACGAGCAGCAGGCCCGAGCCTGTCACGAGTCATTTGAAGCAAACTTGAGTGCAGAGCAGAAAGCGGCTGGCTGGGTCACGAAAATCCGAAATGTCAGTTCTTGGGATGATGTGCCAGTCAGCGCTCTTAAACTCAGCTATTGATAATGTCTTGATGCTGTAAAGGACGCCGAATTCGGGTAACTGAGAGTAACAGACTGGTTGGTGCTCCTTGTGACAATTAGCTAAAGATGCTTTTACATTGACGGCTGATTTTTAAGGCCAGATTTTCCCACCAAAATGAAGCAAATATGTTTTCCTAGAGAAGTAGTCGCTGCATTTGATTAGCTCGCTATGAATCTTGGTGACAGCTTAAAAATGGCGGTCAAAACCCTGACGGCGAATAAACTTCGCAGTAGCCTAACCATGCTGGGAATTGTGATTGGCAATGCCTCGGTAATTGCGATGGTGGGCATTGGCGAAGGAGCACAGCGCTTTGTCAACGAGCAACTGCAGGGCTTAGGGCCAAATGTGCTGTTCATTGTTCCAGGCAATCGTCAGACTCGGGAACTGGGCAGTTTGGAGATTCCCAAAACGCTAGTGGTGTCAGATGCGCAGGCGATCGCTGAGCAAGTGCCCTCAGTCGTTGGCGTCGCTCCAGAATATAGCCTTAGAGGATTAATTACCTTCCGTAACCGCAATGCCAACACCAGCATTGTCGGCACTAACGAGCAGTTTCTAAAAGTGCGGACCTTCGAGGTGGCGCAGGGCCGCTTTCTTTCAGAGCTTGATACTAGGCGACGTAGTCAGGTAGTTGTATTAGGGTCGACTTTGGCCGCTCGCTTATTTGATGATACGCCTCCAGTGGGAAAATCAATTCGACTGCAGGGCGTCAGCTTTGAGGTGATTGGCGTGCTGGCGCAGAAAGGCTCTAACTTAGGACTTGACTACGATGACGCCGTGATGGTGCCAATTACCACTCAGGCCAGCCTTTTAGTCGGACAACGGCAGTCACCCTATGGGATTGAGGTCACATTCATTTCGGTTTCAACTAAAGACCGCGAGAGCATGAGCACTGCAGAATTTCAGATTACGAATCTGCTGCGGTTGCGGCACAACATTCGTGATGAAGACGACTTCTTCATTCAAAGTCAGGATACGCTGCTGAGCATTGCCGAAACCATTACGGGTGCCTTGACGGTGATGTTGGCCACAATCGCCAGTATTTCTCTGCTAGTCGGCGGTATTGGCATCATGAATATCATGCTGGTTTCAGTGCGAGAGCGCACTCAAGAAATTGGGCTGCGTAAAGCCATCGGAGCATCACAGCAGGATATTTTGACGCAATTTTTGATCGAGGCCATTATTTTGGCGATCGCGGGCGGCCTGGTGGGTACAGGGCTAGGGCTCAGCGGCATTATCTTAGTGGGAGCATTAACGCCCTTTGAGGCTGGAGTTTCAGGCATCGCTATTGCCATCACAGTCGGAGTATCTGGCGGCATTGGGCTGTTTTTCGGCGTAGTGCCAGCCCGTCAGGCAGCCAAGCTTGACCCGATCGTAGCTTTGAGAAGTGCCTAAATAACCCATTATTTGCGGATAACTTGCTGTAGCAATCGGGTATCTTGAAATAAGTAAGGGAAAGGGCAACTGCTAAAGGTGCTTCTAGCAGGCTGTTAGTGGGCTGATTGCTCCGCATCACCATGAACGTGTAAAAATATCTTAGATAGAAAAGTCAATTTTTTTTGAGCTCATCTTTAGACTGCTCGATAACATGTGAGAAATGCTCGCTATCAGCGGTATTGAACCCTTGACTATTCTCAAACAAAGCACTTATGAAACTCAGACCGATCCCCATGCCTTAAAAGGGGTTTTATCTTGGTTTGACGACTTTCATAAGCTACCGATTCCCCAAGAAGATTGGCTACAGTGTCAGCTAGCCTTGATCGAAGGCTTTACCAATGCGGTACGCCATGCCCATAAGGGACTGCCGCATGAAACACCAATTGCAATTACCATCACAATTGCTGACGATTATCTCGACATGAAAATTTGGGATCATGGTCCCGGATTTGACTTTCATGCCATGCTCGACCAGAAGCTGCAGACTACTAATTCTGACTCAGAAGGGGGCCGGGGATTGCGAATTATGTATCGAGTTGCTGACATCCTAAAGTATGAACGAACGCCCGATCAGCGTAATTGTTTGCACATTTGTAAACGATTTTTGCCAATCAGCGCGTAAACGTACTGGCGCTTGTCGCCTTCCAGGTTTATTTCCGAGTCTATTTTTGACTATTTCAATCTACAGCTACCAGAGTGCGGGAATTGCTTCTTGATCGGCCGGTGGCGGCGTTTCGGGAGTTGGCGCCACCGGCTCAACCGGAGCTACTGGTGGAGTTGGTGCGATTTCAGGTTGAGCTGGTGTAACAGCAGTAGGCGAAGTCGTGGTGGGTTGACTGGGTACTTGCCCGATGGCTTCTTCGGAGGTTTGTCGCAGCACATTTTGTCCAGCGCTTTCAATTCCTTCCTGATTTAGGGGCTGGGCCGCTGTGGGAGTGGCAGAAATTGATTCTCTTGAAGCGTCGCCAACTCGGCGAAAGAGTTGCTGGCTATTGCCAATGCCCAACAGCGTTAAAAAGGCGATCGCCCCTAAAATAAAGAACAATAGATACCGGTTCATCCTGCCTCACTACGCTGCGCTTGATCTGTTAAGCTTTGCTTCTAATAATAAAGCTGATCTACTAATTGGTCACGAGCTTTCAAGTAACTAGATGAAACCAACCTCATTTAGAGGCAAAATTTGTCCCTTAGTGTGAGCTTTCTGTCCATGAGTGAGAGACGTCATGCTAAGCATTACTCGGACAAGCAACCTAACGATTACAAGACTTGATGCACGCTTCAAATACCTTTGAAACTAACTTATTTTGAGACTAATCAGTGAGCCCAACGGTTGTGCCCTACATTGAAGGCGTCTGTCAAATAACTAGCGGCGGCTTCAACAGCGGCGATCGCATTGTCATACATCATCCGAGTTGGGCCTAGAACGCTGACGCTACCAATTGGCAGCGTGTCCTTGCAATAGGTAGAAGAAATCAGTGCACATCCTTGCATCGGTTCTAGCGGATTTTCTGACCCAATTAGTACTCGAACGCGCCGACCAGAATTGTCTTCAGCATCCGTTTCAAACACAAGGGGCCATAGTTGAGCTTGCTCTTCTTCAAGAAGTTGAATAATCGCCTGTGCCTGCTGCGCTTCCGAAAATTCTGGCTGTCGCAGCACTTCCCCCAGGCCGCTGACAACAAATTGAGTTGTCTCTAAAGCTGCTTGATTTCGTTTGACAAGGAGGTTCATTGCCTCAGTCAGGGCGTCACTGTAGCGCTGAAACTTTTGATTAAGTTGTTTCCAATCGAGTTCAGTAACTTTACAGAGTGAACGACCAATTAGGTGAGTAGTTAAAAAATTAGATAAAACCTTTGACTCGCGTTCTAGCACTTCCAGTTGAGTCGAATCATCTAGTAGCATTGGTGGCAACTGGATCACCATTGATTGTGTTTCCAGCGAATCTAATACCACAGACATCAAAAGCTGAGTTGGATCCAACAATATCAGTCGCACGTGGCGGATCGTTGCATCCTGCTTTTGCGGCATGGTTATGAGGCTCATGTAGCCGCTTACGGTCGATAAAATCTGTGCTGCCTGGCGTAATAGAGCTTCCAAACTCCAAGCATCCCATTTCAAAGTTTCTGAGAGCTGTGTATCAACTTGCTGCGCTACCGCTTCGGCTGGGTGAATTAAATCATTCACGTAGAGGCGATAACCATAATCCGAGGGTACCCGACCCGCGGATGTATGAGGCTGAAACAGCAACCCGGCTTTTTCCAGTACGCTCATTGCTTGACGTACGGTTGCCGGACTCACTTTCAGGCCATATTCCCGCACCAGCATCTTAGAACCTACGGGTTCTGCTGTTGAGACATATTGGCGTACAGTTGCCCAAAGCACCTGCTGCTGACGCGAATTTAAGGAGATAAGGTCTAGCATGCAGTGATTAGGGAAACGAATAAGAAAAAATGTTGGCTTAACCTTAGCAGATTGTTTTACCAGTTGTGATACCTAGGTAACTTAAATTGCTCATAAACATACGAAGTTGTCATAAGTTTGATGATGGCGATCGCCTTGTCAATATTCAATGTCTTGTACATAGATCTGCGCTTGCAGTTACACTGTGCTGCTAATCTGAGGCTTGATCCTCATCACGACTTTGTCCCTGTCATTTAGTAGACCTCTTGCAAATTAGATTTCAGACAAATTTGGCAGCTTTAAGCATTGATCAATGGTGTCATCCGTGCCTTAAAGTCCGCCCGCGCTAAAGCATTGATTGCCAATTCCGGATCTTGTACCCGGAATTGTGCCCCTAATCTTACCAATCGTCGTTGCCCAACTTTACCAATAACCGCGATTACTGGCACCCGCGCATATTTAGGGTCATCTCCTTGATTGTTGCGAATTACATTGCGTAAACGATGTTGCTGTTCAATATCGGCAGCAATATTGGAATCGAGGTCTACCATTACCATTTGTACGTCCTCAATGGGTTCGGCATCGTCCACGATAAATTGAATTTGATCGTCGCGGCGATCGCACTTGCCCCACACCATCAGTCGCGCGTCTGGCTGAATGTATGCTCCAATGCGCTCGTACGACCGAGGAAAGACCACTCCTTCGACGCTGCCGGAAAGATCTTCAAGCATCACAATCGCCATGCGATCGCCTTTCTTGGTGATGATGGGCTTGACGTTCGCCAGCATCGCGATCGCGCTTAGCGTCACATTTTCCGGTAGTCCCTCTAGCTCGCCCAGATTTACCGGCGCGAGAATCTTCGCTGAGCGCTGAACGGATTTTAGTGGATGATCAGAAATGTAAAAGCCCAGCAGTTCTTTCTCTTGCTTGAGCTTATCTTGAGGCTCAAAATCCTCTACCAAAGGCGCTTTCGGTGCGCTTTCAAATCCTCCCATCGGCGCCACTTCTCCAGAACCGCCGCCCAGCATATCCAGCAGATTGCCTTGGCCAATCTCACGATCTCTGGCGCGCCCTTGCGCCCACTCAACAATCAGCTCCAGGTCATGCATGAGTTGATTGCGATTCGGATCAATGGGGTCAAACGCGCCGCTGAGGATCAATGCTTCTAAAGCTCGCCGGTTCACCGCGCGGAGATCAACGCGATCGCACAATTCTGCCAGCGATTTAAATAATCCTTCTTCATCGCGACTGGCCAAAATGCACTCGATTGCGCCTTGTCCGACATTGCGCACTGCCGACAGTCCAAAGAGAATCTGTTGGCCTTTAGGCGTAAAGTCCACCCGCGACTCATTAATATTTGGCGGCAGCACTTCAATTCCCATGCTGATGCAGTTGGCAATGTGCATCTGCACTTTGTCCTGTTCTCCGCTGTTGGAGGTCAGCAGCGCCGCCATATATTCAACTGGATAATTTGCCTTCAAATATGCGGTCTGAAACGTGACAAATCCGTACGCTGTCGAGTGGGATTTGTTGAAGCAATTAGAGGCTACCAACCCATTGGCCAGCAAAAAGTTGTGGTCGTTCTCCACCCCAATGTCATAAACCGGCTGCACACCCAACGACTGACGACTAATAATCTTGACCATTGTCTCAATCCCTTTAAATATTTCCTAAAAAGTGTTCAGATGCCACTCTGGTCAAAACTCCTTGGAGAATAGCTAAAGAGCCACCACCACCTTTCTGAGCGAGAAAATTAACTGTCTTTTTCCAAACCGTGGAATTTTTTGCGTTTGCAACAAAATCATGCCCATCATTCAAAAGCCTGTAGATTTCGTAGCCCTCTATCCCTAAATCGTACGTAAGTAGCTCTAAATCAATCTTGGCTTCGATATAACGCTTTTTCTGCAAGAGCCTGACGTGTTCAGTAACGATTGCTTGCTCATAGCCTTCTATCTCAACAGGGGAACTCAACAAACTTCCGATAGGCAGCTCTTCCACTTTGAGTAGAATTTTTTTCCAAAGCTCCAAATCCCTTTCCACCGTTAATCAGGTTGCTCTTCTGTAAACTGCGAGATTGCTTCAACCATTCCTTCCGAATACGGTTCGAGTACCGTCGCACATACGTGCAAATCAGCAAGCGCTTGGGCAAATTCTTCGGACTCAGCATGAGCATTTTCCAACACTTGAATCGCCTGGAGTGCTTTCTCTAGCTGCGGCTGATAGTCACTCAAATGTCTTTTGAGTTTGGTCAGAGATTGTTCTGAAAGTGCTTGAGTCATTAATTTAGCCTTCTTTCAAGTTTGGCGATTTGCTGTCGGCAATTAGCAACTGTTTTCTTCCAGTGAGCGATTAATCCTTTAATCCTTGCTCTTGCTGCTCGAAGGCTTAGCTTATTCTTGAGCAATTTTGTCTAGGTGCTCTAGAAGGGCTTGTTGATGTCCATTGATCTGCTTGCGGTAAAGCTGATTCCTGCCCAAAGTCTAGTCAACTCCTTAATGGCGCTGTCACTTGCAACTGGGTTTGGTCAGTGCCCACAGGTAGGGTCGCATCAGTCAGAAACTCACCGTTAAACTCCTTCAACTCTAGACTTTCTTCAAAGATTGCGTTGATGGGTCGCATTGCGCCTGTCGTTGTCATGAATTTATGATCGGCAGTCGCGCGGATGCTGCGGCCATCTGCAAGCTGATATTCAAAAATTTCTTGTCGTCCGCGATCGTGCCATTGAGCAATGGGCTGAGTGTAAACAAAACCGTTAACGTCGACACTATATATATGACATTCAATTCGCTCCTCGACTATGCGGCCAATTTCTAGCGGTCCATATTCCACTGTGAGCAGTTGTGTATCTGCACTGAGACAATACTCAGCAAATTTCACCATTTGATCCCATAGTTCTTCGACGACCTTCTTTGGAACACCTTTCTCAACAGAACCCGCAATGAATTGTCCTTTATGCTTTTCCATCTCGGCAACTTTCTTCTTACCCATCGCCCGCCGCAGCAAATCTGCCTGACCGAGAGAATAACCCGCCATGTCTTGGGCAATTTTCATGATCTGTTCTTGGTAGACCATGATGCCGTAGGTTTCCTTAAGAATCGGCTCCAAAATTTTGTCGGCGAAATCAATCTTTTCTCGCCCGTGTTTGCGGTTAATAAATTTAGGGATCAGCCCAGCATCCAGCGGCCCAGGGCGATACAGCGCCAACACGGACGAAATATCTTCTAAACCAGACGGCTTCAAATCTCGCACAATCTGCCGCATCCCTGAAGATTCCAGTTGGAAGACGCCGCCCAAATCTCCCTTTTCAAGAAGTTTAAAAGTACTAGGATCGTCCATAGGCAGGGCATCCATATCCAAAAGCTCACCCCTATCAGCCTCAATTAACTCCACCGCCCGCTGGATCATTGTCAAGTTCCGCAATCCAAGGAAGTCCATTTTGAGCAGCCCTAAGGCTTCTACATCTTCCATGTAATACTGCGTAATCACCTGACCGTCATTGTTGCGCTGCAGCGGCACAATCTCATCTAGCGGATCTTTGGAAATTACAACTCCTGCCGCGTGGACGCCAAACGTTTTGTTGGTACCCTCAATCCGCATTGCCATATCAATCCAGCGACGGTAGGTAACTTGCGTTCCTGGAATGAGCCCATCTTTGTCGTAGTTTTCCTTAAATTGCCTGTCTGGCGTGTCTTCAGAAATCATCATCTTTAGCTTGGCCGGTTTGCCGCGAGCAACGGGAATCATCTTGGCCATGCGATCGGATTCAGCGTAAGGAATGTTCAGTACTCGAGCAACATCTTTCAAAACTGCCTTTGAGGTCATGCGGTTGAAAGTAATGATTTGCGCTACCCGCTCTTTGCCATACTTTTCTGTTACGTAATCAATTACCTCGTCTCGCCGTTCGATACAGAAGTCCGTATCAATATCAGGCATTGACTTCCGCTCAGGATTCAAGAATCGTTCAAATAACAAACCATGATGAACCGGATCAATATTGGTAATTCCCATTGCATAGGCCACGAGTGAGCCAGCTGCCGATCCCCGCCCTGGCCCCACAGGAATATTGTTTTCCCGCGCAAAGCGTATGTAGTCCCACACCACCAAAAAATAGGTCGGAAACCCCATCTGGATCATCATCAAAATCTCGTATTCGAGGCGATCGCGGTATTCTTGCGAAATAGCCTCATAGCTGTTTGCCTTCATGCGCTTGACTAAGCCTTGTCTGGCAACATCAGCCATGTAGTCTTCCGCCCCATCAAACTCTTCTGGGATTGGGAAGTCAGGAATTCGTGGCTGGCCTAAGATGTTTTCGTATTCTTCAACCTTTTCTGCCACCTCTAGCGTGTTTTGAATGGCCTCTTCAATTACTTCATCCGGTAAATGATCTCGAAAGAGCATCCGCATTTCGTCCGCCGATTTTAGATACTCAGTGCCGCTGTACCGTAAACGTTTATCTTCGGTAACCAGTTTTCCTGTCTGAATACAGAGCAACGCATCGTGGGCTTCCACATCAAGACAGGAAATAAAGTGCGAGTCATTCGTGCAAACGACCTTGATGTCCAACTCACGCGCAATCTTGACGACTTCTACATTTACGATGCGATCTTCAGGTGAGCCATGGTCTTGAATCTCTAAATAATAGTCATCGCCAAAAACATCCTTGTACCATTGAGCAACACGGCGAGCGATCTCGGGTCGCTTCTGTAAAATTGCTTGGGCTACTTCGCCGCCTAGGCAGGCACTCGTTACAATCAACCCTTCTTTGTATTTCTCCAAAAAATCCTTGTTGATGCAGGGCCGGGTAAATATCCCAGAGCCCTGCATGCCTTCTAGGTGAGAATGGGTTGTCAGTTTGACAAGATTCTTATATCCCTGTGTGTTTTTAGCCAGTACAACCTGGTGATAGCGCGGCAGCCTAATTTTCTTACCCAGCGCGTTGTACTTCTGTTGAATATCTCCATTCACCAAGTACATCTCGTTGCCAATAATGGGCTTGATTCCGGCCTTTTTGCAAACCTTGATGAGTTCAATCGCGCCATACATGACTCCATGATCGGTCAGAGCGATCGCGGGCATATTCAAGGACCTCGCGTGCTCAACCAGTTGAGGCAACTGACTCGCACCATCCAGCAAACTGTAATCACTATGGATGTGTAGACCTACAAACGACATCACTCAACCCTTCCTGATAGTTCAGAAATACTATAAGGCAATTAATTCAGCCATAGCTTGGATGGCATTGAATCAAAATGATGCTCATACAGTAACTGATTAATCACTCTGCATCTAGACATGATCAAGAAAATTTCTTATGATTCACGCTAAATGTGGTGATATCTATAAACTCATAAGTAGCATATGTCGTAAGGTCGCATCGAAAATTTTCAGCAATTTGCTAGAGCGCGACATCAAAATGATGCTGAAAATTTATGAAATAAGCATTGCTACGCTCACTTCAATCTCATCAGCTTCAGATTTGGAACTCAAAGACTTAGCGCTCTAAAGGCTGGAATTGCTGCAATGCTCAGCGCTTCAGTTCAGAGAATCAAAATCAAAGCACTGCAGTTATCTGCTTTTTCGGTGCTCTCCAATACTCTTGGTGCCACCAACAAACACCATTAATGGGGGAGGGAGATGAGGTTTAGAGAAAGAGTTGACAGTGTTGAGGGGGTTAGTTATATTGGTAAAGCGCTTGAGGGAAGCGGCGCTGAGAAGTGCCGAGACTCTTGAGAGTAATGAACCTCGACA
>JBCCJU010000153.1:0-13366 GCA_039027715.1 Cyanobacteria bacterium P01_C01_bin.120
CAGCGGCGGCGATTCGGCAAAAATGATGTCCCGCAGCAGACCACCGCTGTTTTCAACGTGGCCCATGGGATAGTCATAATCTTTGTTGCCCCAATAAAAGTCGTTGACGCTGACGCTGCGGGGAAATTCGCCCGAGTTCGTTGCTGAAGCACGCTCGACAATGACCGTCATCTGGTGCTTCATTAGATTGCGCCCCACCAAGTTAGAGCGGTTGGCTAAGCCGTCAGGGTGAGCATCGTTGGCTGAGGCGAGCAGCAGTGCCGCTGAATTCACTGCACCGCAGGCCAGCACAACCATGTCGCCGCGATACATAATCGGCTGCTCGCCCACGTTTGCCTGCACTCCCTTAATTTCAGTACCAGCAGGATTGGTATGCAGCGCTACGACCTGGGCTGATGTTTGGAGGGTGACATTCTCATACTTAACGGCCAAGTTAATGCCAAAGACTTCCGAATCACCCGTGAAATCGTCTTCCTGACGGGTCAGGCTCAGGGGCAGAGGGGTGGGGTGGAGTCCCTGGCTGCTCAATCCTTCCACCAGCGGCTGCATTAGGGGCTCATGCTCCATCGCCGGGAAAGGATAGTCGCTGCTGTGCTTAGGTTCCGTTGGATCGCCCGTTGTTGTGCCGTGCACCTGATAGAGCTGTTCGGCAGCAGCATAATAGGGTTCCAGATCCTGGTACTTAAACAGCCATTCGGGAGCGCTGCCCTCCTGGTGCTTGAGGGCAGTAAAGTCGCGATCGCGCATCCGCATCAGCGTCGCTGAGTAAATCTTGGTGTTGCCGCCGATTGCGTAGTTCATCTGCGGCGAAAACGGCTCCCCGGCCTTGTCCCACCACTGCTCCGGGGCATGATATCGTTCCTTTTTGAACACGTCGACATCGACGCGATTTTGCTCCTCCAGCGCCATGCCTGCGCCCCGCTCTAAAAGCAAAATTTTCTTACCCGTCGGTGCCAGCTTTTGCGCCAGCGTACCTCCGCCCGCTCCCGTGCCCACAATGATGATGTCGTAATGCTGGTCGTCAATAATCATAAAAACGTCATAGAAATTCTCTGGGGTGAACTGATTTAAGCATCGAGCATTAAATCCTCATAGCTATGTCAAAGGCAGCCAGGGCGACTGAATCTGTTCAGGGGTGTAGGGACAATTTTCGGGAAAGTCCCAATCTGAAAGTCCTGTTTCATTGGCAGCGTCGGCGCGGGCATCGCGGTAGACCTTGGGTAAATCGGCCCAATAGCGTTTCAGACTAGGCGTGTCGCGCAGGTATCGCTGAATGTGGTTGCGCTCGCGCTGGATGGTGATTTCCCACAATCGCGATCGCCGTTCCGGCTGATATTCCCACTTCAACAAATGCTGGATGATGAGGCGGAGAGAGGAAAGGAAGCGATCGCGTTCACGTTTACTCAAATCCTCGATTTCTTCCAGCAAACTGGACCAGTCAACCTCGCCATAACGGCCCTCCTTAATCAAGGAAACCTGCTGCTCCACCCACTGAATAATGTCCGTTTCATACAACATGGCCGCCCCCTTTCAGCTCGCAACCGTTCCGTAGGGTGCGTTAAAGCGTCAGCGCAACGCACCATTTCCACCAACGCCCCACCCGGTTTACCGCCAAACGTAAATCAGAATAAACAGCACAATCCAAATCACATCGACAAAATGCCAGAAAATCGACGTCGCATTAACGCCGTATTCTCCGCCCTCATAATTATCGGGAATAAACGATCGCCCCAGCATCACCCCCTGCAATAGAACTCCCGTCAGCACATGCAGGCCGTGAAACCCCGTCAGCAAATAGAAGGTGCCGCCAAACACCCCGTCCGTAAAGCCAAACGGCAAATTCATCCACTCCACCGCTTGACCCACCAAAAAATAGCCGCCCATCGCCATCGTTAGGAACCAAAAAATGCGAAAGCCCCACAGATTTTCTCGGTGTAAATAACGCTCGGCAAAGTAAATCACGAAGCTGCTGGACACCAACACCACCGTATTGATAAACGGCTCACGCACCTCCAGTCCTTCAAACCCGGCGGGATACCAGTCCGTCGCGCTCAGCTTGTAGACAATGTAGCCCACAAAAAAGCTGATAAAAATCACGCTTTCCGAAATCAGGAAAACGATAAAGCCGAACATGCGATGATCTTCTTCCTCATGCTCGGCTCCGTGAACGGCAGCCTTCGTATTCAGCGCAGAATCAAGATTAGCTGTACTCACCGACTAACTCCTTTTCCGGTTCACTTGCAACTAGCGGTTCATCCCCGCCATAGCCATAGGGGGCCGACACGACCACGGGAATCTCGTCAAAATTTTCGTGGGGCGGCGGCGATGACACCATCCACTCCAGCCCGATCGCTCGCCAAGGATTATCACCCGCTTTTGGCCCGCGAGCCCAAGAACTGAGAACGTTGAGCAAAAACGGCAGGGTTGAAACTCCTAGCAAAAAGGCTCCCATGCTGGCCAGCACGTTCCAAAAGGCAAACTCTGGATCGTAAGAGGCGACGCGACGGGGCATGCCCATCAACCCCACCGGATGCATAGGAAAGAAGTTTAGATTTGCCCCGATAAAGGTCAGCACAAAATGTAGTTGCCCCAGACCTTCGTAATACATCCGCCCGGTCATTTTGGGAAACCAGTGGTAAATTGCCGCATAAAAGCCCATCACCACTGCGCCGTAGACCACGTAATGAAAGTGCCCCACCACGTAATAGGTATTGTTGACGTGAATATCGAAAGGCACCGAGCCCAAGGTGATGCCGGTAATTCCAGCAAATACCCACATAATGAGACCACCCAGAGCAAACAGCATGGGAGTATTGAGCCGAATCTTGCCCCCCCACACTGTGGCCACCCAGGCAAAGACTTTGATCCCCGTTGGCACCGAAATTGTCATAGTGGAGAACATAAACAGCATGCGCATCCAGCCGGGGGTGCCGCTGGCGAACATATGGTGAACCCACACCACAGCTCCCAGCGCAGTAATGATTAACGACGACACCGCCACCACCGGATAGCCAAAGAGCGGCTTCCGCGCATAGACCGGAAAGACTTCTGAAAAGACCCCAAAAATCGGCAGAATAATCACGTACACCGCCGGGTGGGAATAGAACCAGAAGAAGTGCTGATACAGCACTGGATCGCCCCCCAACTCCGGATTGAAGAAGCTGGTGCCCACCGTCAGGTCAAACAGCAGCATCACTGCGCCCGCCGTCAGCGCCGGTAGGCCGAAGAGTTGAATCAGCTGCGCCGACAGCACCGTCCAGCAAAAGACCGGCATTTTGAACCAGCCCATGCCAGGGGCCCGCATGCGAATGATGGTGGTGACAATGTTCACCGCGCCCATGATGGAAGACACGCCCGACAGCGCCACTGCCACCAGCCACAAAAACTGACCGTTAATCAGATTGCCGGTGGGATTCTGCAGACTCACGGGCGGATAGGCCCACCAGCCCGACTGCGATGGTCCGCCAGGCACAAAGAAGCTCACTGTCAGAATGATGCCAAACACCGGGACCAGCCAAAACGCCACCGCGTTTAATCGCGGGAAGGCCATGTCTCGCGCGCCAATTTGTAGGGGCACTAAATAGTTCGCTAGCCCACTGAGCATGGGAAACGTCCACAGAAACAGCATCAAAGTGCCGTGCATGGTGAAGAGGCCATTGTAGACGGTGCGATCCACCAGATCGGACTCAGGCGTCAGCAATTCGCCCCGCATAATCATCGCCAGCAGTCCGGCAAACAAAAAGAAGACAAACGCGGTGACGATGTATTGAATGCCAATTACTTTGTGGTCGGTGCTGAAGGTGAAAAAGCGCTTCCAGTTATCGGGAGCGCCGGGTTGCGGCTGCAGGCTTTCCTGAACCGGTGGCTCCATCAGTGTGTTACTCATAAGCTTCCTCGTCTGAATTGTCGTAATTCACCACGGGAGGAGCCGCCGGTTCAACGGTGTCCCAACCGAGGCCAATGGGATTTTCGCGACTGCGCTTAAATTCTTCATAGGCGCGATTGGGCGCCGAGGTGGGTGATTGCGCCGCTGCCATGGTTAGCCAATCTTGATAATCGTTGGCAGATTCAACCACCACGAATGACTGATTAGCGGCAAAGTAGGTGCCGCTGTAGTCAGAGTCCCTGACTCGATAACGTCCCTCGCGAATGGGGGTGAATTCAAAATCAATTTCGCGACCGGGAATAATGTCTTGTTTGATGCGAAATGCGGGCACGTAAAAACCGTGCAGCACATCCTCAGAAGACAGCCGCAGCAAGGCCCGCTGATCGATGGGCAGGTGCAGTTCCGTGCTGCTGACCTGTTGTTGAGGGTAGTAAAATTCCCAGGCCCACTGCCGAGCATGAACTTCGATAGGATCGTTGGCTGCTGCCGGAGCGGCTACCGGAGCCTCCACGGGAGCGGCATTAGCCGACTGCATGCCCATCGCCTTAGGGCCAATGGTGCCTAAAACGGCCATGCGATCGTAGGTTTGATAGCTGGCGAAAGCAATGCCAACAATCACTAGCGCCGGCACCACCGTCCAAATAACTTCTAGCTTGAGATTGCCTTCAATTGGCGGCCCGTCGCTAGTGTCATATTTGGGCGCCCGCTGAAAAATCATCGAGTAGAGCAGCGTGCCGGTAACGCCAAAGAAAATCAGGCTGCCGATGGTGGTCATGATGCTAAATAGGTCATCGATCAGCATGGACTCGGCAGAAGCTTGGGGCGGAAACCAGCGATAGGACTGTTGTCCCAACCACACGCTGACCAAAATATCGGCGATCGCTAGCCCAATGATGACAACAATCCAGCGTTTCTTAAACCAGCGGCGAATATACATGGCTTCCCTAGAAGTTAAAAGGATTGATCAGGACGTTTAAGTACGTGTTGGGATCAACGCCCTCGCGCAGCAAGCGGTCGGCTGTGATGTGAATACCAAAGTCGGAACCTAGGTGAGCCCCCAGGGTGCCCTGCAAGAACATCAGCGCGAAAATGCCGAGTCCGGCTAACAGATAAACCCACTGCACCTGTCGAGCGCGATCGACTCGCCACACATAGCGCTGAAATCCTCGCCATAGGGTCATGCCCACAATGAGAGCCAGCAGCAGCACCCCACCCACGCCGTGCCACACCATTGTATCGCTTGCGCTCAATCCCCACGGACTCAACACATCATCAGACGGCTCGGCCAAGATGATTTCATAGAAGCCCGCCGCCACGGTAAAAAATGTGATAATCGCTGCCGCTACCATGTTGAACCAGCCGACATCGTACAGGTCGGAACTGACAACGGGAATGGCGAGAAACTTGAAGATCGGTTTTCCCAAGGGATACAGGGCAGCGACGATATCGAAGGCGATCGCCACGATAAATAGTCCCAAGGTTAAGTGCACCAGATTGGGGTGAATGGGAATGCTGTAGGGCAAGCCATTAGCGGAAGCAAGCTGGACTAAAGGCATTGACATCAGCAGGTCATGGGCAATCACAACAGCCCTCCTCTAGCGGCTTCCACCACGGGAGCGGAATGCAGACCATACACCCACACCAGCTTGTCACCCAAATAGACCTGGACAAATACAACTAGCGTTAGCACTAGATTGAAGCCCATGTAGGCTTTGGGCAATGACTGGGCATCGCGCAGGCGAATGATGTAGCGCCAGCCAGTAATTGAGGCTAGCAGCGCTGACAACGACCAACCAATCAAAGAATGAATGTTGAGGGTTTGAGCCGCTGCGGCGTAGGGCGTGGCCAATCCAGCTTCGATTTGACCGAAGATAATGGCGATAAAAATGGAAACCGTGGCGAATACCATATTCCACCACCCTACTTCAAACAGGCGAGTATTTTTAGTGAAATAGGCGATCGCATCGCACAACACCGCAAACAGCACCATCGCAATCACGAAATGCACCACGATGGGGTGGAGCGTGTCGGGATAGGGCAAATTATGGTCGTTTAGCGGAGGTAATAAATTTTCGAGCACAAACCTCTCCTGAGAGAACGAATCAGCTACTTTTCTGAAACTGCCGCTGCGGCTGCTCAAATAATCGTAATTCTATACCAAATATCCAATAGACCAGCTGTTGGCTAGCCTACTTTTTCGATTAGGGATTGAGCACTCATCAGCGGAAATTTCATATCTTTATTCTAGCGAGGTCGATAGTAAGTTTCAGACTCTTCAATCTGTCTTTAAGTTGAAATATTTAGCCCTTAGGAAGCTAATTGATTGACGCCACCGACAGCTCAGAGAATTTAACAGAGGGGGACGAACCCGAGTATTACAGCAGCTAATCGCGATGAGTCATTATTCGATCAATAACACCATCGCCTAAAGCGGCCAGGCTCATTTCCGGCATAGCCTGAACATTTAGAAGGGAGTGTTGGGTAATTAAAAAGGTTAGGAAAAAATTAACTATTAAGTTTTTTCTATGTAGGCTGCTCTCGTTTGTCCTGACAATTTATCGACGGTCAAGTAGTATGAAAAAATTGAAATTTGCTATGCTAAAAATGCAAAGCCCCTGGGGCTGGTTCGTAAAGAAAATCTTAAAAGCTTTACTGCAACTCACCGAGTATTTAGTCAGGCTTGAGCGGCGGCTATGCATAAGGAGGCGTACGAACGCGATCGCTGCTGGCTGCTGGCCTCAGCCGATACTGTCGTCGGTAGAGCAGCTCTAATTGTCCCCCCGCTTCTTGGATGAAAGCCCGCTGTCGCCGATAGCGACTTTGAAAGTAGTTGGCAAACACCAGGGTGACGATCGCAATCACCAGGCCAAGGGCCGTTGTGATCAGCGCCTCTCCAATACCAGCAATGACGCTGAGGGAGCGATCGCTACCGCCGCTGCCTAGCTCTAGGGATGACAGCGCCTGCATGAGGCCCAAAATGGTGCCTAACAGCCCTAGCAGCGGCGCAATGCCCACAATCGTGTTGAGGGCAGTGGAAAATCGCTGCAGTAGCGGCATTTCCCCTTGGGCAGCGGTTTCCAAGGCGAGCTGAAATTCTTCGGGAGTCGCCTCCGGCAAAGTGAGAGCAGCTAAGAAAATGCGCGCCAGCGGCAGGTCGGCTTGCTTTTTGAGCTGAGTGAGAACGGTTTGGGATTGCTGAGGATAATTTTCCAGCACTGTGCGAGCGATTTTTTCCTGACGTCGAAAAATGCGGCGCCAGAACCACAGCCGCTCGAAAATCAAGATCGTCGCCATCAAAGATGTTGCGAGCAGCGGTAGCACTACCCAACTGCTTGCCAGGCTCGCCAATGCTTCCACGTTCAGTCCCTTTGGTAAATGCCGCTCATCATCATAAACCACGTCCATCCAGAAACCTGGAGTTTTCAGCATTCTTGCTGTTATGCCTCAAGCAGGTATTATGCCCAGGTTTCAGCGCGTCAGCCTAGATTTTTACAAGACTACGATTGCCGATGTTAACGTGGTTTGCAAACATCCGCCCAGTGGGTGGCAATCGCATCCCTGAAGAGTTTTTGGAGCACCCGTTTGCGCCCCAAGAATATTCCTGCAAGCGGTTCGCCTAAGGGGTGCGAAAATAATGTCCCAGCAATCGCAGTGGAGGGGTGATTGGGTAGCTGGGTGGCTGGGCTGGGTACGAGCCAGGAACTGGTACTTTTTGGTACTTTTATTGTGAGCGCATCCCCAAGCTGAGCGAAGTCAAGGCTCAGCGGGAGCTTCGCAGGGGAGTAGCCATAGTTTGCAGCGAGGGCAATACTCCTAAAATCTTGAGACAAGCGCTGAGGTCAACAGTGTCTTCTAATAAACAAACGTGGCCGCTGTCGGGCAAATTGTAAATGTTGGCCTGCCAAAGGGACTGCCGCAGCAGTTGCGCTTCTTGATCGGAGGGAAAAAGGCGATCACTGCCGCTAGCCAACAGAGTTGTCGGCACTTTAATAGCGGCCAGCTGTGACGGCTGAATTTCAAATCGATGCAGCATATCAATGCGCCAGGCGACACAGGATTGAGAAATAGGCCGCACCGTTTTAATAAAGAGGTCGCGCTTGGGCTGAGCAATCCGATCAAAGTTGGCCAGTAGCGGCAGGGCCACAGTGCCCGACATTTTGAATAACCAACTGGGCACCGCGCTGGTGTATTGGGTCGTCCACCGCAGCCAAGCATAGCGCCGCAGGGCTGACGCCGGATTCACCAGCACCAGATGAGTCAATCGCCTCTGCAGCAGTTGCGTTACCTGCAGGGCCAAACAGCCCCCGAAAGATTCCCCACAGAGGTAGATGGGACGACTGCCACAGGTGGCTTCAATGGCCTCGGCAACGGCCTGGGATAATTCTGGCCAATCCTGACGATTATCTTCTGGAATTACCAAGCATCGGATATCAAAGTGATGGGCCAGCGATCGCAACTGCGGCGCAAATAATTTACCGGTGCCATCAAGCCCTGGCAGCATTACCATCAACGGTCGGTCAAACCGAGGAAACACAGGAGCAAACAGTGCCGGCGCCAGTCGCGACTTCATGCTTAGCTTCTTCCCATTCCTAACATCACCGTTGCAAAAGGTCGTTGACAGCCGTCCAACAGCTATCGGTTAACTGCTGCGCAAACTCAGTGCCGTCACGCCCCTGATAGCGATCGCGATCGCTGGCCGTCAGCCAAATGGGCTCGCCAACTCGAACTTCGACTCGCCGGTAGAACACCAGAGGATGTCTGCCTCCCTGCTGAAATAGGGGTTCGCTGGGGTCAAACCAGCTCAACAAACTCAGAGGAACTGGCGATTCAATGCCTTCGTCATCTGACACCAGCGCCACCGGCAGCAAAGCCAAAGGCTCAATGGGAACCCGCAAAGCTAAATGGGCGAATCCTCGATGAAACGGATTAATCTGGCGCGGCGGCTGGATTTCCACCATGGACTGCGCCCCTTCTGGAAAAATGCCCATCATTTCACGCCGCCGCAGCCGCTGGTAACCCTGGCGAAACAAACGATGCGGCGTATCTAAGGGGAACCCACCGAACTGGTGCACAACCTCCCGCAGCAGCGGCACATTTTCCATGTATTGGTGGTGTACAAAGGCCACGTTGCGATTCAGCCCTGCCATTAACACCGGCCCGTCTAGGGGACTCCGGTGATTACTCACCACAATGGTCGGCACGTTGTAAGGAATTTTTTGCCGCCCAGATACTGTTAGTTTCATCCCCAACAGCTGAATCAAGCCTTGGGATAAATCCAACGGTTTAGGAGATTCCCAAGCGGAAACATAGGGGAGAGAAATAGCGGCCATAAAAAGCGAAGCAGTTGTTACATTCCTTAATATAACATTCCGCCAAGTTGAAGTAAGTGCGCCAGAAGATGGACTTGCCTTTAACGGATGGCAGATGGGGGAATAGCAGGATATTTACGTAAGCGTCTCGGTGGCTGGGTGTCCGGCTGCTGCTGCATTAGGCGTCTACACAATAGCGGCCTGTCGTGCGGCAAAGGCACCAGCGCTCAAACTTATGTTGAGGACTCAGCGCCTTCTCATTTCTGTGCGAGAGGGTAAACCTATCGAATTTACTCAGGAGGCTTTTATGGTGAACGGTCATACGAGTGGGCGGGTGCCATTAGTGCTGCTGTTGCTGCGCTTGGGCGTGTTTATTGTGATGTTTATCTGGACGCTCGATAAGTTTCTTAAACCCGAGCATGCCAGTCAGGTGTTTGCCGCGTTTTACGGCTTATCGGCCTTGGGCACACCTCTGATTTACGGCATCGGTGTGGTACAGCTGCTGCTGGTTTTAGGCTTTGTGGCGGGCTTTCAGAAAAAGTGGACGTATGGGGCAGTGTTCTTGATGCACGCGGCTTCCACCCTGATCTCTTTTCCGCGCTATCTCGATCCGTTTACAGCGCCTAATCTGCTATTTTTCACTGCTTGGCCCATGCTAGCCGCCTGCTTTGGCCTGTTTTATTTGCGAGATCTGGATACGCTACTGACGGTCGATAAGTCTAAGCTGCGCCGTCAAATCAACATTTAGTGTTAGCTTGAAAATGCAGCCTGGAAGTTTACCTAGCGTGGATTTCTAGGCTGCTCCTAAATATTGGGTAGAGAGGCGATCGCTGCTGGTCCTGCCCTTTTCATCCCTACAGATAATCCTGCAGTGCTTTGACGGTCAGGGTTTCCGTTTGCAAGCTGCGGATGGCAGCGGCGGTGGCCCGAGCGGCGGCGATGGTGGTAATTGTCGGCACTTTGTAGGCAAGCGCTGTGCGGCGAATTTCGTGATCGTCCTGCTGGGCGCGATCGCCAAGGGGCGTATTGATAATTAGCTGAATCTGGCCGTTTTTGATTTGGTCAACGATATGGGGCCGGCCCTCGTGCACTTTTAGAACCGTATCGACGGTGAGCCCGTGCTCTCGCAATACTCGTTGGGTGCCGCTGGTGGCAATTAGCTTGAAGCCTAAAGCGGCTAAGTCTTTCGCTACAGGGACCACGGCCTGCTTGTCGCGATCGTTCATGGAAATAAATACCGTGCCCGCTAGCGGCAGCTTTTGATTAGCCCCGAGTTCTGCTTTGGCGAACGCCTTGCCAAAGTCCACGTCGATGCCCATGACTTCGCCGGTGGAGCGCATTTCTGGACCCAAAATCGTATCTGTGCCAGGGAACCGCTCAAACGGCAGCACCGCTTCTTTAACGGCAATATGGTGGGGAATCACTTCTTTCGTCAGGCCTAAATCCGCTAGGGTTTTACCCGCCATAATCTGCACGGCAATTTTGGCCAGCGGGAGTCCCGTGGCTTTGGAGACGAAGGGCACGGTGCGCGAGGCGCGGGGATTGGCTTCCAAAATATAGACCTGATCGCCTTTGACGGCGAACTGAATATTCATCAAGCCGACGACCTGCAGCCGCTTAGCCAGTTTCGTCGTCCATTCACGAATGGTGGCCAGAGCCGACTCCGGCAGGGAAATCGTGGGAATGGAACAGGCCGAGTCGCCGGAGTGAATGCCGGCCTGCTCGATGTGCTCCATAATGCCGCCGATGACGACTGCCCCGGTGGCATCGGCGATCGCATCCACGTCCACCTCAACTGCCTCTTCCAAAAATTTATCAATCAGAATCGGGTGTTCGGGCTCCACCTGCACCGCGTAGGTCATGTAGTGGCGCAGCTCTTCGTCGGAATAGACAATCTCCATGGCTCGTCCCCCCAGCACATAGCTGGGCCGCACCACCACGGGATAGTCGATTTGGCGGGCGATTTCAAGCGCTTCATCCGTACTGCGGGCAATGCCGTTAGCGGGCTGTAGGATATCCAACTCTTGCAAAATCTGCTCGAAGCGCTCGCGATCTTCGGCGATGTCGATCGAGTCGGGAGACGTGCCCCAGATTTGGGTGGTGGGGGAGTCTGACTCGGGATTTTGAGTCTTGTAGGGCTTTGCCCCTCCCGAAGGATATTTTGAGTTTTGAGTTTGTAAATAGGCCTGCAGCGGCACGGCGAGTTTCAACGGCGTTTGGCCGCCAAACTGAATGATGATGCCGGCGGGATTTTCCGCTTCGATGATATTAAGCACGTCCTCTTTGGTCAGCGGCTCAAAATAGAGGCGATCGCTGGTGTCGTAGTCGGTGGAGACGGTTTCCGGGTTGGAGTTGACCATGATGGTCTCAAAGTCGTCGTCCTGTAGGGCAAAGGAGGCATGGCAGCAGCAGTAGTCGAACTCAATGCCCTGCCCGATACGGTTAGGGCCGCCGCCAAGAATCATCACCTTACGGCGATCGCTAGGCTTGACTTCGGTTTCTGCTTCGTAGGTGGAGTAGTAATAGGGCGTATAGGCTTCAAACTCGGCAGCACAGGTATCCACGGTTTTGTAGACCGGGCGAACGCCCAAGGCCTGACGTCGAGCCCGCACTACGTCTTCGTCGGTGTTTTTGGCAAAGGCAATCTGGCGATCGCTGAAGCCTTTTTGCTTGAGGCGATACATCTGCGGGGCAGAAAGCGCCTCAAGCGCCGTACGCTTAAGCCATTTTTCCGTCGCCAGCAGGTCGGCAAACTGATGCAAAAACCAGGGGTCGATGCCGGTTAGCCCATAAATTTCCGGCAGTTCAACGCCTAGCTGCATGGCGTGGCGCACGGCAAAGATGCGCTCTGGGCTAGGCGTTCGCAGGCGCGATCGCAGATTGGACAAGTTGGGTAAGGTTTCCCGGCGATCGCAGCCCCAACCGGCTCGATCCGTTTCGAGCGATCGCAGCGCCTTTTGAAAAGATTCTTGGAAGGTGCGCCCGATCGCCATGGCTTCGCCCACCGACTTCATCTGCGTGGTCAGCACTGCTTGGGTGCCGGGAAATTTTTCGAAGGCGAAGCGCGGCACCTTGGTGACCACGTAGTCAATGGTGGGTTCAAAGCTGGCAGGCGTCTTTTGCGTAATGTCGTTATTGATTTCGTCGAGGGTGTAGCCCACAGCGAGCTTGGCGGCAAACTTGGCGATGGGAAAGCCCGTGGCCTTGGAGGCTAGCGCCGAGCTGCGGGACACGCGCGGATTCATCTCAATCACGATAAATTCGCCGTTGGTGGGATTCACAGCAAACTGAATATTGGAGCCGCCGGTCTCCACCCCAATTTCGCGAATAATTCGAATAGAAGCGTCCCGCAGTCGCTGGTATTCTTTATCTGTCAGCGTTTGGGACGGGGCCACGGTAATTGAGTCCCCCGTATGCACCCCCATCGGATCGACGTTTTCAATGGAGCAGATAATCACGACGTTATCCGCCAGGTCGCGCATCACCTCTAGCTCGTATTCTTTCCAGCCGAGTAGCGACTGTTCAATGATGATCTGCGACACGGGGCTGGCGTCAAGACCCGACCGAGCAATCCGCTCAAATTCTTCTTGGTTGTAGGCAATCCCTCCCCCCGCGCCGCCCAGGGTAAAAGCCGGGCGAATAATCAGGGGAAATGAGCCGATTGTAGCGGCAACGTCCTTCGCTTCACCGAAGGTTTCTGCCAGGCCAGAAGGACAAACCGAGACGCCAATTTCCTCCATAGCTTCTTTAAACAGCTTGCGGTCTTCGGCTTTTTCTATGGCGTCCAGTTTGGCCCCAATCAGTTCGACGTCATAGCGCTCCAGGGTGCCGTCTTTAGCCAGCGTCACGGCTATGTTTAACGCCGTTTGCCCCCCCATCGTCGGCAGCATGGCGTCAGGGCGTTCCTGCTCAATGACTTTAGCGACAAGCTCAGGGGTCAGCGGTTCGATGTAGGTGCGATCGGCGGTTTCTGGATCGGTCATAATCGTTGCCGGGTTCGAGTTGATTAGCACCACTTCGTAACCTTCTTCACGCAATGCCTTGCACGCCTGAGTGCCGGAATAATCAAATTCACAGGCCTGACCAATCACAATCGGCCCAGAGCCAATCAGCAGAATTTTCTTCAGGTCGTCGCGACGCGGCATAGTTTTTCCACCCGGGCAGCATACAG
>JBCCJU010000154.1:0-13306 GCA_039027715.1 Cyanobacteria bacterium P01_C01_bin.120
CTGCAAATTTCTGATATCAAAAAGCGTCAAACCCACGTTTATAAAGGCCAGCATGGGCAAACAATGCCGATGACGTTGGCTTTTTATCTAACAGGCGGAATGCGAGTTGATAATACTGGGCTAAAAATAGCCGAAGAAGAGTTGGCGGGTAAAAGCTATTTCTATTGTCTACCCAAGACCTTTGAAGTTGAAGAATTTCCGGCGTTTCAGCGAACCTGTGTGGTTCGGGTGCGCATCTTGCCAGAGCTGATGCCGACGTTTAGCGATCGCATTCACGAACTACCCGTTGATGTGAGACAGGCCATTGAGCATCCCCAAGCAGCCCAACTGTATTACACAGCGCCTATTACTCCCGCTCAGCAGCACGTCCTGCAGCAAATTGTCCAGTGGCCCTATCAGGGTATTACCCGCCAGTTTTACCTCGAAGGCAAAGTGTTAGAACTACTGGCGCTCTACTTCAGTCAAATGTTGGCTCCAGCCGGTAATAAGCCTTTGGTAGCGCGAGACATTGATCGCATTTATCAAGCGCGGGACATTTTGATTCAAAACATCGCCAGTCCGCCTTCTTTACCAGAGCTCGCCAAGCAAGTGCATCTCAATGAGCGCAAACTCAAGCAAGGCTTTCATCAGGTTTTCGACACCACGGTTTTTGGCTATCTGCAAGATCATCGCCTAGAGCAGGCCCGCCAACTGCTGCAAACCAAGCAGCTGAACATTCAAGAAACAGCTCGTTGGGTAGGCTATGCTAGCCGCAGCTCATTTGTAGTGGCCTTCAAAAAAAAGTTTCAGGTAGCGCCTAGTCAGTATCTTAAGGGCGAAGCTTAGAACGCGTGATTTAAATCGAAATGCTTTGCCAATCGGCGTGAGCGCGTCCGTTCGGCGCAGCCAGCTGAACTGATGGAATCTCAATATCCAAGTGTTACTGGTCAACGATGAGGGTTCCTGGCGATCGCAGACATTGCGCTTAATTTTTGGAGCACCCGCCTGGTTTTCGGCCTCGGCCTAAAAGTCCGGCAGGGGAACATAAAAGTCCGGCTAGAGAACGTTGGCTCCGATTTAGAGATATCTCAGCGTTTTATATTGAGACCAATTCTTAATTAAAGGACAGTGGCGAACAGTTGGCGGTGTGGGCTTTGGCCTGATTTATCCCTGCTGTCCTCTCAATATATAGGTGTGAGAGTTCATGAAAGCTTCGATTAAACTGCTGGGCTACAGCGTGCTAGCCAGCGTTATTTCTTCTACGGCAGCTTACCCAGCCGGAGCGCAAGATTTAGCCGATGTCGCGTCGACTCGTCCAGACGCGGCGACCACCGATGCCGCTGCCGGGGCAGCAATCGCCATTGACGACCCAGCAGTGTTGGAGCAAGATGCTGCCGCAGTCCAGCCAGCCATGCCCGCTGCCGCCGCCGAAATTTTGACGAATCCGCCACTGATGGACACTCTGGCTCAAGAGGCGGAGACGCCAGTCGTCATTACCGATGTGCAAGTTAGCCAAACGCCAGCAGGATTGGCCATCACCCTAGTTTCTGAGCAGCTATTGGCAACTGGCACAACTCGCACCGAAGGTAATGCGCTGATTACCGATATTCCTGACGCGAGATTGGAGCTGGTGGAAGGGGCGATCGCAGAACAGTTCAATCCGGCTGAGGGCATTGCCCTATTGCAGGTGTCTGAGCTGCCTGATGGGGGCGTGCGGGTGGCAATTACGGGAACTGATGCTCCGCCCACCGTGCAGACTGACAGCAGCGGCAATAACTTAGTGCTGGCGGTGACGCCCGGTGCGGCAGTCGCCCAAACCGCCGATTCCGATGCGATTCAAGTTGTCGTTACGGCCACCCGGACTGAAGAAAACGTGTTAGACGTGCCGCGCTCCGTCACCGTGATTGAGCGAGAGCAAATCGAGCAGCAGTTGAACTTTACCAACAATATCCCCGATATCCTCGGGAAGCTAGTGCCCGGACTAGCGCCGCCGCCGTTTACCAATGAAACGATTGAACTGGAGCTGCGGGGCCGACCTATCGTGGTTTTGATTGACGGCGTGCCCCAAACCCCCAACAGCAACGGCAACGCTGCCGATTTGCGGGTGATCGACCCAGCGCTCATTGAGCGTATTGAGGTGCTGCGGGGGCCAAGTGCCATCTACGGCGATGGCGGCACCGGCGGCATTGTGAACATCATCACTCGGGTCCCCGTTGAAGACGAGGTCACTTACACTTTGGGGGCTGGCGTCGGCACCAGCCTGACGTCCTTTGGCGGCGACAGCTTTTCCTATAACGCTGAAATCGGCGCTTCTGGAACGGATGGGCCGGTGGAGGGGCTAATCTTCTTTGCCTACGATGAAGTCAACAGCCAGTATGATGCTGAGGGCGATCGCATTATCCCCACAAATGTTAGCGACACCAGCCGCATCAGCGTTTTGGCCAAGCTGGCCTACAACTTTGACGAGCAGCAGCGGCTGGCGTTTACCTACAGCTTTTATCGCGACAGCCTGGATACGGAATTTATTCCTGATGAGGGCATCACTGATATTCCTGGTCTGCAAAAGGGGCGGGCACTCCGCATCGGGGACGTCGAGTATGACGAGCAGCCGCGACAGTTGAACAATGTGCTGAACCTGACTTATCGGCACAGGGACATTCTGAATTCGCAGCTGGATGCGCAGGCCTATTTTCGCGATCGTGAATTAATTCAGCGCTTTACCGACTTTCGCCTCAATCCCCTGAGCGAATCGGCAATCCTAGACCCGTTCCCGGATGTTTGGCAGACTACCCTTGAAGCTACTGAGTGGGGCGGTCGCCTGCAGATGGATACGTCGCTGGGAAACGCTGCCAGTTTACTGTGGGGGGTCGATTATTCCAACGAAATTAACGACCGGCCACTGCTGGTATCGGATAACGCCGCCTTTGACGCTAATCAGGAACTCAATATTGTTGACGACAGCCTCACCCAGGGTGGCCCCTACACCGTCGAAAGTGTGGGCCTATTTACCCAAGCCAGTTGGGACATTACCGAACAGTGGCAGGTGAGCGGCGGCCTGCGCTACGAGAACTTTGATGTGTCGGTAGAAGACTACAGCTTGGCCTTTATCACCGAACCAAACCTGCCTCGGGAACGGCAGGGAGGCACAAACAGCTTCGATGACGTGGCGTTTAACGCCGGCATTATCTATCGTCCCATTCCGGAAGTTGGCCTGTTTGCGAATTTCTCCCAGGGCTTCTCAATTCCTAATGTGGGCAGTGTTTTAGGGGCCGTCAATTCTACTTTTGACATCAACAGTGACCTGCTGTTGGAGCCGCAAAAAGTTGATAACTATGAGATCGGCATACGCGCGGAGTTTGGTCAAATACAGGCTACTCTGTCCGGCTTTTACAACGAGTCTGACCTGGGCACTAACTTCGCCCCGGATGATAATGGTTTGACTACGCTGGTGCGTGCCCCGCAGCGCAACTACGGAGTCGAGGCTACCCTTGACTGGCAACCCAGCAGCACCTGGCGATTGGGCGGCCTGTTCAGCTGGAACGAAGGCGAAAGTGACGTTGATGACGATGGCGAATTTGAACCCCTAAATCGGCTTAACGTCAAGCCCTTCAAATTGGGTTTATACGTGGAAAATGACACCACTCCAGGTTGGACAAATCGCCTAGAACTGCTGGCAGTGGGTAACCGCGATCGCGCTTTTGATGAGGGCGTTGACGCCGAGCCGATTGATGGCTACGTGACGCTAGATTTTCTCAGCAGTCTGCAGCTTGGTGACGGGCGGCTGACGTTGGGCATTAGCAATTTACTCAATAATCAGTATCTGCCAGTAGCCACGCAGGGGCTGTTCACTTCTGGGGTGGAGGCGCGCCGGGCGGCGGCTCCCGGAGCGACGCTAAGTCTGCGCTATACTCTGGAATTTTAGATGGCGCTTACGTTGGCAACTGCGCTCAGCCGTCGAGCGCCGAACCGTGTTGGTTGATTGGGCACTATGTCACATCGCTTGGGCATAAACAGCAGTGTTTGCCAACTATTGGGACTTGGTATTCTGGCGTTGACGGCGGCCTGCCAGCGATCGCCCACTGCCGCCCCTGAGCCCACTGGACCAACCCAGACCATTACCCATGCGATGGGTACTACTCCAGTGTCGGTTTCACCACAGCGAGTCGTGACCATTGATACGACGCCCCTAGATGCGGCCCTGGCTCTGGGGATTACACCCGTCGGCACGATCCGCTATGGAGCCCCGCCAGGGTATTTAGGCGAAGCTGCCAGCGATATTCCGGTGATTGGTCAATATGCCCAGCCCAATCTGGAGAGCATACTGCAGCTTAATCCCGATTTGATCTTAGGCGCCAAGAGCATTTCCGAAGCGCTCTATCCGCGCCTGTCTCAAATTGCTCCCACCGTGTTTACGGAAGGCGCCGGTCGTCATTGGGATTGGAAAAACAATTTTCGGCTGTTTGCTGAGGCACTGGGTCAGTCTGAACAGGCAGAGCAGCTCCTCGCTGACTATGACCAACAGGTAGAAACGCTGAAAGCCTCGCTGGAGTTGCCGCCTGAATCGATGACTGTTTCTATCCTCGTGTCTACGTCAGAAAGATTGGTGGCTCAAACTCCCAAGAGTTTTTCAGGATCAATACTTGAGGAGCTGGGTTTTGACCGAAACCCAGCTCAAATTAAAGGTGAGGAATTTTTCGTGAGAATTTCTCGCGAAGACTTAACGAGCCCCGAGGGTGACGTAATTTTTCTGATGCATAGTTCTGAATGGGAAACAAATCCTGCTAATGAGTTTATTAATGATCCGCTGTGGTCTCAATTAGACGCGGTGCAGCAGGGGGCAGTTTGTGAGGTCGCTGGCGACGTATGGGGATCGGGCCGCAGCATTCTGGCTGCCAATCAGATTCTGACGGACGTTGAAACTTGCCTGGCATCGAAGCTGGAACAGCCTAACCGCGCCGAATAAGGCATATTTGTTAAACAAGCTCAGAGGCGATCTCCCGATTATCCGGCTCGATTGACCACTGGCAGCATTACTTCACACGACTGGGCAAAGTTTGCTCCGAGGTATCCCCGGTCTGACTCGCGAAGCCCTAATACCGATGGTGCAACTGATGCACTCACGGGTTAGGCAGGGGCAATCGGTTGAGCAAGGGGTGGAGGTAATGAGGCCGGCTTAAACGGCCTAAGCGAATCCATGACCCTCTGCTGGCGATGAACTTTGCCCAGTTATGTCCGAAAATGCCCGATAGTCTGACCCAGCCGATGTTCTTGCTCAACGTTGAGGCGCTGCTGCAGTAAAGCCCATACGTGGATTAGCGGTATTCAGGGAATGCCAGAAACCCGGTCCGGAGATTGCGACCTCAGAATCTTTAGAAAGATTCAGCTAGGCACCAGATTCCAGTTCCGAGGTTATTTGGACGTTTCCTGTTCGCCCAAATGGCCCCGCGTAGCAAAAGGAATATCGACGACTTCGGCGGGGCGATCGCCCACCATGACGGCTAAGCCAGCGCCACCGGCCCGCGTGCGAATATAGCCCAACGCGATCGCACCCTCATCAGTGGCGACACAACTCGTGACCACGCCCACTTTGTTAGTATCGAGCATTACTGGCGTACCGGGGTCCACTGGGGCTGATAGCCGCAGTCCCCAAAGCTGCTGTCTGAGGCCCTGGTAGGTCTGCAGCCGAGCAATGATTTCCTGGCCAATGTAGCACCCTTTGTTAAAGGAAACTGCCTGCCAAAGGGTCGCCTCTAGCGGATTGTAATCTTCGGTGAGTTCGGCACCGGGCATCGGGCGACCCTGCTCAATCCGCAGGGTTTGCCAAAGGCGATCGCCCATGGGCACCGCTGCCGCCTCCGACAGAGCCTGCCAAAGCTGACTGCCCAACTCAGCCGCCGCAATCAAGGTAAACCCTGGAATTGTGAGTCCACTGTCCGCTGTCAGCAATACTTCAACATCGTTCACGGTAATGCGCTGGTGGCTAGCTGCGGGCAGCTCAGCGGGCAAATCAATTCCCAGTCGCGCCAAACAGTCAGCGCTCTTTGGCCCCAGCAGGGTAAAAGCAACCGTGGTGTCCGTTTCATTGGTCAGCTTCACCTTATCGGCAAAGAAGATGTACCGATCCATCCATTCCATCAGTTTGGTGGCCTGTCCCGGTGAGGTCAGCAGCAGCACCGAGTCCGCCTCAACATAGGCCGTCACCAAGTCAATTGTGCGCGCTGTCGAGTTAACAAACACCGTGCGACATCCCTGTCCCGGCTGCAGTGTCTGAATCTGGTTGGTGGTTTGGTTGTGTAAAAACCGCAGGCGATCGCTATCCGCCACCCGCAGCCGTCCCCAGTGAGTGCGATCGCACAGCGCCACGCCAGTTTCCACCGCTTGGCGAGCGGCCTGCTCATTGCCATAGGTGACCGGCACCGCTAGCTCTACTTCAAAGACGGCCCCCTGAGCTGTTTGCTGCTCTCGTAATGCGTTGCCCATCGGAGTGAAAAGTGTGTGGAGTCTTTGTTTCTGACTATAGCGCTGTATGGACGAAGAGCAAATCTGCAGTTATCGACTAATACCGATTCCCATCATGGCGCTACAGCGTAAGACATCAACCTTCACACATCTTGAGTTCAATAGCCCGGCGGGCGTTGAAATCCACCCAAGAGTTGATCGATGCCTTGTGCGATCGCCAGGAGCTCCATTTCTTGCCAACGCTTACCAACAATCTGCATCCCCATGGGCAAGCCAGTTTGAGTTTTGCCCATGGGAATCACGACGACCGGATGACCCGTCAGATTAAAGGGGACGACGTAAGCACCTGACGCCATCGAATAGGGTACATGCCAATCATCAACCTGCACTGCGGTGCCGCGTTTTCGGTGAGTAAAGGCCACCGTCATTGCCACAGGACACAGCCAGGCATCCCATTGGGCCAGCGCTGCATCCATTTGAGCGATGAGGCGATCGCGCTCTGTCAGCGTTTCAAAATAGCCTTTCAATGAGGGATTAAATGAAATCGGCAAGCCAATGCTGGGAATATTGCCCAGTTGGCGAAAGCGGCGATCGCCTTGCGTGCCCTCTCGAAATAAGAAGGCCAGGTTTTTACGAATTTCCTGCCCAGTCAGAGACTGGGCATACAGCAAGTTATAGGCGGCGAGCTTGTAATAGTCCTGCCAAGCTGCCCGAAAATCGAAGTCGGGAATCCACCGCTCTAACGCAATCTCTGCTGCGGTTAGCTTGGCTGCCATCGCCTGCATTGCAGCTTTGATTTCTCTAGCTACTGGAAAGAGTGGCCATTCCTCTGACCAAGCAAGGCGACAAGTTTTTATGGTTTTATCCGCCGACTGATTGAGCTGAATTGGGGGCACTTCAGGCTGTTGAACATCAGCGCCCGCAATCAGCTGCAAACACAGGGATAAGTCTTCAACCGAACGAGCGAGCCCCCCGATGGTCAGCATTTGCCGCATACAGCGCGGAGCTTTGGGAACCTCGGGAATGTGCCCCGTCGTCGGCACCCGTCGATCTGTCGGCTTGATGCCATAAATGCCGCAAAAATGAGCCGGCTGACGGATGGAGCCGCCAAAGTCAGAACACAAATCTAGCGGCGATAAGCCTGCTGCTACGGCTGCCGCCCCGCCACTAGAGGTGCCACCTGACGTATAGTCTGGGTTCCACGGATTGTTGACGCGGGGAAACACATCGTTGAGGCCCTGATAGCCTCCGGCTAAATCTCCCACATTGGTCTTTCCCAGCAGAATTGCTCCGGCTGCCCGCAAGCGGCTAACGGCAGTAGCATCATTTTTGGGGATGTAGTCCTGAAGCGTAGCCGATCCAGCGGTGGCTCGTAGTCCAGACGTCTCGAATACGTCCTTGACCGTTATCGGCACGCCGTGCAAAATCCCCCCATGCTCTCCTCGACTGAGAGCTGCATCGGCTTGCTCAGCCTGGCGCCGAGCATTGGCGATATCTAAAGTACAGATTGCATTCAGAGTTGAGTTATGTCTCTTGATTTGATTGAGATAGGCATCGATAACTTCAACCGCAGAAACCTCGCGATCGCGGATCATTTGGGCAAGGTGAGACGCTGAGGTAAACAGAAACTTGCTCGTATCCATTTTTGTCTGCCCTAACAAAGTGTTAATGACGGTCAATAACTCAGGCTTGATTCTGACAATCAAGCAAACAAATCCTCAATCGGAATCGGTCATTCAATCGTAAATGACGAGATAGAAACAACTTGATTGGGACCATCTAATACTGCTGGCTCTGGTTTTGGATGGTAAACAAACATAGTTTTTTCTATCGGAATCGACCAACTAATCTATCGGGTTGCCGTACTGTAAACATCACGACTAGGGGATTGGCGACGGATGGGGATTTCAAGACTACATGGGTTTAGCACAGCCGATTTTGGCACTCGCAGCGGCATGATGCTGTTCGAATCCTCGAAGGAAACTGCAATTAAATAGTGCAAACTTATCACCCTCTATCGTGTTCAGCCGAGGATTTTTCATGGACTTCTGAAGACCTTTTGATCGCAAATCCGAGCCGGGGATACGCCAAATTTCAGGCTGCGGTGGCATCTTTGCAGGAGATCCTCTACCCAGTAATATTCAAATGAATTTCCAAACGGGCCATCGCATGCTTGAGACCAGTATCCCCTTGCCAGAAAACTCGACGAATCGTCAGATACCCCTGCGAACTCGGTGGCTTTTGGTTCTGTTGTTCATAATTACGGTGGTCAGTCGAATCATTTTTGCGGCTGAGATTGTTCATCCCGGTGATGCTGGCAACTTTACCCTGGCAGTTGAACATTTTGATGTCAGACTTGAGCAGCCTCAGATGCCAGGGATGTTTATCCTGTTTATTTTTTTTGCTAGGGCATTTAACCTTTTTCTCGGGGATCCCCATGCCAGCCTCATAGCAGTCAATATTCTGGCCTCTGCGATCGCCGTCGTGATGCTCTTTATCATTGGCCATGAGTGGTTCAATGCCAAGGTGGGATGGACAGCAAGCCTTTTGATGATGACCAGTCCAGCGCTTTGGCATCGGTCTGAGGTGGCGCTTAGCCATGTCACTGAGTTTGGCTGGGTTCTGCTTATTGACTTTGCTGCTTACCGCACGGGACTGGGGCAGCGCCAAGCCCTACTACTTTTGGGATTCTTGATGGGGTTGGCAGGGGGAATTCGGCCCAGCACGCCGTTTTTTCTACTGCCCTTCGCGCTGTTTGCGGTCTATCGTGGGTTAAGAACCCGAGGCTTTAGGCTCCGCGATGTTGGGTTAGCCTTCTTGGTGGGATTTGCGGGCATTGCTATTTGGTTGATTCCGCTCATTCAATTTTCAGGGGGCTGGAACACTTACTGGCAAATGGTGCAGGCTTGGTTACCGCTTCACACTCAGCGCCAAGACGCCGACTCGTTAGTAAAAGTCTTAGACAACTTTTTCCAGTTTTCCAAAGCCCTGCTGCGCATCGTCGGAATTGCGCTCTTGCCAATGCTGTGGATGGTCTTTCGGCAAAAAGCCAGTTGGATACGTCGAGCTTGGCCGCGCGGGTGGCCGGCACAGTCTCTGGTGCTCTCCGTTCTGCCGGGATGCTTGTACTTTTTGCTGGTTCACCTAAGACGTAAAGATCAGACCTTTACGGTGATGCCAGGTTTCATTCTGATGGCGAGTTGCTGTGTGGTAGCCCTTGGGGAACGCTTGCAGAGTCGATATCGATATGCCTTAGCTTGGCTGGTGGGAATTACCGTCGGGCTAAACGGCTTGTACTTTTTATTCGGTCCCGATAACCTGCCCACTGCCCGGGCTCTGCGGAACTATGACTTGGAGTTTACACCGAGCATCGAATACATTCGCAAGACGTTTCCGCATGAAACGACCGTCGTCATGACGCACCCGTACTATTTCCGACTGCCAGATATTTATTTCCCTGACTATCAAGCGCCCCAACTGTCTTCCAAAATCAGGGATGAGCCGGTGCCACTCGCGCCTCCAGTCCGCAATTTTGTGTTGTTGGGAGATAGGGTTTTTCGTAAGCCGGGACAAGATGATGGGTTCCAAAAAGAAGTGGTCTCCGAGCAGGGAACAGTCGTCCGATACCTCACTTGGCCTGAGGATCAAACGTTATGGGTAACTAGAAGAAGCGCTGAATTGAGGCCTGCTAAGGAATAGGAACTCTCCGGTCAATCAAATACCCTTGCTGACAAAACGCGATCGCTCTCGATACCTCACCAAATCGGCTTGAAATACGACATCGTCATCTCGGTGGGCTAGAAAATAGCGCCTCAAGTCTTACTCAAACAACCGGCATAATCGATTGGATTAACCACAGCACCGTTCCACTTTTAGCATTTTCACATTCAATCCCCATGTGAGGCAAGCGTTAATCGGTGATGCATACTGAGAGGGGAGAACTGGCGCTGGCGTTGGCTTTCACCGAACTGTATGCCATCGCTTCTCACTCTTATCCAGAACTACTACAACCATAAAGTAGCGGCATTAGGCGATCGCCTCATCCTGCATCCTGCACAAAACGTTTGCCAAGGATGACGCATTCGCAGTAAAAATAGTGACAAATTGGCCGTGGCACCAACTGCGTTCCACCCTCCACTGTCTTATTTATCACCGGAAAACCACCTTTTATGCGCTGCACCATCATTAGTCGAGCCGGCCAAGTTCTTGCTTATGGTCACCTCTGCATTCGCCATTTAGAAGACGGCAACTTGCGGCTAGATTTGGAAACTGATCGCGGTCGCGTACTCGAAGGCGGGCTGCTCGCCGCCGACGGTGATTTAACTCATGCTGGAGAAGTCTTATCAGAGCAGTTTTTTGATGTTTGGGGCATGAGCGATCTCACCCTCAGTATTCAGTGTGGCAGCGTAAGCACTCCACCCAATGCCGCCTTGCCTCCCAGCGCCGACATTGACATTTCACTGCTGTAATTCGCCGCTGACTCTAGGCCAACAGTTCGAACAATTTTGCTAACGAAGCTATAAGGCTTGCAGGGTAATCATCCCAGCAATTGCCTATTTAAATCAAAGTTAGCTTTCAGGCTGACATTGATTTAAATACTTCTAGCAACGAAGGCTCTACATTACAGGTGATGTGCGGAGCAGATTTCTGTCCGGAGTATTGTTTAAGGTAATTATTAGAAGTAGTTAGCTAAATAGAATTAATTCAAAGCTGCTCATGTAAATAAAATGAATTATTTTTTGCGAATTAATGATGTTTTGGAACTAATTTTTCTGGAGATTTTCTATTTTTATGATGTTAAGTAATTGGAGTCAGTTGCTAATTAAATTTTGCCGAAAGAATTTTAGCTAATAAATGTTTGAAATTATCTTTTTCTTCAGGCACAAGTTACGGTGAAGGATTGTCTAAAAACAAGTGCGATCGCCCTAAGCAATTAGGATGAAGGTTCGGGCAATGGCATAGACAACAGATGCCCAGAGCAGTGATGTTACGCCCAGGGGAAAAGATGTAAAGTCGATGGTGAAGCCGTCAAAATCGTTGCCAACCGGAGGCAATGGGTCACGCTGAAAGACCTCGATAGCCCGGTTACCCGGTCTTGGTTTTGGCGACGGCATGAAGACACCGGCGATCGCTACCGCATTTCCCTGGCGGATAGTCAGAATGTCGCCGGCGGGCTGAAAGGCAACGCTGCTGAAGAGAATGTTTGGCTCTTGCAAAACTAGCCATAAGGGTTCTGTGGGTAAATAAAGTAGCTAATTGGTAGCAGGGTGGTTGGGTGGCAGGGTAACGGAGCGTGATTAGGATGTTATTGATTTAAACGTCTCTAACTCATATTCAAATTTCAAAGAGTTGGTACTATGCAAGCTGCAAAAGCTGTTTTTAGAGCATCAGCAAACTCTTCTGGACTTTGGGTATGCCAAGTTTGGCGCTTCCAGCCGATGAACGAGTCAAGCTGTTCACTTCACCGACGATACTATCAGCGTTGATTTGATGAATGGCCGAACGATTACGGTGCCGTTGGTTAGATATCCGCGACTGCTGAAGGCGACGCCAGAAGAACTGAGTCAGTGGGAAATCTGTGGCAGCGGCTACGATCTGCACTGGGAAGCGCTGGATGAAGATCTGCGCACAGGAGGCATGCGGCGCGGGGCGCCATCTCCCTAAGCGCAACGCCAACAGTAGCCTCTTTCTAGGAGTTGGGCTTAAATAGAGAAAACTTGTTTGGGGTCCGGTTCTCGGGCTTATTTTTGCTTAGTGTTATCCCACGTTGGACTTGTCTCTAAACAGAATTTTGGGATCTAAACCGCCCTGTTCCCTATTCCCTGTTCCCTGTTCTCCATGTCTGATCGCGGCAAATACCACGGCCAACGACTCACCGCGCGACAAGTGCTGAACTACTACGCTGCCGGCGAGCGCGACTTTCGTGGAGCCATCCTGAGCGGCTGCAACTTTCGGGAGGCCGATCTGTCAGGTGCAGACTTTACCGGAGCCGATATTCGCAGTGCGCGATTTGTAAACGTTAATTTGCAAAATACCAGTTTTATAAAAACCCTTGGAGGACTACAGCGAGGGTTAGTAGAAACAAAAACTACTTTCATATTTCTGTTTTCACTAATGGCAGGATTTACACAAGCATATGGTGGCTATTTACTTGGTTTCTACATGACTATGGAGCGTTTAGAAATTTCTATTCCTGCAATTTCAACCTTCGTAGTGTTTGCCATTATATGTGTATCTCTTGCCAAAGAAGGATTTACTATAAGAGCATTGAGAAATTCCATATTCTCAGTGCTGACAACTGGTTTTATTTTCAGTTCCTTTGTCATTTTCGTTGACAATAGTTTTGCTGTTCCAGTTTCTGTAGCTGTAATGGGAAGTATTACTCTTGCTGCAACATTGAGTGCTTTGTTGACAGTTACTATTGATAATAAAATTTCAGTTGTTGGTGTAGTTTCTGGTGCTACTCTTTGCTCTTTAGGTTTAGCCAACCTTCTACCCAGTTACTCAGTTACTGCTAGGGTCTTCAGTATTGCAAGTGGTTATATCACTACTTTAACAATATTTATTCTTTTCTTTTTCATATATTTCAATTATTGTCAATATAAGGAAGATTTAAAATTTGAAAGTATTCAGAATGTCAGTTTATTTTTTGTGACTTTAGGTGGGACAACCTTCAAAGGAGCAGATTTGGCTAAGTCCTCTTTTGCTTATTCTCAACATAAAGGCACTAGTACTCTGTGGCGGGAATACCTCCACCATTCTTTAAGCCTTCAAAGCCTTTCCCTGGTAAGTCCATTTGAACGGCTTGGCCATCGTGTCATTGAAGTAGGCAATGAAATCTAAGATCCGGGCCTTCAGGTCAGCCGTA
>JBCCJU010000155.1:0-13213 GCA_039027715.1 Cyanobacteria bacterium P01_C01_bin.120
GTCACGACGGGCTTTGAGGGAGATATCCCAGTGGAACCAGACGCCCAGCCACGGCTCAATCGGCGCGCGAACGACCGTGACCAGAAAAATCATCCCCAGCAGCAGGCCGAGGATGAGCGATCGCGTTACATTTAGCCCCGTCAGCGCGGCAAGATTGCCCGCCAAGCTTTGGGCAAGTTTGTCCACGGGTCGCTCAGACAGCACGTTAAGAAGTTGACCGATCGCATAGGGCACCACCAGATCAATTAATTCAAAGACACTGCTGGCGACGATGCTGAAGACTGCGATCGCCTTATAGTTTTTGTAGTATCGAATCACATCTGCGAACTTAGCCATGACTATCTCACAAGTTCGACATTGAATTTACCAAACATATACTACATATACTACAAGCGTCATTGATTTTTCGGAAATTAATTCAGGTAAGATCAGGGCTGACGCGAATGCTCTCTATAGCCTCAAAATCGGAATCTCCAAAATCTGGGGGAGGGTAAATCCAGTTAATCCCGAAAATTGGGGGAGGGGAACCAAAATCGCCCTCAACTGCGTACATCCGGTTCATCTAAGGACAAGTTTCCCGCTGCTGGCAAAACCATTCTGCTGTAATGCCGTTACCCGCTCACCCGCTAAATGCTTCGGAAACCAATAGAAAAGGGTTGAGGCGTTACGGCGATCGCCCCGATTATGCCGCAGTGGGAATGGTGCTGCTGAGTGGAGCGTTAATGGGGCTGACTGCCGACCCGGTTAACTGTTGGCCGCTAGCGTGGATCGCGCTGGCTCCCCTCTGGCGCCTGGTGGGGCATCCGGGGCGATCGCTCACCGGGCGACAAGCCTTTGGCTACGGTTGCTTGTGGAGCGGAGCCTACCACGGCATCGTGCTGTCTTGGATTACTCACCTGCATCCCCTGACGTGGATGGGGGTACCTTGGTTAGCGAGCTTGGGGATTGCCCTCTTTGCCTGGACGTTTATTACTGGCCTGGGAACCGTCACCTTCGGCCTGTGGGCGATGCTGCTGCGAATTGTCAGCGATCGCTGCCAGCTAGCTTGGGGGGCTCGTTTGGTGGTTGGCACAGCGCTCTGGTGCCTGTTGGAAACGGCGCTGAGTTGGGGACCTTTGGCCTGGCCTTTTCTCGGCTTTACACAGAGCCCTGGCAATTTATGGATTCTGCACTTGGGACGATTGGCGGGTCCCGCAGCGATTACGGCAGCAATTGTAGCGGTAAACGGCTGCTGGGCAGAGTTGAGTTTGCTATTGGTTTCCCCGATCAACTCACCGCCTAGGTCCTGGCGTCCAACCGCCGTAGTGGGCTTGGTGCTGCTAGTGGGACTGCATGGCCTCGGGGCCGCTCAGTATTACCGACCCTTGGACGATCGCCCGGAGTTCGCCCTCAAAATCGGCCTGATTCAGGGCAATATTTCGACTCGCGAAAAACTTACGCCCGCTGGCACTCGAAAAGCAATCTCTACTTACACCAGTGGTTATCGCCAGCTAGTGGCGGCTGGCGCCGATGCGGTGTTGACTCCTGAAGGCGCAATTCCAGAACTATGGACGAGTGAGCTACAGCGCCGCAGTCCCCTGCTGCAGGCCGTGCGTCAGTTGGGAGTGACGCTGTGGCTGGGAACGTTTCGTCCAGTCGGGGCGATCGCTAATCGCCAAATGACCCAAAGCCTCATTAATCTGGACGCTGCCGGACAGGTGACAAGTCAGTACAGCAAGGTGAAGCTCGTGCCTTTGGGCGAATATATTCCCTTTGAGGCAACATTGGGCCGCGTCATTTCGCGGCTATCACCCATTAGCAGCAGCCTACTGCCGGGAAGTCCTGAGCAAATCTTTACTACGCCCTTTGGCCCAGCCGCCATCGGCATCTGCTACGAATCGCCCTATAGCGAGCTCTTTCGCCGCCAGATGGCCCAGGGTGGCGAGTGGATTATGACGGCCTCCAACCACGATCCGTATCCGCCACGGATGATGCGCCAGCACCACGCGCAAGATGTGATGCGCGCCGTGGAGAGCGATCGCTGGGCGGTGCGAGTTACCAATACCGGCATTTCTGGCGTCGTCACTCCCCACGGAGAAACGGTGTGGCTATCTGAGCCTAATCAGACTGTGACGCATCTAGCGCAAATTTACCGTCGTCAGCGCCCGACCCTTTATGTCCGATGGGGCAACTGGCTGACGTGGGGCTTGAGTGCGATCGCTCTGATGGTCAGTGGACTCAGTTTTCGCCGGCGACACCGCTGAGGCATTTTTCCGCTGAGATTAGGGCTCAATGGTTGCAAATACTCAAAGGAAAAACGAGACGCCCGTGGGCGGCGCCTCGTCGCTGAGCGCACCCATTAGTGCGCTCATATCCATCGACTTAACCAGTGGCTAGAAAGTGTAGCCAACACCAATGACGCCGTTGACGTCACTGTCGTCATAGATTGACCAGTTGACGGCGCCGTTGAGCGTCACCTTATCGGTTATGCGGTAGTCAACTCCGGCGGTGAATAGCGGCCCGACATCACTGTCGTCGCCAGTGCGGGCAGCTATGCCGCCACCAGCGTAGGGCAACAGTTTGCCATTCTGGGTGACTGAGTTGAAATCGTATGTCACCGGTAACAAGAAGGCGGTCTGACCATCATCAAAATCGAAGTCAGTAATCAAGCCAGGACGCACGGAGACATTATTGCCCACCGTGAACTTGCTATTCACCGCAAGACCCACGTCGCTGTCGCCCAGGTCACCCACACCCACGCCCAGTCCTACATAGTTGTAGTCGGTGGTGGGGGTTTGAGCTTGGGCGGCGGTGGCAACAGCGACTGAACTAGCCAAAGTCAAAGCAATCATCGAGAAAAAACGAGCTTTCATGGGAACTTTCCAAATATGAGGTAAGAGTTGCAGCCTGAGAACGCGGCCTCAGACTGTGTAACCGTTGTAGCGCTGTGGACTGTCAAATGTGCCAATTCAATGTGACACTTGCTTGGATGGTAAGGTTTGCGGCCCAGTCAGCGTGGCTTGCGGAGCGGTCCTGATTCATTAATTACGCTGACTGGCTAGGGCGTTTGACTCTGAGCGAGTTGGGCAATTTGCCTTGAAATCAAGCAGCCAGAAGATGTTTGGCAGGCAGCACGCTGAGAAACGACTGAGTGATAACGGTCCTCGAATTAAGTTCCCTGGCGTGTAATCTTACTCAGGTGGCACAGAATACTGTCACATTCTGCGAGAGGAGGGATAGCCATCGTCTGCCCTAACCGTAGCCGCTCGACTCCAGCCAAGGCTGTTCAGAGTTTTGGAGTCGTCTCAACCGCTGTTGGTCGATTTAAGGGAACTGCTCGAAAATAGCGTACCCAGTCGTTGGGATTTGGCACTGCCGAACCCTTACAGCCGTTTTGTGCTTTAGGTAGGTTATGAGTGCGGCTCCCTCAGCGCCAGCTTTGCGAGCAATATGAAGGCAATTCGCAGCTTTGATAGAGCTTCTGAATCGCGCCCACGTTGACACAATTGCTCAAGCCAGTTTGAAAATCACGGAAAAATTATTGGCGGGCATGGCAACTACCGCTTCGAGGGTTAGACCTTGCTTTTGGGCCAGCTCCTGAACGGCTTCCAGGTCACGAACGCCCCAGCTAGAATTTTGCGATCGCAGCGATTGGTCAAAGGCTTCGTTACTGGGCGCAGTATGCTCACCGGCTCGCTTAAATGGCCCGTAAAGATAAAGCACATCGCCGGCAGACAAAATGTCAGCGGCGCCGGTCAATAGTCCCTCGCAGGCAGCCCACGGCGAAATATGAATCATATTAATATTGACGATCGCCCGAATCCCCGCTGCTGATGGGTTTTGCTGCTGCCAGGTGGCAACTGTGACAACCCACTGCGATCCCATGACATCCAGCTCCAGCGGTTCGCACAAATTCGGCAAATTTGTTGTCTCTCGCCAACTGCGAATACTGTCTCTAGCGATGGGGTTGGGGTCACTGGGCAGCCAGGTGTGCGACGGCAACTGAGCCGCCAAAAACGCGGCGTGTTGTCCGGTGCCGCTGGCAATTTCGAGGATGGTGCCGGCGGGTGGCAAATATGGCGTTAGCACCGACCGAATGGGTTCACGGTTCCGCTCTGTGGCCGGAGCGTATTGGCGGCGATCAACGAATTGGGACATGTTTGCAAAGCTGGGGGTGATGGGGTATTAGCGGAGCCTGCCCGGAGGGCTTTGGGGTGATGGGGCGGGCAAATTGGCGAGTAGGGAATCAAGAACTCAAAGCTGAAAACTCAAAATTTAGTCATCGGTGGTGCCTTGAAGCATTGGGCTGAAAAGGGTGGCTAGGAATGGATGAGTTTTAAGTTCTCAGTTTTGAATTTTGAATTAGTTGCCCGTCGGCGAATTCAAAAATTAATGTCTAGAAACCTATGTTTAGCGACGCTAGTTTACCAAATTCCGCACTCTGCATTCTTTTGGCGGGTGCTTTATGCTGTCAAATAACATAACGACATCTGGCCATTTTCAGGCTTTCCACCCATAGGACTTTATGACGACCCAAGTTTCCCTGGCTAAAGCGCAGAGCTATGCGGTTGACGAGTTGATGCTTAATCTACAGAGGTTGCTGGCGCCTTTGGGGGGCATGACGGCAATCGTGAAACCGGGCGATCGCGTGCTGCTTAAGCCGAACCTGCTGACAGGTGCCCGTCCCACGAAGGAATGCGTTACTCGTCCCGAAATCGTCTATTGCGTGGCGGCACTGGTCAAGGCTGCTGGTGGTCAGCCGTTTATGGGCGACAGTCCCGCCTTTGGTAGCGCTTACGGGGTGGCTGAGGCCAACGGTTACCTGCCCTGGCTGGAGCGGGCAAAGGTGCCAGTGCAGGAACTCCACGGTCAGCGCTATGCCACCGCCGCCACTGGTGAGTTGGCGCATCTGCGGCTTTCTCAGGAAGCTATGAATGCAGATGTGGTGATTAACCTGCCCAAGGTGAAATCTCACGTGCAGTTGACGCTGACGCTAGGTGTCAAAAACTTGTTCGGTTGCGTGCCGGGCAAAATGAAGGCTTGGTGGCACATGGAGGCCGGGAAAGATCGCGATCGCTTCGGCACTATGCTGGTCGAAACAGCTCGGACCATTGCCCCGCAGTTGACCATTGTGGACGGCATTATCGGGCATGGCGGCAATGGGCCCAGCGGTGGCGAGCCCCAATCTCTGGGCGTTTTGGGCGCGTCCACCGATGTCTTTGCGCTGGATCGGGCACTGATCGAGATCTTGGGCGCCCATCCTGCCGACATTCCGACTGTTGCTCAATCCCTGCGTCTAGGCTATTGCCCTGAACTGACGGAGCTTGATTTTCCGCTTTGTCGGCCTGAAGAGTTGGCGATCGCTGACTGGTCTTTTCCAGAGCAGCTCATGGCCATCGACTTTGGCATGCCCCGCGTCGTGCGATCAACCTTCAAGCATCTCTACATCCGCTTTATCAAAGAGCCGATTGCCGCGTATGCCAGTCGCTGAAGTGCGATCGCACTGTCAAGCCATGGGAGCAGTTGGACAGAGAATTGAAATTATTGGGACTGCCGCGCCACTGCCTGCAGTCGCTCGTAAAATTCGGATGCCTGGGATTCTGGCGTAAACTTTTGAATCGGCTCCGGTTGATTGAACAGGGAGGCTGTAGTCAGAGGCGCATCCTCAGAGGGACAGTGCTGGCTAGCCATGGCCGGCTCCGTAGCTTTTACCGATGCTGTAGGCAACGTCGTCTTAGGGGCTGCAGCGTCAGGTTTTGCGGCGGTTTCGACCGTCTCAAAGGTCGTAGTCGCTGGACTATCAGTTGCCGAGGAGGCCGGTTTTTCATCTGTCGCCACTTCCCCGTCGCTATTTGCCGCTGTCGGGGATTCAGACGGCGACGGCGGCGGTGGCGCAGAACTCGATGTCGTCATTGGGGCGTATTTGCTGAGGGTGGGGTCAATGGGACTGAAGACGACACGCTCAAATTCGCTGTTGAAGTGGCGCACCGGATAGCCGCGCCGCTTCCACCCTTGCAAAATTTGTTCCACAGAAAAAGCCTTGTATCGCCCGAGATAAAGGGCTTCCAACACGGCTGCTCGAATCCAACTGGGGTCCATGCCCAACCGCTGTTGCCAAATAGCCACAAGCTGATTAGCCGAAAATCGGCTCAAATCAAAGCTGTACTCTTCCAACAAGAGCTGGGCCTGTTCGCGATCTCGCTCTGTACCAGTAGGTTGATTCATGGTGTTAGCGTTGGCAGTGAGCAAAGAAAAGCTGACCCGACGGAGAGCAATCATCATGGCGCTGTGGGATGCCATAACAGCTAGGATTGCGAACTTTAATCAATGAAATTGATAACGCATCTTCCCTGAATATCTTTTTCAAGAAGCGTGGCGATCGCCCGTCAAAGTTGTCACCCTTGGCTGCCCAATCAGGTTGTAAGAGGCTGATTTAATAAGCGCCTGTTTGTGAATCTTAGCGAAACTTCAAAATATCGCACACTGGCTCGGTCAAAAATTTGCAGTTCGACTCAAAGCCCATCGACGGATGTTGCGTCTCAGAGCCTTCACGCTAGAGTAAACAGTCGCAAATGGCCACAGCGGTGATGGATAAAGCAACTTGGTTGGCTCTACTTCGGCAGCAGCGGGCGATCGCCGTGATCCGGGCGCCAACGTTTGCCGTCGGTATCCAGATGGCAGCGGCGGTGGTCGCTGGGGGCTTCCGCCTGATTGAAATTACCTGGACGAGCGATCGCCCTGACAAATTAGTGCGTCATCTGCGGACCCAGCTACCTGCTGACTGTGTGGTTGGCGTCGGCACTGTGCTGTCGTCATCGGCCCTGCAGCAAGCGATCGCGGCAGGAGCGCAGTTTAGCTTTATGCCCCATTCTGATCCCGACCTTATTACCCTTGGTCAAAGCCACCAGATTCCCGTAGTTCCCGGCGCCCTGACGCCCACTGAAATTATGACGGCTTGGAGTCTTGGCGCTGGTGGTGTCAAAGTGTTTCCCTGTGCGGCGGTCGGTGGCCCGGCTTATATCCGACACCTGCAAGGGCCGTTGGGGCATATTCCCTTAATTCCCACAGGCGGCATTTCTGTCGAGAGCGCCCGGGATTATCTAGCTCAAGGCGCGATCGCCGTTGGCATTGCCGGCTGTCTGTTTCCGAAAACAATGGTCAAACAGGGTGACTGGCCAGGAATTCAGGCGCGATCGCGGACGTTTTTGCAAAGCCTGCGTTAGGGGAAGTGCGGCGATGGAGTAACGGGGTGGTGGGGTAGCAGGGTGTGAGGGGAGTGGGCTCTGTTTGGTTATTTGAGAAGCAGCGATCGCGGTTGTGTGCTTCAGTCTTCGCTTTTCGTTCTTTGCTCCTTGGTGTTCAGCTTTCCGAAAGCTTTTCAGGGGTGCAGGATTTCGAGGCAGTCTTGAGCGATCGCCCATTCTTCTTGGGTATGAATCACGAAAACTCTGACCGAGGAATCGGGGGCGGCAATATCTTGGTCGTCTGGGCAGCGCTGCAGAGGGCCAGTCTTAAGCGAGAGGCCGATAAAATCCCAGTCGGTGCAGGCGGCTTGCCAAACGTCAGGGCTGTTTTCGCCAATGCCCGCGGTGAAGACAAGGGCGTCTAGGCCCCCCAAACTGCCTAGCATCGCGCCAATGTGCCGCCGCAGGCTGTGGATAAACATATCGAAGGCGAGTTGAGGGCGATTTTCGGCTGTCGAGGATTGCCCAGCGCTGGCGGCTTCGAGCACTTGGCGCATATCGTTAGACACGCCAGAGATACCTTGGAGGCCAGATTTCCGGTTCAAAAGCATATCTAATTCATCGGCGGATAGGTCGTCGTGACGCATCAGATGCAGCACCACTCCAGGATCAACGGAACCGGAGCGACTGCCCATCATTAGTCCTTCTAGCGGCGTGAAACCCATGGTGGTGTCGATGCTGATGCCGTCACGCACGGCGGCCAGAGAACAGCCATTGCCCAAATGACAGGTCACTAACTTCAACGCCGCCAGGTCTCGGTGCATGAGTTCTGCCGCTCGCTGGGCGACATAGCGGTGGCTAATGCCGTGAAAACCATAGCGCTGAATGCCTTGTTGAGTCCACTCATAGGGGCCGGCATAGGTGCTGGCGGCGGGAGGCATCTGGGCGTGAAAAGCCGTGTCGAAGACAGCTACCTGAGGCACATCGGCCAAAATAGCCTCCATCGCCTCAATGCCCTGGAGATTGGCGGGATTATGGGACGGCGCTAGGCTAAACAGGTCGCGAATGGTGTTCTTGACGGCGGGGATGATGGGGACGCTCTGCTGATAGTCGCGGCCGCCATGCACGACCCGATGCCCAACGGCCTGAATCTCTTCCAGACTTGACAGGATTTGGACAGGACTATCCACCAAAGTATTCAGCATCCAGCGCAGCCCAGCAATTTTGTCCTGAGTTTCCAGCACATCGCGATGTTCCCGACCATCAGCGGTGGCGGCTTTGAGTTCCACGCTGCCGGCAGTGTGCGTCCAGTCAAGCTGCGATCGCCACTGGGCTGCTTGTCCTTGGTCAAAGTCAAAGAGAGCGGCTTTATGACTGCTGGAACCAGCATTGAGAACGAGGATTTTCATAGCGGCAGCATGGGGATGTGAGGGCTTTGAGGGCAATGCGTTAGAGCGAACGGTCGTTGGCCCTTACAGCCGCTAAGCCTTGGGGATGTTGCCACGGCCCGTTCGGAGAGAGGAGATAAAGACAGGGCAATACGGATACGAGACAGCGATCGCGATTTAATGATTAGAATGCTCCCCACATCAAAGAAAAACCGTGGCATAGGCATCCTATTCAACCTAACTGCCCCTTAACTGTCCATTATCCATGTCGCCACGCAACGGCAAGATATAGCGAGAATAGTGGAAACTTTGGCGTTTCATAAGGTTGCATCTTTCTCCCAGGGGCTTTGAACAACGAATACTTTTTCGAACGTTTGCCGCCTACAGGCTGTCAACAATAGCGGCTTGCCAACCCGTCATCTGCATGCCGACTTCTTCTACGATTTGTTGACGACTCTTTGGGGAAACGAGGCGAGTGATCTAAAAGTAGTAAAAGTGCGCTCCCAGGTTTAGCGATGACAAACAATGGTCTCGACGCAGATAATTTGGCTTTCCAATCGCTGAGTGAGCCAGCCCCAGAGACTCAGACACCAACAAAAGACAAGAAAAAAAAGGCGGCGAAAAAGCAGAAGAAGCAGAAAAAGCAGGCTAAGAAGCAGCAATTGGCGCTCAAAGAGAAATCCCTGCAGTCGGTCAGGGCAGCTGAAGAAGAGCCGCCAAAAGGCGATCGCAAGATCTTTCGCTATTCGTCCGAGTCTGAAGGCAGCTCAAAACTTCCGAAAAAGTTCTATGAGAAGGAATTGGCTCGACTGCAGGTTGAGTTAGTCAAGATGCAGTACTGGGTGAAGCAAACAGGCGCTCGCATCGTGATTATTTTTGAAGGGCGCGATGCCGCGGGTAAGGGCGGCACGATTAAGCGGATTACGGATCCCCTCAATCCTCGCGGCTGCCGGATTGTGGCTTTGGGAACACCGAGCGATCGCGAAAAAACCGAATGGTACTTTCAGCGCTACGTCACTCACCTGCCGGCTGCCGGGGAAATCGTTTGCTTTGACCGCAGTTGGTATAACCGCGCCGGCGTGGAAAAAGTGATGGGCTTTTGCACCGAGGAACAATACGACGAATTTATGCAAACCTGTCCCCAGTTTGAACGCATGCTGGTGCGCTCCGGCATTATTTTGCTGAAATACTGGTTTTCGGTCAGCGATGATGAGCAAGAACGCCGGTTTCAAGCGCGCTTAACCGACCCGGCCCGGCGCTGGAAACTAAGCCCGATGGATTTGGAATCCCGCGATCGCTGGGTGGAATATTCCCGCGCCAAGGACGCCATGTTTGCCCACACCAACATTCCAGAAGCGCCCTGGTTTACAGTGAATGCCGATGATAAAAAGCGCGCCCGGCTCAACTGCATCAGCCACATTCTCAGCAAAATTCCCTATGTGGACATGACGCCTGAGCCCATCAAGCTGCCACCGCGCCGACCCATTCCGGACGACTATCAGCGTCCACCGATCAACGAACAGTTTTTTGTCCCGCAAATATATTGAAAATATATTGATGGGAAGATGGTGGAAGGCCCGATTAATCATCCTGCTGCATCACCCAAAATTCGCTTGAAAGTGGTCAATATCGCTGATTTTTCATCGCCGTCGCAATAATGCTTGTTCCACCAGATTTCTGGCACCGGTTGACGACGTGCCTCAGCATGGCAACATCTATCCGTTGAGGGAAGTGAATCTTTTGACAAAAGCGTTTCATAAACGTGAAGTAACTGACCAATAGGCCTTAAAGTCAAAGCATCCATGCTGCTTTTTGGGACGCTTAATCAAGGTTTCAGCTTGGTTAACGTCTGGTGAAATCGTGTCAGTATGGCAACCATCGGCGATCGCAGCTCCGGCGGAGACTCAGGCTGGAGACGCGGCCACGAACGCCGTTGCTGTTTTCATAAAATAAACGGATTCAGGAGACCCCGATATGAAATCATCCCTTGTCATCCTCTATCACCGCGAACCCTATGACGAGGTTATCGTTGATGGCAAAACGGTCTACCGCGACAAAAAAAGTCCTAATGGGATTGTGCCAACGCTGAAAGCCTTTTTTGCCAACGCTGAAAGCAGCACTTGGATTGCCTGGAAGCAGATGACGGCAAAACAGCAGTCCAACTTTGAAGAGCGCGTGGTGATGGAAGGGGGCAAGGAAAGTAGCCAGGTGCGGCGCATTCCTCTCTCAGCGCAGCAGGTCAAAGATTTTTATTACATCACCGCTAAGGAAGCTTTCTGGCCGATTTTGCACTCTTTCCCCGAGCACTTCACCTACGAAAGCTCGGACTGGGAGAATTTCAAGGCGATCAACCAGCTCTTTGCCGATGCTGCTTGTGAAGATGCGGCAGACGACGCCCTGATTTGGATTCACGACTACAACCTGTGGCTCACACCCTATTACATTCGGCAAAAAATGCCCAATGTCAAAATCGCGTTCTTTCACCACACCCCCTTCCCGGCTGCGGACGTCTTCAATATCCTGCACTGGCGCGAGGCGATCGTTGATAGCCTGCTCTGCTGCGACCTGTGTGGCTTCCATATTCCCCGCTACGTGGAGAACTTTGTCTCGGCAGCCCGCAGCTTGCGTGACGTCAAAATTGCCGAAAAAGGCCCTGTGCGCGAGGCCTTTACGCCCTATGGCGTAGCCTTGGCGGAACCTGATATGACCACCAAACTCAGCTATCAGGGGCGCACGGTGCAGCTAGACGCTTTTCCGGTGGGCACTCACCCGCAATACATCGCCGAAGTGGTGAACTCGGATGAAGTGCAGGCCAGCATCAAGCAGATTCGCGACGATATCGGCGACAACAAGCTAATTGTGTCTGCCGGTCGGGTGGACTACGTCAAGGGCGCCAAGGAAATGCTGCTGTGTTATGAGCGGCTGCTGCTGCGTCGCCCCGAACTGCAGGGCAAGGTCAATCTGGTGATGACGGCGGTGAAGGCAGCAGCCGGCATGCGCGTATATAAAACCGCGCAGAGTCAAATCGAGCAGCTTGTCGGTAAAATCAATGGCCGGTTCTCAAAACTCAACTGGACGCCGATTTTGCTGTTTACGGAGCCAATTCCTTATCACCAATTAATGGCGTTTTATGGGACGGCTGACATTGCTTGGATTCCGCCGCTGCGCGACGGTCTGAACCTAGTCGCTAAAGAATATATTTCTGCCCATCAGGGTCGCGGTGGTGTGTTGATTTTGTCAGAATTTACTGGCTCGGCAGTTGAACTGCCTGACGCTGTGCTGACCAATCCGTATTCTGACAAACACATGGATGAGTCCATTGACCAGGCTTTGGAAATGAGCCCCACCGAGCAGAAAGAGCGCATGCAGCGCCTGCATCAAGTCGTGATTCAGTATGACGTGAAGGAGTGGGCGAACCATATGTTCCGTGAAGCAAATGCTACGGCATCCTCCGGGGAACCTGCGCTAGTCTAGGGTCAAGTTATAGAACTTTGACTGAAATCAGGGGCGACAACGCTGTTTCAAAGCGATGTCAGATTACAACCGTGACGGCTGGCGGCAGCGATCGCCCTTTTGAGCGTTTCAGCTTACTTTATCTTCGGCCTGCGCCCCTGGCGCCATCCGCCGCCCTATTTTGCAGCATTCAAGGAATTATTAGATGAGAGATCTCCAAGCCATTCAGCGCCGAGCCTACGACATGATTGTCATTGGTGGTGGTGTCAATGGAGCCGCAACGGCTCGCGACGCTGCCCTGCGAGGATTAGCCGTATTACTCATCGAAAAAAATGACTTTGCCGGCGGGACCACCAGTTGGTCCACTCGCCTAGTGCATGGCGGCCTGCGCTATTTAGAATACTTTGAATTTAATTTGGTACGTGAGTCTCTCCGTGAGCGTGAAATTTTACTCCGTACCGCCCCCCATTTGGCCCAGCCAATTCAGATGACGATTCCCATTTACGGCGGCGGCACCCGCAGCTACTGGGAAATTCAGGCGGGCATGATTTTGTACGACGTGCTCAGCTATGACAAAACGCTGCCCAATCACCGCATGCTTTCAAAGGCTAAGATGCAGCAGCTTTTTCGGGCAGTTGATCGCGGCGATCTCAAAGGGGCTGCCCAGTACTATGACGGCCAGGCGGAACATGCAGAACGCCTGTGCTTGGAAATTTTGCTAGATGCCCAAACTGCCGGGGCTGACGTGCTGAACTATGCGACTGTCACAGAGCTGCAGCGCGAAGGCGATCGCCTCACGGGACTCACTGCCTATGATCAGATTGCGGCAGAAGAGTTCAGCGTGGCGCTACCCAGTCACGCCGTGGTGATCAATACTTCCGGCCCCTGGGTTGATCGAGTGCTAGGACTAGGACAGCGTAATGGCGAGTCTGCCCCCATCGGCAACGTGCGTAAAATTGGCGGCACCAAGGGCAGTCATATTATTGTTGACCATTTCCCCGGTGCTCCTAATACAGCGCTGTATGTCGAGGCTAAATCCGATGGTCGGCCTTTCTTCATCGTGCCCTGGTGCGGTCAATATCTCATTGGCACCACTGATTTGAAATATACCGGCGACCTCGATCGGGTCAAGGCCGACGATGACGAGGTGGACTACCTGATTGCTGAAACGAATCAAGTGGTGCCAACGGCGCGGCTGACCCGAAACGA
>JBCCJU010000156.1:0-13191 GCA_039027715.1 Cyanobacteria bacterium P01_C01_bin.120
AGCGCTTTGAAGTAATTCGCTTAGTTGCCCTGATAGGGAGATGGGCAAAGGGCCATCACGTCACCGTGATAGGCCAGCAGGCTGTAGGTTTGCAAGTGGCAAATATCTTGCTGAATAATGGCTTGTTGCTGCTCGTAACTCAAATCGATGGGAGGCTGGCCCAATAAAATTTCAATTAGGCCAGGCTCATCGTAGCCAATCCGCACAAGCTGAAAGTCTTCTTCCAGTTCCAAGGAATTGGCGAGGGCCGCGATCGCCTCGGGGCGGCCACTGGTACCGTCAATTAGGTTGAACTGCTCGGCCTGCTGCGTACCAAAGATAAAAGCCCCCATTTCTTGACGCAAAGTCTGCTCAGAAATATCGCGGGTTTCGGCGACGTGAGTGACAAAATTGTTGTATTCGTTATTGATGTTGATGCGCAGGCTCTGGAGCTCTTCATCCGTGGGCTGACGAAACGGATTGCCCAAATCTTTGCCTTTACCCGCCGAAATTACGAACTGCTGAATGCCGCCCTGGGTCGTGACGCCGCCGCCCAAAATGCCCCCGTCAACTGCGACTGGATTGTTGAAGTACACCAGGGTAGGGCCAATGACGCCAATGCTACCAATCAGGCTGCCGGGAGCCGCTAAAATTTGGTCGGCGGCTACCATTGACCACACGCCGCCGGAAGCTGACAAGCCCTCGATATAGGCATAGACTGGTTTTTCGGTGACTGCTTTGTAATCGGCCAGTGCTTCATAAACGACGTTTGAGCCAACAACCGTACCGCCCGGAGTCGAAATTCTCAAAAAGACGCCCAAGATGCGATCGTCTTCCGCTACTTGCTCCATTAACCTCTGGAATTGATAGGCGTACGTCACGCTTGAATCAAGGCCAAAAAAGCCGCCATTGGAAGGACTGTTGAGAATTGGCCCGTTAATCCGCAGCTCCAGCAAATAGTTATCGCTGTCCTCATCGCCATCGATATAGCGAAAATCTAGCTGCTCTTCTTCACCTTCGTCAGAGCTAGAGGAAAAGTTGGGAATGCAGCCTGTCGCGCCCCAACCAATAACGGTAATCCCTGCCAGTACTGCTAAACACCGAAGCAATCGATTCATGAATTTGTTTACCTATCGCAACCGAAAAGTATTTTGCTCACCATCGCCATAGTAAAAGCTATTTTCGAGTTTGCCCGCTTTGGAACATCAATTTTGCCGGCGGCTTGCTAATTGATAAAAATTTATTATCCAGTTAGCCACCTGATGGGATGAACAGTTCGCTGCCTGGCTGGTCAACAGGCCTCTTTGGCCAATCAAGTCAGGTCCTCTCTTTTTCAAAACCAAGGGAAATTGCTTTTTAGATACTAAAAATTTTCAATATCGGCTTAAAGGCTTTTCCCGCAGTGTGCTCTCCAGACCTATGACTCACAGGGGCATTTAAGCAGGCAATCAGGACTTAACGATCGGCGCTTAAATAACCCATCTAAAGCACAAAGTGGCTGTCAGGGTTTGGCAGTGCCAAACCCTAAGGGCTGGGCACGCTATTTTCGAGCAACTCCCCTATGTGGAACTCTAATTGTTGACGGAGCGGTTCACTGTGACTGTTGACGCCACTGAACGATCGCTTGTTGCTGCACCTCACGCCAAGGAATCTGGTGTTGACGAGCAATCGCCGCACAGTCTTCATATTCAGGATGGGCTTTCAGGGGGCGATCGCCATCAGGGAGATAGGCCACTTTCATACGCACCGTGCCCAGCGCCAATTGTAAAGGAACCATTTCGCGCCGCAGCCGCAGGCGAGTTTGCTGAGTGCGGCGCACGCCTAGAGTCGTTGTTTCCTGCAGCAAAACGGCTTCACAGGCGGCTGCCTGCTGAGGATAGGCGATCGCCGTCAGCAGGTGGCCTGGTCGTGACTTTTTCATTGTCACCGGCTGCACAAATACGTCTAGTGCACCCACTGCAAAGAGGCGATCGTACAGATAACCGATTGCTTGAGGCACCAAATCATCCACCTGCGTGGCTAGCACTGTCACGGTTTCTTCCCCAGAGCGGGCCTCAATCGCGGCAGGCGCTTCCGTTTCCGACGCTGCTGCGGTGGTCCTTGCAGGATGCCCTGATTCCGATTGTGCCAGTGCTACTGGCGGTGCTGCCGGATTGATCGCCGTGGTTGGGTCGGCGACTGTCCCCGGAGGAGACAATTCAGCGGCCTGGGGCTGGGGCTCGTTGTGCCTGGAATCAGACTTGGGGGCATGCCTAGGGTTGTGGTTGTGGGCATGAGGCGCAGGAGTTGAATAACCAGAGGCTTCAGTCGCTTTTACTCCCATCAGAGATGAGGACGCTTTGCCTAACCAAAGTCGCAATAGGTTAGGTAGCGGCAAGTCCTTGTTGCCCGCGCCTAGTCCCACTTTTTGAAGCTGCATAGCTGGCGGTTCGCCAAAGTGCGCTGCCAGTTCAGTGGCGATCGCGGCGCCGGTGGGCGTTACCAGTTCTCCCACCAGACCGGCATTGTAAAGCGGTGCCTGGGCCATTTCCATCAGCTTCAATACAGCGGGGGCCGGCACTGGCAGGCGACCATGGGCGGCTCGGACCGTGCCGGCCCCCGTTGGCAGGGGCGCACAGTGTAGTTCATCAATGTTGAGCCAATCCAGTCCCAAACAGGTGCCGACAATATCCACGATGGCATCGGTTGCTCCCACTTCATGAAAATGAACGGCTTGCCGATCAACTCCGTGAATGGCTGCTTCAGCCTCAGCGAGACGACGAAAAATTGCCAGACTCCAGGCGATCACCCGCTCCGGTAGAGCCGCTGCCGTGATTATCTGCTCAATGTCACGGAGGTGACGATTAGGCGGATGTTTGATCGCGGGATTCGTTTTATGGGGTAAAACGACGTCAACTTTGGTGGCGGCAATGCCGTTTTTACGAACTGTTGTGGTCTGCAGTTCCACTCCTTCGGACAGCTGCAGTTGGGCAATTTGAGATTGCAGATACGCCAGCGGCACGCCAGCACTCACCAGCGCGCCCAAACACATGTCCCCTGAAATGCCTGTGGGGCAATCTAGAAACGCTAAAGTCTTCATACAAAACTGCAGGATTTGCCATCATACCTTTCATAATGAAGATTACCCTGCCGTTACTTAGACTGGCGCAAGGGCTGAAGTCAGATGCAGCTGCGCCCGGTCGACCCCCTCATAAATTGGCAGCGGTAGGAGGCTATCTCGTGGCAACAGTCTATAAAGTTCATCCGCAAACGCCGCAAACGCGCAAAATCGCTACGATTCGTGATGCCCTGCGCCGAGGGGCAATCATGCTGTATCCCACTGACACGGTATATGCGATTGGGTGCGATTTAACCGTAAAATCGGCCATCGATCGCGTGCGGCGGCTGAAACAGGCAGCCAATGATAAGCCGCTCACGTTTTTATGTTCATCGTTGTCCAACATTGCAGAATATGCCTATGTCAGCGATCGCGCCTACCGGCAAATTCGTCATTTGATTCCGGGAACTTACACGTTTATTTTGCCCGCAACCAAACAAGTGCCAAAGCTGGTAATGAGTCCCAAACGCAAAACCACTGGCATTCGGGTTCCCGACTGCCCCATTTGTTTGACTCTCATCGAAGCGCTGGGCAATCCCATTATTTCTACATCAGCGCTGTCACTGCTTGACTTAGAGGCCAGCCCGGTTCCTTCCAAGGTAGAACTATTTGATGCGGTTAGCTCTCAGGTTGATCTCATCGTTGACGACGATCGCGATATGACCTACGGCTTATCTACCATTTTGAATTTAGCGGAGCCAGACCTTCCCACCATTGAACGGCGCGGCTTGGGCTGGGAGCAGGCCGCTGATTTGGGCATAGAAGTTAATGAGGCGCCAGTATTGTCTACCCATTAGCCATGCTAGCGAGTAAAAAACAGGTTAAAAGCGATCGCTTTTCTACTGCCAGAAATTGCGCTGATGATCAATATTTGAATGCGCAAAAAAAGCGCTCCAGTGCTGGAGCGCTTTAAACCTTTTATCCGCTAATAGCTGAAGTGCCTAAGAATCTGTTAGTTAAGATTGACCTTGACGACTTCATTGCGTTCTTCAGCCACTTTAGGCAAGTGAAGCTTCAAAATTCCATTCTCATAATTCGCCGTTGCTTGAGTATTGTCAATGCGAGTGCTGAGCGGAATCACTCGACGAAAAGAACCGTATTTGAATTCGCTGCGAGTTAAACCGTTCTCACTTACGTTGCTTTCCGAACGGCGCTCGCCACTGATTGAAACCGAATCTTGAGTCACCTGAATGTCCACGTCTTCTGCGTTCAGGCCGGGAAGCTCAACGCTTAAAGCAATGGCATCCGAAGTTTCAGTCATTTCGGCTGAGGGCAAAAATGCATCCAGTTCAAAGCGATCGCCCTCGAATGGACTCAATGAGTCAAACAGACGATTCATCTCGTGCTGCAGCGTGCCAAATTCTGCAAATGGGCTTTGACGTAAAAGTGCCATAAAATGTTTTTCCTTAGTTTCATCACTTTCCTTGCTCAGGCATTTCGCCTAAACAAGGATGCTCTAGTTAGCAGATGACATAGAAAACTATTTGTTGACGTGACTAACTAGCGCTTACACGATCAATGTTAACAATACTTTCAATAGCCAACTTTCGGTTTCTTCACGCTTTTATTTACGGATCTCCTCGCTTTTAATTGATGAGATCGGTTTTCCTCATTTCAAGGATTCGGTTCTTTCCCAAAAAATAAAATGGCTCGCAAAATCATCCCAAGAAAATATCGACTCGAAAGCCTAATCCCTAAAAATCAGCCTGACTCAGCCGGACAATACTTTTCAACAAAAAGCTAAATTCTTGCCACCGGATATTTTTAATAATTTGGTTGATTAAAACAGCGATCGCTGGCTCACCTGGTCTTGAGTTCACGATCTGAGAAACCCACCTTTCGGCACTTTGCCAGCAAAATCAAGACGTTCACGCTCTTAATGAATAAAGCCCAGCGACCTAAAATACTCTCGAAAAGGATAAATACTTCTGTCTAAAAATGTATTATTTAACAGCATTTGAATGACTTTTGTCGCTGAGTGTGAGGTTATGTGAATCTCGCCGCGATCGCGTTTCAAGTCGCTGCAAAATGGCCATTGAGGGCAGACACCCTCAGGTAATCACTGCTGCTACGAGTCTTGATCATGGTCGCCTATTATCCCACCACCACTACCGACCTTGAGCGCGACACCGAAACCAAAATTTTGCAGGCGGCGCAGCGTTTGTTTGCTCGTCAGGGCTATGGCGGCACCACTACGCGCGATTTGGCGCAATCGGCTGGAGTAGCCGAAGGCACCCTGTTTCGTCACTTCGAAAGCAAAAAATCCATCCTGGTTAAAGTCGCCTCAGAGGGTTGGAAAGAACTGTTGACTGATTTGCTTACCGAGCTCAGCGAGATGGCTAGCTACAAAGCCATCGACCAGGTTATGCGCCGGCGGGTCGGGGATATTTCCTGCAACGCCGATTTGCTGCGGGTGTGCTTTATGGAAGCGCAGCTCCATCCGGAACTGCAGGGGCAAATGCAGGCTGACATGTTGGCCAAAATGGTCGATGTGACGGAGGCGTTTTTTCAAACCGCCATTGATCGCGGCATTTATCGCCCAGTTAATCCGAAAGTGCTGGCTCAAATCTTTTTGGGCATGTTTGCGATCGCGGGATTCAGCCACTCTGCTGTCAGCGGACAGCCGACCTCATCAGAACAGTTGCAGGCGTTTGCGGAAGGATTGGCGGATGTCTTTTTAAACGGCGTGCTGCAAGAACGAGACGTGGTCTCCTAAAGTGCGTTATGGGTTCTTTGCCAAAGATTAAGGCAAGGGCAGCAAAGGCTTAACCTTTTCATGGCTTGCTCTTAAGCCCGACCACAGAGGATACGGGTTAAATACGCTCATGTGTCTAGTGGAAATCTGAGCTTGGGCTTCCTCGCAGAATGTGTGGGAAGTCGGCGTCGGCTGTTAGTCGCAGCTGTTCATTGGAAGCGGTCCATCAGGTGCGATCGCGCAAAATCAGGGCAGATTTAATCGGACGAGATAGACGGGGCTAAGCTGCTGGCTGGGCGCTTCCATTGGCGCTTCTGCTAAGGATGATCTGGCATTTTGTGCAGCTTCACTAGCGGCTGTTCTTGACGGGATGAGCCGCGATGTTAAACCAGGGATCTTGAGTCAGGGCTAAGATATGGTGCAGCACCGAGACAGCCATCTGCAAGCGGGCATTGCATTGCGGCAAGACCGGATCTTAATTGTCGATGATGAGGCTCTAATTCGAGAGACCGTCACCATAGCGCTTAAGGACGAAGGTTATTGGGTCGATGTGGCTGTCGATGGGTCTACCGCGCTGAAGCTGTTAGGCAATGCCGCCTGGCAAGGACCCCAAGAGTCTCCGCCATTTGATTTAGCTATTTTGGATTTGATGCTGCCAGGAGTGAGTGGCTTGGACCTTTGTCGCCTAATTCGACATCATAGTTGGGATATGCCAGTGCTAATTTTGAGCGCTCGCGGCAGTGAAACCGATCGCGTGGTGGGTCTGGAGATTGGCGCCGATGATTATCTAGCAAAACCGTTTGGCATGCGAGAGCTCGTTGCCCGCTGTCGTGCGCTGCTGCGTCGCTATCGCCGCGCTAAAATGCCGCAGACCTCGTCAGCCTTGATATACAACGATATTGTGCTGTATCTGAATGAGTTGCGCGTCACGGTTAATGAGCGAGAAGTCGCGTTGTCTCCCAAGGAATTTCGTATTCTAGAGCTGTTTATGAACCACCCGAACCGCGTCTGGAGCCGCGATGAGCTGATTGACCAGGTTTGGGGACCAGACTTTATGGGCGATCGCAAAACGGTTGATGTTCACATTCGCTGGCTGCGTGAAAAAGTCGAGACTGATCCCAGCAAACCGCAATACATCATTACGCTCAGAGGCTTTGGCTATCGGTTTGGTTGATGCACCATCCTGCCATTAAACAGCCAGAACTATTTACCGTTTTTGTGGGCTGGGTTAGCGCAGCGTAATCCACGCGGCGGTAAGTCTTGTTTCTCTTAATTTTGAGCTTTTTGAGTTGACACGGGTCGCACCGTTTGAGCTGCGATTAACAGTCGATCTTTGTCGGTTGAACGCCCGCTTTCCGTAGCCAGTGCCCCGTCGTTTGCCTCTATTCACGTCTATAAAGCGCTGGCGCTGGCGATAAAGCGGCGGCAATCGATGAGCTGCCGCCCTTTTTTTGGTCATCCCATGACGCATCGCTGGTAAGCCTTGGCAAGCGTCAACAGATAATATGATGACTTAACGATTAATCGATACCTGTAGATGAGGCCATTAGCATTGAGCTCAGTATTGCATCCCCCCCCTAAATTGAAGCAACGGCCCGCCCCGGTGAATCAACGAACCTGGCTGCTGGTGCTGACTCTGTTTCTTTTAGGATTGGCGCTTCGAGTAGCTCGACTCGATCTTAAAACGGCCTGGATGGATGAGGTCAGCACGATTATTTTCAGTCTAGGAAACAGCAGTTTTTTGCTGCCGGTGAATCAGCTAGTAGATTTAGATGCTCTACTACAGCCGATTAAGGTCAACGCTGCGGCCACTCCGCTCGACTCAGCGCGGTTCCTTCTGCAAGAAAATAATCATCCGCCCCTGTACTTTATGCTGGCCCACGGCTGGATGGATCTGTTTTCCACTGCTGGCCAAACGGCCTCTTTAGCGATCGCCCGCTGGTTTTCAGCCATTTGGGGCGCGCTGTCTATTCCGGCCATTTACTGGGCCAGTAAAAATACGTTTTCATCCAGACTGGCGGGGTTGCTCAGTGCGGCTTTCGTGGCCGTGTCGCCGTTTAGTTTATTTTTATCGCAGGAGGCTCGTCACTATGGGCTAGCGATGACATTAATCAGCCTTTCACTAGGCTACTTTGTGATTGCGGCCCGGGCGATAGTGTCCGGGAAAGCTCCCAGCGTTCGCCTTGCTCTGATGTGGTCCTTGGTCAACGCTTTAGGTTTCGCCAACCATTATTTTTCCGCTTTGACATTTATTGCCGAGGGCATGGTTTTGGCCGCGATCGCTCTGACTCAAGCCCGTCATCACGGTTGGGCAGTTTTAAGACGCCCCTGCTGGCGACCAATTTATGGGGTGGCAGCCCTAACCACGCTCAGCATTTTGGCCTGGCTGCCCGTCTTACTGAACTTTTACGGCAGTCCTCAAACCACCTTCCTGCGCGAGGAAAACGTCACCCTGACCAAATTTATCAATCCGATAGCGCAAACTTTGGCCGCGCTAATCACCAGCTTTGTCACCCCAGCCAATTTCTTTGCTCAGAAGCCCCAGCATGTTGTTTTGATTGGGTTCACCGCTTTGTTGACGCTAGCCTTTGTTGCCGTTTTTATGCCGGCAATGGTGCGTGGAGCTAAGCATCTTAGTCAGAGACCGGAAGGACAAACAGGTGGCGTCATTATGGGCGGTTTTGGGGCCGCGATGCTGGGTCTATTTGCGCTGATTTGCTATGGCCACGGCTCTGATATCACCCGGGGGCTGCGGTATATGTTTACTTACTACCCTGCCGTGATGATTTTGGCTGGAGGCATTCTGGCTCAATATTGGCAGGCGCGATCGCCCTTACAGCCCCTCAGTATCTCGCTGCCCTTCAGTTCACGGCGACTATCAGGGCGACAGTTTGTGTGGGGTACGTGGGTTGTTGGCCTGCTGAGCGCTCTGATGATTGTGAACAATTTAGCCTTCCCCAAATACTACGCGCCCGATCGCTTTATTCCTTTTATGCAGGCCCATTCGACTCACCCCATTGCCATCGCCTCGACAGAAAAAATCTTTGAGGAGCCGACCGTAATTGGGGCTAAATTTTTGAGCCTGGGTTGGGAAATTGAGCGGCATTTTCATCCTGATGATTCCCGCAGTGGTTGGTCAGCTGCGCCGCGCTTTTTTGCCATCAAACAGGGATTTGGCGTGGAACAGCCGGTGACTGAGCAATTTGCCACCATGGTCAGCCAGTTCACCACCCCAACGGATTTGTGGGTAATCCGCTCTGAGATCAACCCTGATGATCCTCTGATCAATGCCAAACCCTCACTCTGTCAGCTCTCGCCGAATATGCCCCAGGGCAACAAGGGCGGCTATCTTTATTTACATTTCAACTGTCGTGCTGCCTAAACGGCACTCAGGAGTGATAAAAACCGGGCGCTTTGCAGGCTTCAAACCTTAATAGCCTCAAATAAATAGTATTCGTAATACCAGCGATCGCTGGTCGCGGGTCCCGGTAGGCGGTTATCGGTGGCTGGGAGTATGGTCAGGTGCTCGCCCTGGAGAGTCTCCACGCTCCAGTCGCCCGAGAAGCGCGATCGCAGGATCACCGGCTGCCATTGTCCATCCAGTGCCATCGTGGTCACGGTAATCGGCTCCCCAGCCGGATCCTGCTGCGGCGCAAATCGCCGTCCGCGATCGTCGATCTGATAAATGCGTAGATCGCCATCTAGCGCCTGCAGATGCTGCCACAGCGGAATATACGGGCCGTGATAGTCTGGCAAAATGGCATGTTGAGCGGCATAAATTTGTTGCCAGTGCCCTGCCCAGTGAGTCTCAAGCTGCTGGACGGTTTGGCGATGCCCGTGGCGTGACGAGGATGAAGTGAGCAGCCGTCCCCCCGGCGTCAAAAAATTAGCGGCAGTTTTAAGCAAGGCATCCAACACTAATCGACCGTCAGCGCCGGCTTCATTCCACGCGGCCACTTGTTGGCGACTGTCGGGATGGGCCAGATCGGTGAATAGCCAGGGCTGCACGGGAGGATTGCTAATAATCAAGTCATAGGGCTCGACAGGAATCTGCGCAAAGCGATCGCTCTGAATTCCGATTACTTCAGTCAGGCCGTTGCGGCGGGCATTTTGGGTTGCCATGTTGGCCGCCATTGCTGAATAGTCACTAAGCGTCACCGGCGCCGCCCCCAACAGACCGCAGACGATGCCAACAATCCCTGATCCTGTAGCAAAATCCAATACTCGGCGCTGTTCCAAGCCGTTGAGAAACTCGTGCTCAATCAAAAAAGACAGCATCTCAATCGCGCTTAAGGGCGACCAAACGTCAGGATGGTCAGTCAGTTCCACTGTCAGATGGGCGATTTCTAGGCGCTGGGCTTGCATTGGCATTAAAGCAAAACAACCTTCCAGGATATTGGCATACCTGATTAGCAATGTCCCGTAGAGGCGAGGGACCGAGAAAAAGCCAAATAAAGCATTTTGTGGATAACGCGATTTTTCCAATTCCGCTGACGGGAACTGAAACCATGGCTTTCAGCATGTCCAGCATGTGGACATGGCATTAATCAAACAAAATTTATACAGTTGAATCGACTTTTGGCCCTCCGCTTTAATTTGAAGGATGACCGGATGCCATAGCGCCCCTGAAATGAGGAATGCAGGGAGCCAGTGCGGCAATCTAAATCAATGCATAATTTGCATTGAACCTATGATTTATTTGCATTTAAGAACCTGCAGATGTTCATTTGATACTTTTCGTCCCCTCATATCAGCGCTTAGGATAATTAGGTTGGTGGACAGTTGTTGGCGCTTAGACTCATGAGAGAACCCGTTTATGTTTGTTGAAAGTGATCCAATTGGACTGTCCTCAGAAGTTGCCGCCCAGTTAAAAAAGACCATCCATCGTCTGATTGAAGGCGATTTTCGAGAAAAGTGGGAGGCGGTTAAACGATTTGCCGGTATCGGGCCAGAGGCGATCGCTGCGCTAACGCCGCTGTTGGAAGACGAAGAACAGGATTGGGAAGTTCGCTGGTTTGCTGCCCGGGCGATCGGACAGTTCGGCCACCCTGAAGCCTTGAAAGCCCTGGTGCAGTTTGTTCAAAAAACCAAAGAGGCCGAGTTAGTGGCCATTGCCGCTGAAGGCTTAAGTCAATTTGGTGAGCGAGGAGTCAACACTCTGGTGCAGTTGCTAAAGCAGCCCGCCCATCAGTTGACTGCCGTTCAGGCCCTAGCCAGCATCCAGCATCCGTCTGTATATCGGCCGCTGATGGCCGTCGCTCAATCTGCGCAAAATGAGCCCGCCATTCGCGCCACGGCGCTGATTGCTCTATCCAATTTTCGCCATGCTCAAGTCGATGACCTTCTACTAGAGCTGGCCAGAGATCCTCATGTTGCGGTGCGTCGCGAGGCCATTGTTCACTTGGGAATGCGACCGCATCTGCTTGATCAGGTTGATTTGATCAATCTGCTGCTGCCGGGACTCTGGGATGCCCACTTTAAAGTGAGTCAAGCAACCGCGATCGCCCTTGGCCGGTTGGGCACGGAAACTGCGGTCACGGCGCTGGCTGAGGCAATGACCGCGCCGCATGTTACCGAAAGCCTGCAGTTCACCATGATTCACTCTTTGGGATGGATTGAGCGCGAGTCGGCCTTGATGACCTTGTTAAACCTGCTGGAGCAGTTGTCCATCAGCCTACAAACGGAGATTGTTGAAACCATATCTCGGTTTCAGACACCGTATCTGCGGCAGCAAGCCGGCAAAGGACTTTACGACTGGCTAGAAAATAGCGACTGGGCAGCGGACGATGCACTGCCAACCCCACAAAAGTGTCAATTTCGGGCCGCGATCGCCCTGGCCTTGGGTAATCTGCAATATCAGCCGGCGGCATCTATTCTGCAGCAGTTGCAGGCAACCAGTGACCCCCAAACTCGTCTCTATGCCGAGGCTGCCCTGCGACAACTGGCCCGCTAAACATTTGCGCGGCTATGCCTAGTTGTTGGGGTTGGGGCAGCGCCAAACCCTTACAGCTACTTTGTGCATTAGGTGGTTTATTTAAGTGCAGATCCTTCGGTGCATAAGCATCTGAATAGCGATCGCATTCAGCGGTGATCGCTTTCTAGCGCGTAATTTTGATTGAGTAAAATCAATTGTCATAGACATTATGATTGATAAAGTCGCCGGCCAGCCTCTAAACTACAAAAACACCCCGATTCTATCCGGAGCGAAAACTGTCGTTGACCGACCGCAATCTCGGTAGGATAGAACTTGGATTTCAAGCGCTGCTTCCTTGACGCACACAGGTATCTAGACATGACTGCAGTCTCTGCTAAACCCACGATTCCCGCATTCTGTGAAGGCATTCAGCACTTTGCTGAGTCCCTGCCCGAATTCGACCCGTACGGAAAAGCACCGGCCATTGGTGAAGGGCAAACCGCGATCGCCTCCCCCACTGACGCCACTGCTGTCTATCAGACCATGCTGGCAGCCGATGCGCTGCGGTATCTGACGCTGCAGGTGACCGCCAGCAAACAGTCTGGACACCCTGGTGGTTTTGCCAGCATCGCCGACGGCATTGCCGCGTTAACTATGCTGGGCTACAAAAATATCGTGACGGAAGTTGGCCACCACGCCCCCGGTTTTTACAGCACGGTCTTTTTAGATCGCTCCCTCGAAGCCATGGGCATCGAGACGGTGCAGCAGATGTGCGATCGCTTCCGCGAAACCCACGGCCTGTTGGGGCACCTGTCGGGGCAAATTCCTGGACTGTTGAGTCCGGCTGGCCCCCTGGGGCAGGGGCAACACTTTGCCATGGCCGGGGCCAAGCTCCATCCTGGTACCCTATTTCCCGTCACCATTGGCGATGGCGGCCTGGGCGAGCCCTACATCATGAGCAGCTTCGGCCACTTTCACACGGCCTTCCCGCAGGTGACCAATTTCCTGCCGGTTTTAGTTTGGAACGGCTATTCCCAGGAACACCACAGCATGGTGTCCACCCAGTCCAACGAGACTATGACCGCCTACTGGCGGGCCAACGGTTTTCAAGAAATCATTTTGGTAGACGCCAAAGACTTTGACGACGCTAACCAGTCGGGGGCTTACGTTGATAGCACTCAATTCTCCTTACAGCAGCGCTTAGCCTTTACGCAAGCCGTGCTGGAGGCCACCGACAAAGCCGCCAAATCCGCCCTGGGGGGGACGTTGACCGTGCTGATTGTGAAGCAGCTTAAAGGCGCTGGCGTTCATAAGCGGGGGGCCAAATCCCACAACCTCTATCCCGGCGATAGCCTAGAAAAAGACTACATTGCCGCGGCTTTAACCACCCGTGCCCTCACACCCGCAGCCTGGGAACTGGTGCGACTTAATCTGACGCGATCGATGGGCGGGCCCGGTTCGGCCATGGCCGTTACCGAATCCGTCTTGCCCCTGCCCGATTTGGGC
>JBCCJU010000157.1:0-13179 GCA_039027715.1 Cyanobacteria bacterium P01_C01_bin.120
ATCAGGGACAAAAGGCCCATCGTAGAACAGGCGACGGGGTGGCCCGGCAACCTCATATTCTGGATGCGCTGCCAGCCAAGCCAGCAGCTGCTCGATGCCCTCAGTGTAGTTGTCGTAGCTGGAGCCGCCTTGCCTTCCCAAACGTACAACCGTCATCGGGGGGATGTCTTCCACTTGGACATCTTGAGCAATCTCTTTGGGGACGATATCAAGACTACGGTAAAGGAAAGATACTGCGGCTTCTCCGGCGATCGCCGAGTCTGCTTCAAGCGTTGCGGCCGGATAGCGCGTCTCCACAGGAGCGGTCATTGCAATGTCATTGCTGCTGATGTGATTAAACAGAGGAGAGAACCCCTGGGAAGGTGCTTCAGCCAGATTGCCAGTGACCTGAACCGTCGCTGCTCGATAGGCTGGATATTGCTTGACCTCAATCTCTCCATCTGCGGTGGGCGGTGGGAACCCTTCTGGCAAGGGAGCAGAAGCAGCGCTGTAGGCCCCAAAGAACAAGGCCCCTGCCCCCACGGCGACCACCCCTAAGATCAGCAGGTATCGATTCAGTTTCATCGCAGCGTTCTCGTGTAAGTCTAGCTTTAATTTTAGTGATTTCTTGGAAAAGCTTTTGGACGCGAGGAGCAGCTTATTTCTTTCTCAATAGCGGCGTTGGTGTATTGAACAGACCGTAGAAAATGGCTGGCTCCTGCCCCATCTTCTGCGGCTTATGTTCTACCTAGCTGTCTTCCTGACTTCAGTGCTGGGAGTCTGATTGGCGTCTCCCTGGTGGCCTGCATCAATGGACCCACGCTTTTAGCCGTCTTCTTTGGCCTCCAGATATTTCCTCTATTGCCGATCATTCTTTCAGCGTCGAGTTGCCGTCTGTGCCGGTTACGTCAAACTTCTAGAAGTACTGAGTCAGGCCATTGGCGAAGAGATTGTCTATGTGACCGGCGGCTCCCACAGTTCCACCAGTGATCTAGAGGTTCAGAGCCATACATGGAATGCCGCCAAGATTAAAGGTCAGTAGTATTTGATTGACCCGACTTGGGATAGTGGCTATGTGGACCGTGCCAGCGGGTTTACCAAAAGTACAAGGCCGACTATCTGTTTCCTGCTCCGGAAATAATGGGCATCAGTCATTTCCCCGAAGAACTGACATGGCAGTTACGCCCGCAGCCCATCTTCCGAGGCGAGTTTCTGCGCTAGCCGATGATAGGAGCTCAGTTCTTTGCTGAGGGCATGAAATTGGTGGTGCCCGTGCGATCGCAAACTGATACGAACGGCAGCGCGATTATCCAGCTTCAAAACCCCAACCAGCGTTGGCTGCTCTCTAGCTATGCTCTGAAGAGTTCTGGACGGTCGGAACACTGCACTGATAGCGCTCAGATTACCTGCTCCCTACCGACCTCTGGTTCTTATGAAGTCAGCCTATTTGGTAGTGATGACCAATACGGCAGCTTCGGTTATGTGGGCCAAGTTGAGTTTAATAGACGCTAAACCATTACCTGCTCAACGTTCAGATCAACCCACCGGTGGAAACCATGCCGCTATTGCCGTTAGAGACAAGCAAATCGCCGCTGTCAAAAGCACTCAATTTGGCGCAGAAGGCATTCAGGAGCGCACCGACTTGCAAGCTGCACTCAAAGACAACATCAACGTTATTTCGTCCGATAGGATGGTACTCTCTGAGGAATTCTCAGGCTGGACTGAGGGAGCACGGCGGATCGGTGATCTTGGGCATCGACAAGCAAGCCAATTTGGTCGTAATCGAACTTAAGCGTGATGAAACGGGGGCTCATATGGAGCTACAGTCGCTGCGCTATGCCGCGATGGTCTCTACATTGACAGAGCGCTAGACGTTCTCCACATCAACATCAACTAAAGGATGTGAGTCAGCGCTTTCATTTTGGTCAACTTCTCGGAGTCAAGGCCATCCAAATCTGCCGCTGCTAGCCAACCCTCCTTTACGAGTTTGGCGAGGACAAACAATACTTCTTCTTCTCTATCGTCGTATTTACCATCAATATCAAAACGTCGAGCACTCAAAAAATCGTTTAAGTGCCAGAGGTCGTCTACATGTGAAATTTCACTGGCTTTCTCCCGTACGGATTTAACCATACTGGCAGTTTCCCGCTCGTAAGCGGTTTTTAGTGCTGTTTTGGCAACTGCCATCTCCTGGCTCGACCACTGAGTTTCGCTAACCTGCATTGTTGACTATTGAAATATCGAATTCATAACCTCAATATGACTCGATACTGGTATTTTTGCAAAACTTTACACCACACTCATAATTCAGCTCGCCGTCTTTCCTGAGACTAAACAACCCCCGAGGAAGCCTCGGAGGTTGGCTGAAAACGCTCAAGAATGGTAGAACCTTTAGCGCCCGAGGTTGAGCAACTCTTTGGGTGAGGCCAGCAGGTCGATCGCAACAAAGAAAATCTTACCTTCGGAGTTCAAGAGAAACCGCCAGGCAATATTCATGCCGACTCCCCCGCCAAACCAGGGAGTTTGCACCTTTCCGGTGACCTTGATCTGGGTAAAGCCATCTTCAGCGGGTTCGGAAACGCCATGCTCAGGCAATAACTTGAGGTTCTGACACTCTTCTCTAAAGAAGCGCAGAATACTTTCCTTGCCAACGATGGGCCTTTGAAAAGGGGGTTGCAGCGCACCATCGGGGGCAAACAACTCGATGAGCGCATCAAAGTCATTGGCATTCAAATTGTCCATATAGGACAGGATCGTCGGGTGCGTCACCCCCGCGATCGCGACTCGTTGGCGCTGGTTCATGTCCTTGGGGGGCACCACGGGCTCAGACACCCGCTGAGCAGTTCCCAACTTGCCGGTATCAAAGCCCATATCCACAACGGCGTTGCGCAGAACCGTGATCTGCTGACCGGATTCTAGTAGTTTGATTGAATTTAATACAGCAGAAGCATTCGCCGAAAGTTTGTACCCTTCCGGAATCGGTGCAACCTTCCCAGCTTCCATCCATTCTCCCAGGCGATACCAGAATCCTAGCTTGATGTTTGGCGACCAGGTTGCATAGGTGCGGCCAATGGGAATGTCTGCACGATTAGCCAAATCGCACATCACTTGCGATTGCTCCTGAAAGGACATGTTCTGAATGGCCCCCAAGGTGGGCTCAGCAAATTGCATACTAGCTGCTCCTGGAGCGGCAATCGTGAGACTCTTGCCCATTTCTAGATAGGCAAACCAAATCAGGGCCAACTGATCTTCAGCACTCAACTGGTTAAACCGAGCGATGGTGGCGGGAACCGCATCGGCTGTCAGCGTACTCGGGAAAATGCTACGAGCTGAATCGATGGTAAATGGCATGCTATGCCTCCTTATAAAACTGAGCAGGGCTGACTTATTTGATTAAGCCGTCAAATTCTACGGAGTTGATTCTGTAGAACTTATTTAGGCTCGCTGGCAACAGCAAAACTCTCTATTGGGTCAGCTTTTTATCCCTATCTACCGTGAAGCGCAACAACAACTCTTTATCATCCACTACTGGCCCCCAAACATAAATGCGGGTAGGGGGCATTGCTGTGACGTTATAAACCGGTCTACAGATGAGTCAACCAGGTGATGATGCCTTGACCAGTCGCCAGTTCAAAGGCGATCGCAAACACAAAACCCACCATGGCTAAGCGCCCGTTGAGCTTTTCCGCATAGCAATTAAACCCAAACTGCTGGGCGTCATCGATGTAAACCTTGGGCTCGGCGGCAAAGTTGTTCAAGCGTCCACCCTCTTCGGTCGTATATCCACGAGCTGTCATACCGGTGCCTCTGTATTTCAATTTGCAAACAAATATTGCAAGAACTTGACGATTTTCAGCAACGAGAATCAATTTTTGGCGAAAGGCATGGGGAATCGATGAATCGATGGCTGACAATCTTAGTTTGCGCCCTGTGTTGGTTTTGGGGAGCGGTTGCGGCGATCGCCAAAACCCTCGAAGCCTGGGTCGAATTGGGAGCTCAGGTACATGGTGGATTTAGCACTTACATTGCGCTGGGCATCCGCATCGGCTTGAATGCTAAAGAGCAGCTCCAGGCTGCACCCCGAGAACTGGATGTCACCTAATTACAGCGCCGCAACGGCCCCCTGCCCTTACGTGGTGGATGGGGTGATGCTGACTATAGTTGCCACCCCAGGGCAAAATTCTTTGTGGGTGGTGACTACGCCGAGTCCGCCTGACACCTTCGGTGTGGTTGAAATCCAGCAAAGGGAAACGGGGGCGACGGCACGTTACACCATTCCCCGTGCGGCTCAGGAATTCCTGGATGCGTGGACTGAGCCTTGAGATGCCCAGTCACGATTTGAGGCGGTTATGGCAATGTTGACATCGCGTCTTTTTGTCGTTGAACGCTTGAATTCATCTGAGAGCAATACCCCCAAAGGGGCATAGAACATCAGCGGGCAAACTGATAGCTTTCTTTGAGTGACATTGTCTCATTTACTCCTTCCATCAAGATTGTGCGAGGTTGCTATGAGTCGTAAAAAGTTCTTTTTGGGGAATTTAGGCGCTGTTCTGCTGGGCATCGGGTAGGCGAGGCGGCTGTGATTCTGGCCCAACGGAGTCTGCGGATGTCTCAGAGCCAGTCGAGTCGTCTTCTCAAACGGGATCAGCGGCGCAGATTGTGCTGGCGATCGGCGGCGAAAGCGAGGAAGGTTACGACCCGACTCTGGGGTGGGGGCGCTATGGTTCGCCCCTGTTCCAAAGCACCCTGCTAAAGCGAGATGCTGACCTGAACATTGTCAACGATCTAGCAACTGACTATATCGAGTCGTGATTCAGAGAAACGTGGGATAGGTCGAACATCATCCCAAGACCAAGGGTGTGTGGTTAATCCGGCTCTTTGAGCAGCGGTATCGTGAGATCGAGAATGTGGCCATATCCAGTTGAAGTAATTCACCACTAACTGAGTGGTGAATTTTGTCTGCTCCCAGAGCTTGCCAAATTTATTCTGACGGCGATGCCACCGTCCAGTCTGTTGCCGGACAATGCCATTCGTCCGCTCTAATCGTTGCGTGTTTTCTTTGCCTATCACATGAGTGACTTCCGGCGGCAACACCCGTTCATAACCACCCCAAGCATCGGTGTACCAGAGCCTCGCCTCGGTCTTTCCCTCAGTACTCATCACGAGTTCGTCTAAAGAGGCATCCGTGTGCTTGCCCATCCGGGCACTGATTATCAATCCATTCTCTCGAGCGAGACTGACGCCAAGCCAACAATCCCCCTGCTCTAACTCCTCGGGGAAGCAGTGTTTTTGTTTTTTTGCACAAATGACCCCATCTCGTCGGCCACAATCTCGTTAGTTTCTACTGCTTGAACCGACTGGTTATGAACCAATTGAGATTTCTCCCTGGTGGCTCGAAGGAGACTGACCACCGTTCCATAAGCTCGGTGACTTACTCGCGAAACGCCGCGTATACTGCTGCCTTAGGCATGCGTCTGAAGGATCGTCTCGACTTCCTCAACGGTGACCTGCCGCCGATAATAGATGGTGTCAATGCTCTCAGTGAAGGTTTTGCCACAGTGAGGACATTTGAAGCGTTGATTGCCTTTGCTGGTTTGAGTGTGCTTGTGGACTTTCGGGTGGTCACAGTAGGGACATTGCATGATGCATGACCTGATTCATTAAATCCTTATGACGAATCACACGTTTGTTTAGTTCACAACCGAGCATTTATGCTTGTTGCAAAATTGAGATGCACTCTCTTGGGGGCGTTGCAATGGGTACACTCCACACTATTTCATAGGTAGCATCCCCTTTTTTGACCTATCACACGCTTTTCTGATTTACGCCCGTGTACGTTTGAGTTCGCCTTCGTACTTGAGGATGACCATCATGACCGCAAGTTGCGACTTATCTTTCACTCCCTCGTCAGTGAGCACGATTGAGTAGTTGCCGGGCGTGGTCTCGGAAGGCACGATATCCGCACCGAACTCGTCTTTGAGAGCCATCTTGACCTCGCCTTCGTGCGTGATCCCGTAAATGGCTGATATCGCCTCGTCGCCGAAGGGTGCCAACTCAAGGTTAGGCGGGAACGTGTGGGGTGGGATGGGTAGCTCTAATGTGTCGACCTCAGTTTGGGTAAAGGCGTGCCACTGGGCCGGAAACTCCTGAGAAACGTTGAACAGACGAGCGCTACGGTAGGTTTTGAACTCATCCAGGTCACGCACGGCGGCCCTAAAGCTGCCGCTGTCAGGCACTGACATGTACCGCAGATGCAAAATGACGTCTGTGATGGTGTCGTAGTCAAAGAAGTTCGTATCCCGAGGCACTTCTAATAACCAATTAGACACGACGCCCGTGTTTTCGAAGGGGAGGTAGCGATCATCGTTAAAGTCGAGTTCAAAGACGCCACCATCTTCGATCGCCGTCGAAATGGCAATCTGCTGATTGGCCCGCCAATTGACTCGCACAGAAGCGGGGCGATCGCTGCTCAGCCCCATCATAAATTCGACCCCGTCCATGTCAGGTTCGAGTAGTGTTTTGTGACCGGTTTGGGTGAGCATGGCATGGACTGATTGATAAGGCCCCACCACTGCCGGGATAGAGATGGAAAGGGCCTTGATGACTCGGAAATAGTGGCCTGGGAAGTCGCGGGCAAAGAGCATTTCATCTAGGCTGAATTGACACCGCCCCGTCCTGCGCAACTCTAGAAAGGCGATCGGATTGATGCGCGATAGGGAAATGGTTTTGGTGATTTCCATATAGCGGCTGTCGTTGTCGAGAGCGGTTTTTTCCAAACGCGCCAGATCGAGCTTAAGGGCCTCGCCTGCCAGGAGGCCGCGACGCCGGTTGTCCCAATAGCCGAAGTTGATGAAGGTGTCGTTACTGGCAAACTCAAACTGGTAAGCTCGCTCGGCCTGTTTCGCCAGGTCGTAGGCCAGGTTATAGGCCTGAAAGTAAAGAGTGGAGAGGCGATTGGCCATCCAGTTATACAATTCTCCGTTGGCAAACTTGCGCTTGTGGAAGGCCGCAATTTCCTGGTGCTGTTCAATTTCGAGCTGATGATTGGCTAACTCTCGTTCAGCCGTCTGGATTTGGATATCTGCTTGCTCAATCTGCTTTTCAATTTGGAGTTTGTCGTAATTTGCCGATTCGCGATCGCGCTTCCATTCTTTATGCCGATTCTCATAGTCGGCCAGCTTTTCTAGAAGATCGGCTAAATCACCCATCACTCCACCAGCCAGCTCCAAACCCTTGCCAAGATATTCAACTGGTTTGGAAATTTTGCCACCACTGGTTTTAACGGTCGCTACGGGAGTAGCCCCAAAGCCTGAGCCACCTGTTTCAACTTCCACCACTACGGAGGCAGTAGCCGCTGCAATTGCAGCGATGACAGCAGCAGTTAGTTCCGCAGCGATTTGTGTGCCTCTAAGTACTAGACCGGTTACCTCTAAGCCGCTGGCACCAAAGGGTTTAGTTTTGTTCATTTCGGTGTCGAAGAAGCTGTAGCGATGCTCGGCCTCGGCATAACTTAGCTTGAGCTCTTCTTTATTCAATTTGGCTTCCTCGATCGCCCACTGTTTGAGATCGGTCGTTTGCTGCAGCAGGGCTTGTTCGTGGGTGCGCTCTAGCTGTGCCAGGGCAGCATCATCGCGATTGGTCAGGGCATCAAGTAGGGCGCCGCCAAAGTCAGTCACTAAGTCGGTGTAGGCTTTGGCCTGCTCCAGCATGACCGAGTAACGATAGTGCGGGGTAAAGGCGGCATTACCAGCGGCGGCAGCGCTGATGGCACTGGAAAGATTGCCCCCCGCTGCCGCTCGTACCAGCGCAGCGGGATCGATGGGAGGCTCAAATAGCGAGAGACTGCGGAACACCCCATCAATGTTGAGGCTGTGGCGAATTTTGAATAGGCGATCGTCGATCTGATCCCAAAAGCCGATGAAGTAATCGTTGGCGGGCACGCCAAAGCGAGTGGTAACGGTGCGGTTGGGGTCAAAGGGAATCGCCTTGACCAGTGGCTGTCCGCCATTGGCGCCGGGCGTCGGGATTAAGAAATCAGGAATCGGATTGGCCACGGTGCGCTCTAAGGCCGTTTCGATATCACGGTAGCTGCCCACTGTTTCGGGAGTGGGGGCGGGTTTGCTGATGGGGCGATCGCCCATGAGGGTATAAGCCAGCACGTAGAGCTGCGTGGCTTCGTTAATGGCTTCGCGAGTATCTTGCCGGAACAGCGAGTCGCCCCAATCGAGCAGGTTCTTGATGTATTTCATCACCACTGTTTTTTGATAGGTGTTGATGCGTAGAGCGGCGATCGCATGGGGGTCAGACGGATCGGTGCGATAGGTCTCTAACGCGGTCTCGTCGGATAGCAGTTCGGTGATAGTTTCGAGGGAGAGCTGGCGGAAAGCCCGATAACGCCAATAGCGATCTTTGGTGTTGGCAACTGTGCTGTCGGGGGACTCTTGGGCTGTGGGATTAAAGATGTAGTGATACCATTCCTGCGCTTCGGCAAAGCGCTGATCGGCACTGAGCTTATTGGCAATTAGTAGCGGAATGTGGAAGAAAATCTCCCGGTAGTAGATCCCATAAGCGCCGGAGAAATCAATCCGATTGTCGAGGCTGCCATCGGGGCGGTAGCGGGGAGCCACAATCCGGTTTTCCTCTAAATTTGCCAGCTTGTCAAAGTCAGGCTCTGAGAGATTTTGCGAGTCAATGCTAAGCAAGTCCGAAATGCCTTCTTCTCCCAAAAGTTTTTCGCTGAGCGTTTGGACGGCAAAGGTGTTGAGTCGGGTGAACTCAAATTTGGGGATGACTCCGTCGCGAACTTCTAAAGCGCGATCGCGGTCATAGTACAGCTCAAAGGCCTGCCCTGCACCAAGAGTGGGTTGTTTTTGCGCGGGATTGGCCCGCAAGCGTTCTTCGGCGGTGAGCAGACGCAACTGATCGATATTGATCTTGACCCAAAAAACCTGATCGCCAATATCGAGAATCCAACTGCCGGGCTGATTGTGGACATCCATAATGTAGGAAGCGGCAATATCAAGCTGCACATCGCCCTCATTGACAAGCAAAATTTGATTTTGAGCATAGTCTTCCCACTCATCTCTGGCCTGAGTAATGACCGCTGGTCTGGCGCTCGCAAGCTCATCCTTTAAAGCTTTGCTGCGGGCTTCAGGCAAAAATCGATCTAGAGGTGGGATTTGATCAGAACGATATTGTTCAACGCGAATTCGGGCATCGGTTTCCTGACCAACAACCCCAATTGCGCTAGTCTCCTGACCATCGGCTGCAATTGCGTTAGTCTCCTGATCGTCGCCTGCAACTGCGTTAGTCTCCTGATCGTCGCCTGCAACTGCGTTAGTCTCCTGATCGTCGCCTGCAATTGCGCTGACCCCTTGTTTCTGTAATCCCAAACTGAGGTCATAGTTGTTCTGGGCGGCAGCATTTTTGAGTAACTCATAGGAAAAGCCAGTGTCTTTGAGCGTGTTGCGCAAGCTAAAGGCATAGTCGCCATAAAGCAGGAGAATGCGCTCGCGGTCGCCCTCAACAATCGGTTGCTCAGGGGCAAAAGTTTGGGTCAGCGTCAGTTTTGAATCAACTAGCGTTAACGGTTGGTCATCAAAGCGATCGCTATCTAACGGCAGATATACCTGCAAGCCTCGTTCTTTGCCGTGCTTGCGTTCCAGTCGCTCCGCCGCAATGACCTCCTCAGGCCGGAGGGTATCCCAAACTCGGAATTCACTCATTTGAGCCTGAAACTGGCCGCCTTGTTCAGCCGTCGCCGGCGGATTGTTAGCCGCACCAATACTTAATGTTTGTCCTGGCTGAGGCAATATACCGGTAACAGAGGAGTTAAGACTAAATGAGCCCTCTACGTCATAAACGGAAATGTTGCTTGTCACGTTTCCTGACCGTGTCACGCTTCCGAATAGTCCGGTGTTCCTTGGAATTCCTAACAGTCTTCCTAATATTCCAATGTTCCTCCGGATTTCTAGACGTTCTGACGGTGTCCAAACCACATGCAGCCATTGCTGGGTCGGTAGATCTGACAACTTCTGATTGTCAACCTCCCAGAAAGCGCTATTACCTAATTGGCAAATAAATCTTGGCCGACCACGCTCCCATTTCTCGACGGTGGCCTCCTGTTTGACGACCAAGTCCAAAATCTGGCCTAGCCCATTGGCATCGTTCAGCCCTGTCAGACTCCGGCGAATGGCCTCTTGGGTTGATGCGATCGCCTCTGTTGGCGTTTTATCTTTGGCAGCAGCATCCTCTGCCGCCTCCTGGGTTGTCTGGGCCGCATTTGCCACTACCGTCGTATTGGCGGTGGGCACTATTTGTTTCGCGACTGCCGCGATCGCAGTGGCCTGATTGGCTTGGGCAGCGACTAGTCCAGCTAATTTGACGGTTTCCGGTTGTTTCTGAGCTGTGGCGGCACCATCTAATACGTTTACCTGTATGAAAACCTGTTGAATGGCCTTTAGCCAATCAAAGGCGGCGATCGCTAATGTTCTGGGGGCCGCATTCTGATTGTCGATCGATCGGATAGCCTCAAAGGAGGCTTTGACGGCAGCAGTCTGGTTATCAATGCTAGTGCGCTGAGCTGCTAACTGGTTGCGGGTCGCAGTCGTATCAGCTGCCAAGAAATCGGTAATCGCTTGCAGGGCACTGCGAGCACTGCTAACCGCAGCGTAGCTTTGATCCACAGCCTCCATAAACTGTGGTTTTTCGTCGATAGGAGTAGGGTTGTGGGTGATTTGCAGCCGCAGGCGATTGCTTTCAGAGTCGCCGTAGGTCACTAATGTGATGGTGTCAACGCGGGGTCTTGCTTTACTAGTGGATTTGTCCGGCTGCAATTGATTGATCTGCAGCCAAAAGGAAAACGTCATGTGGACAGTAGTAATAGTGCTTTCAACAGTAGTAGTGCTGTTAGCAGTCACATGGGAAATAGGCGTAAAATCTGGAACTTGGAAGCTCAGATATGAGTCCGGACCAAGCTGAGTGACAGGGATGTCGGGCAATGTTTGCGGTGGACGCTGCACCAGCGGCGTCACATCTGAGCCACGCCAGCGTTGGGCATAAATTCGTAACCAGTCCGGCTGCAACTGCTCCCAGATACCGAGCTCCTTTTGCTGCAAATCAGTAGACGCATGATTGACGATGAGGGGTTCAATCCAATCTTGGCTAAATTTGGCGTAGGAAAACTTGAGAATCGGCTTTTTGACGGGAATATTGACGTACGTTTCGATGCCGTGTTTGTCACTAAATTCCAATGTGGTTGGGTTGAGCGTGCCGCCATCAAAATTGTCAATTAAACCGTTTTCATTAATTGTTGCTTCATTAAGTATTTCTCCAGTACTGAGCTTCAGTTCTTTCTCAGGCACTTTGAGGAGCTTGATTTCGTTGCCGATTTGGTCGATGGGTTTGTTACTGCTGTTGTTGGCTACCCATTTCCGCCGTTCGGGCCTAACGTGGTCTTGAATCTCAGCCCAAAATAGGAACAAGCGATTAAAGGCAAAGACTGGAGAAACAAACTGAGCATTGATCGTAATGCCGAGCTTGCGCCAAGGGGTCCAGCGTCGCTGGTTGATGAGTTCACGAATGTAGCATTCTTGGGTGACTTCATTGCGACCGACGAGATACAGCGTGGTCTTTTCATCTACCTCGTCTTGATAGACTGTCTCCACCAGCGGGGTTGATTGCCAGCGAACGGTGGGGGGCGTAAACGACAAACCTTGCTGAGCATCAGAAAAATCGGTGACGCCAGTATCCGTTGCGATCGCCCTACTAGCATCGCGGTTCCAGCAGCGGAGTAGGGCAGCGCGATCGCTCGCCGGCAGCTCTTTCTGTGGGTCTGTGATTTCCTCGTCCATCCTGGCTTTGAGCTGCTCAGCGCTGCGGGCAGTATTCCAGAGCCGAATTTCGCGTAGTTGGCCGACAAAATTAGCTTGATAGTTCGCGTCTTTACGCGCCCCGAGCACAAACTGATGATCGTCCGTCAGGTTGGGGGGGTAGGCGATCGCCCCTGAGCAGGCGATCTCAGCTTTCTCTTCAGCGTTTAGGTAGAGGCGGGCGTGGGTGCCATCGTAGGTGACTGCCAGGTGATACCACTGGTCAGGGGTAAAGCTGACCTGCAGGGAGACAAAATCGTCCCCCGTACTGGCTGTTTTGAGATGGAATTTGAAGCGAGACTGACCGACCTCTAAAATCCAGCCGCCGCTATTGGTTTTGTCGTCAGCCAAGTTATAAGCCGAGGCAATGCCGCCCCAGCCGGAGGGGGGCAACGTCGGTTTTACCCACAGCTCAATCGTCAAGTTCTGGGGGATGAGCGCTTTGGCCTCTGCTAGAGAACTGACCGTAATGAAGTCTTGACCACTGAAGGTGAGCGCACTGCCCGTCTGGGGTGGCCTGTTGGTGTTGTAATAGCTGCCGATGATGGTGAGATTGGCGACCTCGGCAAAGTTGTTGAGGTAGGTAGTGTAGGCTTGGGTAACAGTCTCCTCGGTGACGTTGCCCTGCTGGAGAGCATCTTCCAGCTCTTTGAACAGCGGGGTTTTGGTATCTCGTAGTTCGGGCTCGATGTAGTTTTCGGGATAGAGAAAGACCTTGCGGTTGGCTTCCCACACCCGGTAGTTTTTCATCCATTCCCACTCTTTCAAGGAAATCTGTTCGGGATTGACGCCATGCTCCAAGTTCATCAAGCAGCGCTGCACATAAAGCTGCAGACTGGCGATGCCCTGCACAATGCGCGACGTTTCGACGGCACTGCCGGTTTGCACGTCGATGAGCAGATATTCGTAGAGGATGTTGGGGGTTTTACGATCGCCCAACTGGTCGCTCAATTTTTCCAAAATGACGGCGGTCAGGGCATCCCGTTTTTTTACCGCAAGGCGATCGTGCAGGGGTTTATAAACCTGGGGCCACTGCTCCTCTGTATATTGAGCCCGCATCAGTCCCAGCACGGTGGCAGCGTGGTCTTGATAGGTGGCGAAGGTGCGATCGCGAAAATCGGCTAGCTCAAACAAGTCAGCGGGTTCGATCTGCAACTGCTGAATCAGCGTAAAGGCTTGGTGCAGGCGCGCGATCGCGGGCAGGGCGTGATAGGTACCCGCCGGAATGTGTAACTTCTCGGCCACCTTGGGAATGTCAGACTCGACCCAACCGGTGAACTCGTGCAGCGGCGTTTGTTGCTGCAGCACCTGAATCAGGCCATCATTGCGA
>JBCCJU010000158.1:0-13023 GCA_039027715.1 Cyanobacteria bacterium P01_C01_bin.120
ACCGGCCATTCCACTGACCGCAATGCCTGAAAGCTGGCAGAAAATTGCCCACGGCACCTGGTTGAGCGAGCCGCGTATCTACACGGCAATGGCGCAGGTATTTTTAGCCAAGCATCAACAGGGCCATGTGCTGTTTCTAGAGAGACCCGATACCAAGCATTTAGAGCGAGCCTACTGCGAAGGTAATGGGCAGCTAGCCTGGGAAGCCGTGGAGTATTTTGGAGAGGCATTTTTACCCGAGAACTATCCGAATTTGGCGCAAATTCGTCAGCAAGTCAGCAGTGATGACCAGCCGCATGATGTGTCTCCGGTGCAGCTTCGCCAACGCCAATCGCTGGTGGAGGTGGTTTCTGACCTCTTTGAAGAACTGCGCTACGACGTTCCTTCCACCTTCTACTGGACGTTTTTGCACCCGCTCCAACGAACGGACTTGTTTGAAGTGCGATCGTTCCGATTCAGCGAACAGGACCTCACCGTTGCTCGTCAGTTTGACGCGATTCTACACGGCGGCTACGTGTCGATGCTACGACGGCTGATTGACAGTATTTCGAGCCGCTATGGCTATTTTATTGAGCACAGCTGCGGCTGCGACAACCATTTAGCTAAACTCAAGCTCTGCGATTCTGCTTTTGAATATACGATTCCGCCGGAAGCGCGCCGGAAAACACTGCGGGCATTTCTTTGGAGCATTCTGGAAGAGTACTTGCTCTTTGAACAACGGGCCGCAACGCGGCTGGTTTATGCTGATGACTCCGATATTTAGCCAGGCAATCTCTAAGACTGTCTTGTGCTGAAAGCAAAGCCCTTTAGCTAGGTTTACAGAGCGGGCGCGATAATGTCTATAGCGCGAGGCTTTCGAGCTTAAATGATGGCGCGCCCCAGAGTCTGCCATCATTTAGTGGCTGAGGGCGATCGCTCATTTGCATATAGCTTGCCGTCGGCGTCAGGGTTTCGTCAAACGGGATAGCGACAACATCGCCCGCTAGCAACCAGTCGCCCGCTTCCAGCATCAAGGCAAAATTTATATCTTGTAGGGACAGCTCATCGGCGATCGCCAACGGCCCGCCCCCCTGAATCGTCAACGGGGCATTGATCATCGTGACCAACCCCTCTACCGACCAACCGACTTGCACGGCCAAGGTCTGGTTGGCGACAGCCCATTCGCTCGCCACTTCCGCCTGGAGGGAAAATGTGCCCGTATGCTGAATATAGTTATGCTCTATGAGTTGACCAGTTGGATGCGCAGGCAATGGAATGGATTAACGGTCAGTATTCATCTAATTCCTAGAGTTAGATATGGAAAGCGACATGACTATGACAAATCCAGCTTCTCAGGCCATTGCGGCGCTGCTCGTGGGGCTATTAACGAGCTTCACTTGTCAGTTACTGCTGACGAACTTGGGGTTAGCGCTTGGCATTACGATTTGGGGAGGACTTTCCAGAAATCCGGGCCATGACAGCAGTTCCGAAAATGCTGACGTTAATGACTCGGAATCCGCTGCTGTCAGTTTAGGGACCATCAGTTTAGCGGCTGGTTTAGGACTTTTACTCACTATCAACAGCGTGATGTTTGTCGCCTGCTACGTCGCGGTTAAGTTCTGTACGCCTGCGACTGCTTCGGCGGGCGCGATTTTGGGATGGCTTGTCTGGTCGGCTTATCTGCTCATTATGACTTGGGTTAGCACCCGCGCCGCCAACTCGCTGGTCGCTTTTATCTTCAGCTCTGCTGTGTCAGGTTTACGACAAATTTTCGCGGTGTTGGGTTCGCTAGCGCAATCGGCGTTTGACGATCAAGCAGCTCCTCTGACACCAACCGCTGCAGCCAACCTGGTGCATCGAGAAACGCAGCTGGCGCTCGAACAAATTGATATTCCCACGCTGATTGAGGAGTACATCGACGAGCAAATGCCGTCTCAATTGCAGCTAGCCGATGTCCAGCCGCAGTTGGAAAATACTTGGCAGCAAGCCGATTTAGGCGGAGCAGAACAGCGGGGATTTTTGTCGCAGGTTAATTTAAACACCTTTGCGCAGTGGGTTGAGGATGAGATCGGCCTGTCGGGCAATATTGCTGACGCGATCGCCGATCTCCTTAATCAAGTTTGGCAACGCCTGATCAGCAGCCAGGCGTCGCCCTGGGAGCAGCTGCAAGAATTATTCGCAACGGCAGCGATTGGTGAATTTATCCCCGAGCAAATTAGTCAGGTTTTGGAGCGCCTGCAGCAGGAAAATAGTCCTGCTGCTGAGCCTTCCATTGCCGGAGAACCGAATCCATCTGGTTCTGTCCAGCAGCCAGAGAAAGTGGCGGGCGCCAACAGCCCCGATGACATTAGTCGTCAGCTTAAGCAGATTTTGCGGCAGCGGTCGGATTTGACGGATGAGGATATTCAAATAATTTGGCGGCAGATGGGGCCACTGCTGCCCGACTGGCAGGCAGATGCCACGCCATCTCTTGAGCCGCAGACCCTTCGCGAAGATGTTGATGACTATCTGCAGCAGGTGTTTCCCTGGCGCTTAAATCATGCATTGCTGGAGCAAGAGTTTCTTGAGGTTTTGATTGATCCAGATGCGGACCCAGAGCCGGTCTTAGCGCAACTGCAGAGGCTGAGTGCTGAAAAATTTGCCGACAGTTTACAACAGCGAGGTGATTTGGTGGCAGAACAGATTGAGCAGCTAGTGGCTGATTTGGAAGCAATTCGTCAGTCCGCGATCGCGCGTCTAAAAGCAGCCATTAACCAGGGCCACGAAGCCGTCGCTCAGCCTGAGTTGGACTCCCAAAATGGCGCTTCACCCACTGCGGCGGCGGCAACTGACGCAATCACGGAGCTGCAGCAAAAGTTAGAAAACTACCTGCACTACACCAGCCTCAGCCAAATCACCGATGATGCGATTAGCCAAAAGGTAGAAGCTCTTGTAGAAGACTCGTCAGTAGCGGCGGTAAAACTGCATCGAGCTAGTCCTCACTTGCCAAGCGAGCCATTGATCCAAGTGCTAGACAGTCGCCAAGGGTTGGAATCGGCCCAGCGCGATCAGCTTATTCAGCAGGTACAATCCGCTTGGCAGCGCGTGACTGCTGCCGAGGCGATCGCGGATAAAGCCTCACAGAGGGATTTTCTCAAGCCCCCCAGGCGCTGGGCGCTGCGGCGCTCAACAGAGGCCAGAGACTTTTGGGATAACGTCACGGAATATCTTGAGCACAGTCAGCCCGACCAGCTGACGCCCGCTGCAGTGCGTCATAACTTGGCGTGGCTATGGCAAGCTTCCGGTCAAGCGCTCGATGCTTTGCCAGACATAATGACTGAATCAGCCGACACGTCTGGGTTTGATTGGCGCCAGCTTAAGGACACGCTGGCTCACCGGCAGGATTTGGCCACTGAGCAAATGGAGGCGATTTGGTCGGCCCTGGAGCAGTTTATGCAGTCGCTGATGCATCAGGCCAACCAGGCGCGTCAGCAGGCGCAGGCTTCTTTCGATGCTTGGCTAGCTTCGGCCAAAGCAGTCTTGCGGGATGCTAAACGGCAGGCGTTTGATCCCGACCACCTAAAGGCCAATCTCCGAGAACTGCTGCAGCATCCTCCCGATATTTTGACGACGCTGGTCCAGCCGCTGAATTTGCTCGACGCCCCTGAGGACACCGCCGCTGCGATCGCTCAGCTGAGTCAAAACGTTTTGCAGCAGTTGCTAACTGCTCAAGGCGTGCCCAAAGCGCTGTTGGCTCAGGCCGCCGGACTCAAAACCTGGATGCAGGAGCGGATAACTGTCATCCAGCAAAACCTGCAGCGGCAACAAGCGGCGCTCAAGCAGGCTGCCCTACAGCAGTTGGAAAATACTCGCAAAGCTTTAGCAACCGCGGCTTGGTGGCTGTTTGCGATCGCGCTTACCTCAGGCACCACTGCGACTATGGCCGGCATTTTGGCGACAAAGCCCTAAAATTGCCAAGCTGCGGTTTGGGTCAATTTAGTTTATTGTCGATGTCCTTAGTTTTTCGCTACCAGACGGCTGTCTGCTAAATATTTTCAAAGCTTCGCCAGACATGAATTCTGGACTGCGCTCAGCGCTGGTGACCTTACCGCCTAACCTGAATTGAGCGGGGGGCCGGCTCCTTCTCAAGGAGAGGTGAGGTTTTACAACCTGCGATACTCCAGGATCAACTTGGGTGGCGAATAAGATATAGTAAATCGCAGCTGGATTGGTTATTCCTAGTTGCCACAATCCCCACGCAGCAGTACTTTTACTTCTACCTTTTGCCTTCTGCCTGCTGCTGCGCACGGGCATAGCTCTACATCCTTCTAGTGATGCCATTTTGGCAAGCCTCTGACTGCTTTACATTTCTTTGGATCAACCTTAAGGCAGATATCTTTTCGTTTTTGAGAGTGCCATTATCTAAGGACTATCATCATTTAGCGATTAAGTCCTTATATGAAAAGCGTCTCAACCCCTAACTTGTTTTGAGGAGCAGGCGCGGTAACGCTCATGCTGCAAGCATTCTGGCTCTAAGATGACACGTTCTAAGGCACGAAACAGCGATAACGTCGTGCTGAACTGCTCGGTTCCGCTTTTGAATTTTTTTCCCAATTCACATCGCGTCTGGTTTTCCTAAAAAGGGAGGATTTTGTATGCCTGTAGTTAATGGTGTGATGATGCAATATTTCCACTGGTACCTGCCTGCCGACGGGTCATTGTGGAACGAGTTAGCTGAACGCGCTCAGACATTGGCTGACATTGGGGTTACGTCTGTATGGCTGCCGCCCGCATATAAAGGCGTCGGGGGTGGGCTGGATGTCGGTTACGGCGTCTACGATATGTATGACTTGGGCGAATTCGACCAGAAGGGGTCGGTGCGCACCAAGTATGGCACGAAGGATGAGTATGTCACAGCAATTGAAGCGGCTGGAGCAGCCGGTATTCGAGTCTATGCTGACGTAGTGCTCAACCACAAGCTAGGGGCCGACCACACCGAGAAGGTCACCGCTACGCCCTTCAACCCGGAGAATCGCTTAGAGGCCATTGGTGAACCTCGCACTATCGAGGCCTGTACCCACTTCACTTTTTCTGGCCGAGACGGTAAGCACTGTGATATGGAGTGGCACTGGTGGCACTTTTCTTCCGTGGACTACGATGCCGATACGGAGGACGATGGAGCAATCTTTTTGTTAGAGGACAAGGCCTTTGACACTGAGGTTGACTTAGAGAAAGGTGGGTTTGACTTTTTGATGGGCTGCGACCTTGATATGAGTCACCCAGAGGTACAAGGGGCGCTGAAGCAGTGGGGTGAATGGTACCTAGATACTACTGACGTGGACGGTTTCCGCTTCGACGCCGTAAAACACGTCCGCGCTGGCTTTTTTCCGGATTGGCTGATGCACTGCCGTCAGCATGTTGGTCGCCCTCTGTTTGCTGTCGGCGAGTACTGGTCCGGTGACATTGAAGCATTGCATCACTTCATTGATGTGACCGGTGGCGATGTCACCTTATTTGATGCGCCCTTGCACTACAACTTCATGGCAGCCAGCCAGCAAGGTCGTGACTATGACTTACGCACCATCTTCGATGGCACCCTGGTGCAGCAGCAGCCGGCCCTAGCAGTTACCTTGGTGGAAAATCATGATTCCCAGCCACTACAGTCTTTGGAGTCAGTAGTTGAATCTTGGTTCAAGCCTTTAGCCTATGCGCTGATTCTGCTGCGTCAGGAGGGCTACCCTTGCCTGTTCTATGCTGACTACTATGGCGCGCACTACGTTGACACTGATGACAATGGGGATGAGCAGGAAATTTGGATGGACAGCCACCAGTGGCTCATTGATAAATTTTTGGACGCTCGCCACACCTATGCCCACGGTGATCAGTACGACTACTTCGACCATGCCAATACGGTTGGTTGGACTCGCTTGGGTACTGCGGAGAACCCCGGCGGCATGGCAGTGGTCATCAGCAATGGCGACGGTGGCCATAAGTGGATGCAAGTAGGGCAACCTAACACGGTATATGTAGATGTCACTGAGCAGATTGATGAGCCAGTAACCACTAATGACGAAGGCTGGGGCGAGTTTTTCTGCAGTGCGGGTTCGGTGTCTGTCTGGGTGCCTCGGACTTCGAAATAACAAGAGCGATCGCTAATTCTGACCGAGGAGCTTTTAAGTGCCATAGTGCTCATCGCTAGGGCCCTGGCTACCTAAGGATTTTCCCTTAATCAACTGGCCTTTGTGCCAAAGGATGGAGCCAACAATGTCTTTGCTGCTGCCAATGTCGAGCTTTTTGCTGCCCCACAGCGGATTCAGCGCCTCTCCGAACTTAGCTTTTAGTGTCTCGTTCAATATTCTGGACCATCTACCGTTCATTGATCGCCTGCCCATCGACGATCCAGTGACTATCTTTCTAGTCATTGTTGGTATTATGCTGCTGGCTCCCCTGCTGTTTGAACGATTGGGACTACCGGGCATCGTGGGGCTAATTTTGGCTGGCATGGCTGTCGGCCCCCATGGGGCTAATCTATTAGCCCGTGATGAAACGATTGTGCTACTGGGCACAGTCGGTCTGCTGTTTCTGATGTTTCTAGGCGGTTTAGAAACCAGCCTGGATGACCTAAAGCAAAATGCTAAGCCCGCAATTGGCTTCGGCGTACTGACGTTTTTAGTTCCCATGGTGTTAGGAACAGGCGCCATGCTGATGGTGGGTTATGGGCCATTAGCAGCATTTCTAGTGGCCTCATGCTTTGCCTCTCATACCTTAGTCGCGCTGCCGTTACTGAACCGTCTGGGTATTGCTAAAGTGCCTGCTATCACCGCGACGCTAGGCGGCACTCTCATTACCAATGTACTGGCACTGCTGGTGCTCGCGGTGGTGGTCAAGGCCCAGTCAGGCGAGCTAACGCTGAGCTTCTGGCTATTTCTGATTCCTTCGCTGCTGGTTTTTACCTTCACGACATTGTGGGGCCTGCCAAGGCTGGGGCGCTGGTTCTTCGTCCGGTTCGGCCATGACGAGAGCGCGGAATTTGTGTTTGTGCTGGTCGCGCTGTTTGTGGTGTCCTACATTGCCAGGCTAATCGAAATTGAGCCGATTGTCGGGGCGTTTTTGGTAGGGGTAGCCATTACCCAGCAAATTCCCGAGCGCAGTCCTTTGATGAACCGCATTCAGTTTATTGGCAATACTTTGTTTGTGCCTTTCTTTCTCATCTCCGTGGGGATGCTGGTGGATCCGCTGGTATTGCTCTCAGAACCGCGATCGCTTTTGGTTGCCGGCATTATTGTGGCGGTAGAGCTGCTGAGTAAGTACTTGGCGGCGCTGGGGTCAGGTCGACTGTTTGGCTGGTCGCCGATGAGTTCAATGACGGTATTTGGCCTGTCTGTGGCGCAAGCAGCTTCGACTCTAGCGGCGATTACAGTCGCTTTCAACCTAGAGATTGTGGATGAGGTCACCGTCAATGCCATCATTGCCATGATTTTGGTGAGCTGTATTGCCTCTCCTTGGATTACTCAGCGCTGGGGCAGTCGTATGCAGCCTGATGCTGAAGGTGGCGCCAGTGGTGGGGTGGGCGTAGCCGATGAGCCGCCAGACTGGGGCAAACGGATCCTGGTGCCGGTGGCTAACGCTGAGACTGAGGCTAGTTTGCTGGAGCTGGCTATCTTGCTCTCTAAACGGACTGCCGGAACGCTGCTGCCGCTCAATGTACTCAGCGATCGTCAGGGTAAAGTATCGGTTCAGCAACAGATAGCTCAGCAGCGGCTATTGGCAGAGGCAGAAAACGTGGCTCACAGCGCTGTGGTCGATGTCGAGTCCATCTCGCGGGTCGACCACAGCCCCAGTAAGGGCATCATTCGAGCCAGCTTGGAGCACCAGGCTAGCCTAATTGTTTGCGGTTGGAAAGGATACTCCTACTACCGCGATCGCACCTTCAGCAATGTGGTTGATCGGGTACTACAGCGGGCAGCAGTGCCGGTGTTGGTAACTCGCTTTCCGCAACCCCTGAACACCATCGAGCGAGTGGTGCTAGCAGTGCCGGTAGAGCGCCAGCTGTCAACGTCGGCGCAGCTCTCGTTTGACCTAGCGGGTCAGATAGCAGAAGAGTTGAAAGCGCCGCTGAGCGTGCTGCTAGTTTACAGCGGACCGCGATCGCGCCAGCGCTTTACCTGGGTAGAAGATTTACCCGAGGGGATGGACAGGACACTGGTGCAGGGGTCGCTCAAACGACGGATTACCGAGGCGCTGAAGCCAAACGATTTACTCATACTGCCAGCTCAACAGCGCCGCTACCAGGGCGTAGCCAGCAGTAGCCGCCTACCGGAAGCTGTCGCCCATCAGTCTTGGCAGACCTCTATGGTGGTGGTACATACGCCGCAAGAAGTATTGGTGCCTCAGCGAAAAGCGACACCACCAGAAAGGAACACTGTGCTGGTCGGGGGATAGTGCCATGGATGAGGCCGCAAGGGGTTAGTGATCAATTTCGAAGGCCCCGAAAGGTGTGGAAAACTTTAAAGGGTCGTTAAAATAGCGCAGCCAAACTGCGATTTGCCACGCTAAGGTCCTATGGCGGTCTCGCTCAAATATTAGCAAAACATCGAGTCAGAACTCTTCGTAAGTCTTAATTTTTGGTTCGAAAATTAAATGGACTGGTATGCAACGGGTTTTGCTGCGGGCTGGCGCGACTTTACCCTACCTTGGCGAACCTATTTCAATATGATGTGCTGTAAATCGGATCTTTTGTAGAAATTCCAATTTTTTTGTCGTTTTTATCCGTCTAAAAAACTGTGATCCTAGCTCCAAAAACCTTTTAAGCTTCTGCTAAAACCGTACTGCCTTTCAAGGATGGCTGCATAAAACTACCATTGCCAATCTGGACACGGTTTAACCCTCTGAAAGTATTTCATTGATTAGATCTACATTCTCACCGATGCCCCAGCTCTCCTTGAGAATCGTCCGAAATGTTGTTGTTTGATAAAGCATACTTTCGTGAAGCTGGACTAGCAATTCTCGAGCATCTTTGAGTGAAATATTTTGAACTTCATTTTCGAAGACCTGAAGCTCAAATTGCTGCTCTAGAGTTAACTTCTGACGAATATTCATGACGCTCCTCAACCTAATCGGATTGCTAGTGGATAATGTACTGCCTATGTTGGAGTCATTTATATTTCAAAAGGAATAATCTCATCTCCCCAATCAGCGTCAAAATACAGATTGAACCCAAATTTAATTGCCCGTTGGGGTTTGGGAGAGCTCGGGCTGTAGCTGAGCCAAAGCCCCATATTTAGACTAAAAGTTGGTCAGCAGACGCGAACGGAGGATAATTGCCTTTTGACAACTGGCAACGTTTGCGGTGATCGACCGATGACGGTGAGTTGAGTGAACCATATTGGCTACAGCGTCAGAGCTATCAATCTCATTGAGCGCCAGCAGACCCGGAATCACAGCTACCAGGCAGAAACTTTCGGTGCACTTCAACCCCATGACCTCACAGCCAAAAATATCAGTCAGCCTTTGTCAGCCAAGATTCAATCGCGCCAACCTACCGCCAGCGCGATCGCTACTAGCTTTTCTATCGTTTCTCGCAGCGTTTGTAATCAAATAGAGTTTGTAAATTGCGCCTTCAAGCACCGCTCGAATCATACTAAGCCTCGTTAGTGATATGACCCAGCAAGCCTTCACAATCCTGATTGTGGACGATAACGCGACTGATCGTGAAACCTACCGTCGCTATCTATGTCAAGCTGCTGACTGCAGCTGCACCACTCTAGAGGCAGAACTGGGTGAAACGGGTTTACAGCTTTGTCAACAGGTGCAGCCAGAGATTATCCTTATCGATTATTTTCTGCCCGATTTAGACGGACTTGAGTTTATCAGACGGATGCAAGCGCAGATGCCGGCCAGCGCTCCAGCCGTTATTGTGGCCACCGGACAGGGCAACGAGACGATCGCGGTGCAGACCCTCAAAGCCGGTGCCGAAGATTATTTAGTTAAAGGACAGCTGACGGCGGCCTCCTTACAAAACAGCGTTTGGCAAGCGCTGACGAAAGTAGAGCGGCAGCAGCAGCAGCAAAGTGAAGCACGATTTCAACGGGCGATCGCCGAAGCACCGGTTCCCATATTTATTCATGGAGAGGATTGTGCCATCCACTATATGAGTCAAGCCGTATTGGATTTGACTGGCTATGACCCACAGGAAGTTCAGACCCTTGATGATTGGGCTGAACAGGTCTACGGTGAACGTCAAGATGAGGTTTTAAAGGGCATTAATCGTCTCTATGATCTCGAGCGACGAGTTAATGAGGGTGAGTTCGAAATCCAAACCAAAAGCGGCACGGTGCAAACGTGGCTGTTCAGCTCAGCACCTCTGGAGCGGCTTCAGGATGGCACGCGACTGGTCATTTCGATAGCCGCAGACGTTACCCAGCAAAAGCAAACCGAAACAGCGTTAACGGCGCGATTGAGACAGCAGGCTGTCCTGACACAGCTTAGCCAAGTTGCCCTGTCGGGTGTTTATCTGGAGTCATTATTTGATCAGGCTACGCAGCTGATTGCCAATAGCTTAGAGGTCGAATATTGCAAAATATTGTCGCTGATGGCAGGTGGTAACTTCTTGCGATTGCGTTCGGGGGTCGGCTGGCAGTCCGACTTAGTAGGACAGGCCATTGTGAGCGCTGATGTTCGCTCTCAAGCTGGCTATACGCTGGTGGCTCAGCAGCCGGTTGTTTTTACCAACCTCCAGACAGAAAGCCGATTTCAGGGATCGGCTTTGCTGACAGAGCACAGCGTAGTCAGCGGCATGAGCGTTATTATCCCAGGCCAGGACGATCGCCCTTTTGGGGTACTAGCAGCCCATTCCACTCGTGAGCGCCGCTTCACCCAAGATGACATTAATTTTTTGCAGGCAATGGCCAACCTTCTAGCGACGGCCATTCAGCGCAAGCATATAGAGCAAGAATTACATCAGCTCAACCTAAGCTTAGAAGAGCGGGTGCAGAATCGTACCCAGGCCCTTGAAACATCGAATCAGGAGCTAGAAGCCTTTTCGTATTCCGTGGCTCATGATCTGCGGGCGCCTTTGCGAGCCATTCAGGGATTTGCTCAGGTTTTAGAAGAAGACTACAGGGCTGTCTTAGATGATTTAGGTCGTGAATATCTTCACCGTCTGGCAACCTCTGCTGAAAATCTCGACACCCTAATTCAAGATCTATTAACCTATAGCCGTTTAGGAAGAACCGACATTCATCTACAGGCCGTCAATGCGGCAAATGTCGTAGACGATATTCTGAACGAGTTAAGACCGGTCCTGGAGAAAACATCGGCCAAAGTTGAAGTCGCACCCAATTTGCCCATCGTCTACGCTCATGGCAGCATTTTTAGACAAGTACTGCTCAATCTAATCGGAAATGCTTTAAAGTTTATTGCGCCTGATGTGCAGCCTTACATTTGGATTGAGTCGAATACAGGCGATCGCTCCGACCCGGCAGCTAAGCAGCCTCTCTCAATACGCATTTGGGTTAAAGATAACGGTATTGGCATTGCGCCTCAGCATCAAGCCAGAATTTTTAACCCCTTTGAACGACTGCATGGCGTGGATGCTTATCCGGGTACGGGGATCGGGCTGGCGATCGTGGCGCGGGGAATGCAGCGCATGGGTGGGCGGGTTGGCGTAGAGTCTGACGTGAATCAAGGTAGTGGCTTTTGGATTGAGTTGCAGACAGCGTCCGAAGCTTAATTTTTGTCTTTAACTACTCGTCTTATGCCATCAACGAAAAGCCTGTATCGTCCGTTATGGAACAGTAATCGTTCACCCATAGGAAACCTATCGCTTTAGCCATCTAGCCAGTATGCTCATTGAGCTTCACATACTGGGCCTGCTGAATGGTCCGCCTTGTGTCAACGGAACTGGTGACGGTCATAATTCATCACAACTTTCATACATTGCCGCATAAAAGTGGGTAGCTGTCTGACTTGCGTTGGATAGCACTCGACACGTAGCTTTGTATGCTTAATGTGCGATACCGTACAAACGCGCTCTATTAAAAAGTTGATTGACAGGTACGGCTAGCAGCGTGATGTTCTCTGGCAAGCTGGATGGCGACTGACTTTCTTGATCAAGATTTGGCCCTTAACAATCAACTATTGGCTTCATTGCCAGCTGAGGATTATCAGCGTCTGCAGCCCTATTTAGAACCCGTAAATCTAACCCTGGGCCAAGTTCTCTACGAAGTGGGCGAGCCCATCACCCACGCTTACTTTCCGATTAGGTCACTAATATCGCTGATTAGCTCAGCGCTGGAACATTCTGAAACCGAGTTTGGGTTAGTTGGCAACGAAGGCATGGTTGGTATTCCGGCGCTGCTAGGCGGTGAATCGACGCTTAGCAGCGCGATTGTGCAGGTTGCCGACAGCGCTATGAAAATTGACGCTGACATTTTGAAAGCCGAATTCGCTCGGGGAGGTGCCCTACAGCGACAGGTTTTACTCTACTTCCAACTGTTTCTAACCCAAACCGCTCAAAATACCGCTTGTATGGTGCATCACCAACTTAAGCCGCGCTTGGCCCGCTGGCTGCTCTCAGTCCAAGATCGCTTGGAGTGTGACGAACTGCCCCTGACGCAGAAATATATTGCCCTACTGCTGGGAACTCGACGGGCCACCATCACTGAAGCCGCTGGACATCTGCAGCAGGCTGGCATGATTCGCTACAGTCGGGGACGAATCACCATCCTTGATCGCGACGCTCTCGAACAGGCTGCCTGTGAATGCTATTCCCTCCTGCGTGCCGAACAGTCTCGTCTACGGGCCGCCAGCCAAACCATATACTAATGCCGCTTGAAAAATTCGAAACATTCTACGAGAAGAGCGCTGCGCTGCAAAATTAACAATCCGACCCTAGTACTCTGTCAGTAAAGTATTGAGGGATAGAGACGCTTGAGCTTAATCCGGGCATCGTCGGTGGTGAAGCGCCCATCAATCGTGCGACCTAAACGATTGCGACGCTTCTGCCAAGCTGTCACCTCACGCTGCAACTGCTCCAAATCTGGGATGCGTTGGTTGAGGCATTGG
>JBCCJU010000159.1:0-12935 GCA_039027715.1 Cyanobacteria bacterium P01_C01_bin.120
CTGACAGCGGCTTTGGAGTGCCCTGCTTCGAGGGCGGCGATCGCTTTCTGGCGCAGGTCGAGACTGTAGGCGGCGGGCATCGGCAGGAATCCAAACTTTTTATCTACTTTAACCGACCTGACCTTTATACGGATTGCTATAGAACCGTCGCCAGGTTCTGTCATGCCAGTGCTTTAGGGCATGACTGATGAATAAATTTTGAATTTTTTCGCCTTTTGCTTTGCGCTTTTTGTACTTTGCCTCAGGCTGATTTCAGACCAAACACCTGACCCAGCACCTGCCAGCGTGAGCAGTTCCAGGTGTCAATGTGGGAGACGATTTGGCCGGCGTCATTCAGCTGATATTCTGTCCAGCCGGGAATTGCCACACTAGGCCGCCAGGGTGCGGGTACAATCCAACTCAAAGTCCACTCGGTTTTGAAGCTGCGATCGCTAATCTGCTCTAACCGATGCAGGTCGAGCTGTGGCTGCTGAAACCAACGGGTGATGAAGCCAATCATCTCGCGATACTGATTGACGCCGGTAAATTCATTCAGCGGATCGCGGAAGTAAACATCCGCCGCATAGAGCTCATAGCTTTGACGCTCAGGAAAGTTGGCATAGTCTTGGCGAATGCGATCGCAGACAGTTGCAATATCCATCAGGCCTCCTCCGTCCACAGTCGCTCTAGCTGTCGCTGCCACGCTGCGAGCACCTGCTGCTTGTCGTCGCTACTGTCATCCAAGCTCCCCATAATCCCCTCGCTATAAAAGCGATCGAGGGTGCGCATGGTCTCCTCTAGCGATTGGCCTCGCTGCTTGGCCGCCGTGATAATCTGGCGAATTTGCTGCTCAACTAGGGTATTGAAAAAAGGATCAATCCCTTCCTGTTTCATTCCGAGCAGGCGGCTAATGGCGGCTTCAAATCGGACGATTGTCAGGCTTGCCAGGTCGTACTGAAAAACTCCCCACAGCACACTTTGATGCAGGGCATAGCGAACTTCCTGGGTGAGGTCAAAATTGGCTGCCAGAATTTGACTGAAATAAGGCTGGGCAACTTCTGCTGGAACGATGGGAATCAGCAATCGCAGCCAACTCTGATCGGTCGATAGCAGCACCAGCAACCGAAAATCTGGGGTCTCAACCTGCCAGGCATCGGGTGGGCTTTGCTGGAGTGCTGGTCCAAATCGCTCTTGCAAATGGGTAGTAATATTCTGCGTTTCCATACCCGCGCTCGGTTGTGACTTTCACTTCTTACAGGAACATAACAGACTGCTGCTGATCCAAACCGAAAGAAAATGCTGGGCAGCGTCAGCGTTTTGTCATGCGTCAGTTCGAATCAGAGAGCGGTTATCGCCATGGGCGGAGAGAATTTTGCCGGCTTATGCCAATGTTCGATTTTCGATTTTCGGTTGTGGAACGGCTCTCAGCTTGGCCTACTCATAAAGATTGATTTGACTGCCGCCAATGGACAAGCCGTAATCGCCATAGACGTTTTGTCCCAGCAGGCCCACATCGCCGCCGATAATCACTTGCAGGTCCTGAACCACCAGATCGCCCACCTTGAGCGTATCGATATAGCCAACGGGAGCTTCGACTTGTCGGCCATCGGCCACCGTCACTAGGGTGCTGCCAATGACGATCGCGCCCACAGCATCGGCCATCGATTGCGTAATCAGCGTGCCAGAAGCGCCCGTATCAAACAGCATCGTGAACTGCTGCGTACCGCGATCGCCCGTTAGGGTCACCGGCACCACCGGTGTCCCCCCTATCTGATCAATCACTGGAATGGTCGCGATCAGCCCTGGGGGACGGTCCGGCGATGCCGGTCGGACCGTCGCTACCACTTCTCCTGCTGCCCGCTTTTGAGCGGTGGCCAAATTTTGTCCATACTCTTCCAACTTTTGCTGAGCGGCGGCGTAATTTGGGTCAGTTTCGGGCACCTGCGCCATGTATTGCACTGCCTGCTGCCAGCGACTGGCCGCTAATTGCCAATCATCCGGTGATTGGGCGGACTGACCAATGGTGACTGCACTCTGGGCCCGCGTGACTCCTTCACTAAAATAGTTGGCCCGCGATGGATTGTTAGTCTCTGCCGCCGCCGCTTCCGTATTGGCAACGGTTTCTGCCGCCGCATCCGCAGGGGCCGCATCGTCTGGATCAGCCGTCGCCGGGGGCGCCGCTTCCACAGTTGGCTGAGCATCGGGCTCGTTAGTTGAAGACAGCAGCGCACAGCCAGACAGAATGCAGCAGCTCACGCCAATCCCGACTAGTCTGTAGAGTGAACGAGCCATTTTCCTCTCCCGACGACAGAAATTTAGAGAATTATGCGGCAGGCAGGGCCGTGTCCGCTATTCTTAAAATGCCCCTACAGTAGCGTACGCTTACTAATTCCTGCTGCAGCTTTATGTTTGCCGAAAATCATCCGCCAGCCCTACTTGTACTTGCCAACGGCTCCGTGTTTCGGGGCTGGAGCTTTGGCGCCACGGGTACGGTGATGGGAGAGGTGGTTTTCAATACGGGCATGACTGGCTATCAGGAAGTGCTGACCGATCCAAGCTATTGTGGGCAAATTGTGACGTTTACGTATCCGGAGCTAGGCAACACCGGGGTTAACGCTGAGGATGAAGAGTCGGAGCGACCTCATATTCGCGGAACCATCGCTCGCAATGTCTGCGAAATTCCCAGCAATTGGCGATCGGCCCAGTCACTCCCGGATTATCTAAAACAGCACCAAATTCCCGGCATTTTTGGCATCGATACCCGAGCGCTAACCCGCATTTTGCGCAATACCGGGGCTATGAATGGCGCTATTTCAACCACCGTACTGGATGCCGATGAACTGCTGCGGCAACTGCAAGATGCCCCTGACATGGTGGGCTTAAACCTAGTGCAAGAGGTGACCACAGCCGCCCCTTACGAATGGGAAGAACCGACGAATACGCTGTGGGAATGCTTTCCCGATGACACTGCAACAGGAGCCCTGCCGCTAACCGTGGTGGCGATCGACTTCGGCATCAAGCGCAATATTTTGCGGCGGCTGACCCGCTATGGCTGTCGAGTCATTGTAGTGCCGGCAGACACCGCCGTTGAACAGATTCTCCGCTACAACCCGGACGGCATTTTCCTGTCCAACGGCCCCGGCGACCCTGCCGCCGTAGTGGAAGCGCCAAAAACCGTACAGGCTCTCCTAGAGCAGCGGCTGCCGACATTTGGGATTTGTATGGGCCATCAGATTTTAGGGCTGTCGCTGGGGGCCGAAACTTTTAAGCTGAAGTTTGGCCATCGGGGTCTTAATCATCCCTGTGGCCTGTCCCAGCGGGTGGAGATTACCAGTCAGAATCATGGTTTTGCGATCGCCGCTGACTCCATCGCCGACGCCAACGTTGAAATTAGCCATCTCAATTTGAACGATCGCACAGTTGCCGGCATGCGGCACAAAACGCTGCCGCTATTCTCAGTGCAATATCACCCTGAAGCCAGTCCTGGGCCCCACGACGCCGACTATCTCTTTCGCGATTTTGTGGCTCTGATGCGCCAGCAGGCGGCTTCATCCAGTAGCTGACTTTGAGAGGATGATCATAGGCTTTTGGCGAAGGCAAAGCTGTGGCGGCATCGCTTAGGGACACGCCCGAGATAAAACTGCCCAAGCCGCCCAAGCCTTCCAGGCAGGCTCTGCCAAGACCTCGTACGGGCGAACGGCTGTTCGCCCCAACATTACTCATTTGCCCTGCCACCCTCATATCCTCACAACCTCACGAACAGGGCGTTCATTTCCAAGCAGATCCCTGACTCCCTTACTTCACAACTGCTTCGTTAATCGGTTGTCACGCCAGCGCCAGTTCCTTCTATGCGGATTGGTTGACGATAGCTTTCGGGTTTGTCGCCGACGGTAGCGCCGCCGCTCAGCATCCCCTGCAGCCCCGGCTCAAAGAAAGTGTAGGGAAAATGGGAGGGCGGTTGGCTCACATTGTCTAGACGCTGCTGCAGTTCAGCCGGAATCGTAAAATCTAGCGCGCCAAGATTGTCTTGCAGCTGATGTAACTTTGTCGCGCCAACAATCACCGAAGCGACAGCGGGACGATTGACTACCCAGTTCACTGCGACTTGGGCCATGGAGCGATCGAGTTCCTTGGCCACCGATTCTAGCTCTGTCACGATCGCCCAATTTTTTTCCGTAAACTTGTCGAACGCCGGATTACCGCTGTCCGCCAGTTGCGCCAGCCGCCCCGAGCCTTCACCGCCTGATGCGGACGGTTTGTATTTCCCAGACAGTAAACCACTCGCCAGGGGAGACCAAATCATCAAGCTGGTGCCAAGCTGCTGCGCCAAGGCCAGATATTCAAACTCGATATGGCGCTCAACTAGAGAATATTCCAACTGCACGGTGCTGATAGGTTCCCAGTGACGCTCTTGAGCTAAGGTTTGGGCCTGGGCCACATACCAAGCAGGCACGTCCGACAGCGCCACATGACGCACTTTGCCCGATCGCACTAAATCATCCAGCGTTCGCATCACTTCTGCCGCCGGCGTCACCTGATCCCAGGTGTGCAGCATATAAACATCAATGTAGTCGGTACCAAGGCGCTCCAGCGACCCTTCCACTGCCCGGAGAATATTTTTACGACCGTTGCCGCCAGCATTGGGATTGCCCGGTTCGGCGTTATAGCTGAACTTGGTGGTGATGATGACGCGATCGCGAGTGCCGCTCTCCCGCACAAACTTGCCCAACATGCGCTCGCTATTGCCATTGGTGTACAGGTCAGCCGTGTCAATGAAGTTGCCGCCCGCTTCAAGATAAGCGTCAAAGAGCTGACGGGCATTAGCCTCATCCGCACCCCAACCCCAGTCATCGCCGAAGGTCATCGTCCCAAGAGCCAAACGGCTCACCTTCAATCCGGTTTGGCCCAATGTGTAGTAATCCATCGCCTAAAGCTTCCTAGGAATAACGCCAAGACATATCCGTAGCTTACCGTCACTACACTCAAATAATGCTGAAGCTATGTCCTCAATCCCAGCTTGAACCGAAGCCGAGATCGACCTGCCTCCGCCGGTTTTGACATCATCATTATCAGAGCGCGGCAGCGATTAATCCGGTTCCCGTCTAAACCGCCGAGGATAGCGTTGATTCGAGCCGCGATACCACTGGCGCCAGGCTTGTGAGGTGTGCAGCGCAATCCACAGCAGCAGCAGCGCAATTAAGCCGCCTTGTTGAGGCGCATCAAATGCCAGAAACACCAGGCAAATGCAGAGAAAGTCTTCAGCAAAGATGAGCCACATCGCAGGGCGCTGGAAGCGATAAAATCGTCCCACTTGTACCAGCTTGATGACCAGGGCTAGCATGCCGCCGAGGGCACCGAGTAAGGCAGTGACCCACCAATCCGGTTGAAAGGTGCGGGCCATGGCCACACCGGCGATCGCTCCCACCATCGGACTAAGAGCCAATTCTATGCTCTGCACGAATCGCTGCACCAGCCATGTTTTGGCTAATATCAGTTCGACCAGCGACCATGAGACAAGCGCTCCCACCACCACCGTCGGTGGCAAGTTGGATAGGATCGGCACCTGTTCCCACAGGTCAGCAGAAATCAAACCAATTAGCAACAGCGGCAAAGCAAGACGTAAACCAGTTGCTGCCGAGACTGCTAAAACCGCTAATAATTCAGTGATAATCACGCTTTGTCTTGACTCGCCATAGCAAAAGAAAAAATAGTTTCAACCTGATAGGGACCCTATCAAACCAAAATAAGGGGATTTACCTACGCAATTTTTCATGGCTGATTGAACCAGAAATGGCTTAGGAAATTTTATGTTTGGCTCGACTAAAAGTAGGTTTAGACAATAAATTTGAGGTAAAGGTAACCGCAGGATAAGGCTTCTGCTGACTTCCACTTCGGTTTATTTATCCCAATCTACTTGAGTCTCTTTAGAGTGGTAAATGCAGAGCGGTAAATGCTGCAAATAAACCAGGACAGCTTGCTAAAGTATGGACAGCGCCGCATTTTTGTCTGACTAACAAGCATCGCCACCTGACTATCAGAGTCCATCGACCTAGCATTCTTTAACGATTGACTCGGTCAAAAGTTTTCAGGAAAGTGTAAACCTTCAGAAAATCTTGCTTAAAAGCCCCAAGGTTAGGTTCTAATTAATACTAGAAAATTTTGTGAAATCAACATTATGTATATCTCAATTTCGTTTTAATCCAGAGGCCAAAGCCGGTTAGCAACGGATCAGGAAGCTAAATGATGACAGTTCGCAAATTCCGCCGTTTCAGATAAATACGCCTGTGTTTACCATAGCTTTCTGCAGGACTGTGGACTGTCCATCAGAAACTAAACCCTGATGCTCGTTAACCCTTGCACGCTAGCATTAGCTAAGTGTTCATCACCACATCAATTTTTCAGGATTTTCATGCCATTTTCAATGCCTAGACCGTCCTGGCGATCGCCTCGCAATCCCATTTGGACGTTAGTCATCATTACGCTACTCCTGTGGGGCATCCAGATTGCCAATGTGGGGCTGTTTAGTGGGCGACTGGTGCTCCACGGCATCTACCCGCGACAGCTCGATGGGCTTGAAGGCGTTTTATGGGCGCCCTTTTTACACGGCAATTTTCGCCACTTAATGCACAACACCCTGCCGTTCATAACGTTGGGAGGGCTCATCATGTTAAGCAAAGCCGAAGATTTTTGGGCAGTCACCCTTATCTCAGCTCTGATTAGTGGATTGGGCACTTGGCTAATTGGGGCCCCCAACTCTGTACACATTGGGGCCAGCGGCATAGTGTTCGGTTATTTCGGCTATCTGCTACTGCGAGGCTATTTTGACCGCAGCGTTTTTGCCATTACTGCGTCAGTGCTGGTGATTATCTTTTACGGCAGCTTTTTATGGGGAGTGCTGCCTAACCAGCCGGGAGTTTCTTGGGAAGGCCATCTATTTGGCTTTTTAGGCGGTGGACTTGCGGCGTGGTGGTTATCTAAATCGGCTCAGAAGCAGCCGTAGTATCGGAAAGTCTATGGCGACCAGCTCAGCACGTCACATAACTTCCTGCCCTACTCACTGATTCACTGACTATCCACAAGCGCCATCTTTATTCCCCATCGTCTAGTTCCTCCGGCTCAATTCGCTCAGCATCAATCTCGCCTTCCGGCTCAAAGGTGACGCGGAACTGAGCAATGGGTTCATCCGGGTCGCTTTCCGTATCCACAGGAATGAAGGTCAAGCTTGGTAGAGGAGTCTGATCAACGTTTTCCAACGCCGCATCATTTTCATATTTGTAGCCCAATATTTCTACATTTCCTGAAACCGCAACCCGATAAACAAGCGCCTCATCAAAGTTGGGGCCGGCGCCTGCAGTTAACTCTTCCAGGGCATCGGCCAAGTCGGACTCAAGTTCCGCTTCAATGGCATTGAGGGTAGCATCGTCCACAATTGGCCGAGCAGCCGACAACCGTCCCAAGGCAATGCCGGCAGCGACCGGGTCAACCGTCTCAACCTCGGCATCACTATCTTCCTCAAGGTCGGCATTGTCATCACTCGCGGGGTCTTCCTCACCCGCATCGGTGGCGCCAGACACCGCGACATCCTCGCTCACGTCCGCTGTCGAGGAATCTTCGTCCACGCTGTCATCGTCAGGGGAGTCACTGCTTTCACCCAAATTAATCGCCTCTTGCTCGACTAAATCGGAGAGGTCCGGATTCTCAACGCGGGTCGGCTCAAATTCTGGGACGGGCGGCATGAAAAGGAACACTGCCGCTGCAGCCAGAGTCGAAAGCCCCGCTATGGCGGGAACCACTCGTTTAGTTGCTGGTTCCGCCGGACGTGCATGGCGACGGTTAAGGGGCGCCACTTGCAGTGTCAGGTCGGGCAGGGTCAAGGCGTCAGCCAACAGCTGATCAACGGCTTCAACCAGGTCGAAGAGCTGCACAGAGTTGAGCTCAATGGTTGTGGATGGTTGATCACCGTTGGGCTCGGTGGTCGTGGCCACTAGTTGATGGCGGTAACGATCAAGGTGCTTTAGAGTCACTGGCGGCGCTGCAATTGCGGTTTCCTCGGCGGGGTAGGCCACGCCGCTGAGGAGGGACTGCGCATAGGCACTCACGGTTTTGACTAACGCATCCAGAAATTCCCTACCGCCGCTCAGGCGATCGCTCGTCCCCGGAAAGCTGCATTCGGAGTTAAGCACGACCGTCAGCGGTGAAGTGGGATCAGACTCATCCCCCGCCAGCAGTCCCTCCACTATCAGATTGCAGTTTGGCAGAGTGTATTGACGCTGTATCGTCATACGACTTCTCCATCAAACAGGCTGTTCCACAGGCGCTGCGGGCCTTGAGTGCCTGTACAAAATAACAGGCGAGTTAGCAGCATAAGAGCTAGTTCGTTGAGCTTATCGTCAGTGCTGTAGGCAATCACCCCAGCTCTTTTCGGATTCATGCGAGCTCGGAACAGGGTGCGAAATCGACTCAAATAGTCACCTAAACGAAAGTGATGCTCGGCGCTAAGGTTTTGATCTTGTAACTGCTGATGTCCTAACAGGAGTTGGCGAATTAGCACTGTCAACCGTTTAGCCAAAAAGCAAATCACCAGAGTCAGGGCTTTGGCCTGATCAATAGATAAGGGGTCACGCTGGCTTTGGCGTCGCATGGGATTGGTGCTGCGGATGCGCCAAAGCTGAACACGGCCAGGAATCACAGCCTGCAACCCGAGCTGATCGGAAACTTTGAGGAGCGCCTCGGAGCCAGAGACGTCGAGGGATTCGATCGCCAGTATCAGTAAATCTAAATCCATTCTGACCCGACGCGGACAGTCTTGCGATGGCAGGCTTGGGGGCGGGAGCGTTTCTAAAATCGAGGGCGATGATAACGCCGGAGGACTGTCAACTTGCATATCCTCAAGTTCACTAGGTTTGCAACATTAAAGTACCCGTTGTCAAGCACATAAATGACTCACACCTAACCGACGGGATCATCATCTTAGCGCTGACACACAAGCGCACAACATACCGCAAAATGACTTAATTCACCACTCTTTCAGGGGGCGATCGCAAAAATGCACCGAAGCGATTCGATTTAAGGCAGGTCATCAGATAAGGTCAGAAGTCCTGTGGCATAAGCATTACCGGTTCAAAGGGCTAGAAGCGACCTCTCTTACTGATAAAGCGTTGCACCGCTCAATGATGGCAAGCCGCAGCGTCACGATTTAATCCCAGACCGCATCTGATTTACGGGTGCCCAACGCTGCTTGGCAGCACTGTGCTCGCAGCAAAAGACAGTTTCGCTACCTTGGAATAGGTCCGAGTTAGTCAAGTAAGCTTTTACTGGCGTTAAGAGGTCTTAGGCAGGCGATCGCTCAATTCATCCGCGAAGACCTTTACACAGCTAGCATCCAAAGCTGTCCAGGCATCCGTACCCGCAACTTGACAAGTTGCAATTGACTGCTGCAGCACTGATTGCTTGCCGTCTGTCAGTTGCTGAGCCATTTTATTGGCTATCGGCTGATATTGCATTAACCATGAATCGGTTTGGATGTAAGCAGGCTGAAACGCCCAATTATCAATTAGCCAAGAATCAATGGCGTAGCTGCTAATAACCTCAGATAAAAGTGCTGGATCATCAGTAAACTGTGCCGCGACCAAGTCTTCAACACGCTGACTAAATTCCCCATAAAACCCCGTGTGGTAAGGCAGAGCATGTTCCGGTGAAACGAGAACCGTACGGCCTGAAAACATCGGAATATTGGCTGCTGAGGGTGATAGAGACGCTATTGTCACATCTCTTGGCTGCGCAGCATAAAACTCGAACAGCTTAGCGTTATCAGAGAAGTCATAATAGCCAACACGGGGAAACTGATCAAAAAATAGCGCCGGATAGGCCAGCAGGAAAAATACTGTAATCGCTGAAAAAATAGAAAATATGAGGGTTTTCTTGAAAGCTAATCGCGCTGAATTGATTTTTGCCTGCACATCTTCAATTCGCCAATTTTTCGAGAGAAATTCTGCTAAATTATTCAGAAAAATCACCCAGCCTAATCCACAAGTAATGCCTAGTACCGCTCGAATAGCGTGGCTGCTATAGCGACTAGGTAAGTGCAGCCGAAATAGGACTTGATGGGCCAAAAGAAACAGACCAATCGCGGCGACTAAAAGTTGCAGCAGCACCCAGATTTGAGGACGAATCTGCGATCGCCATGCTCGATTAATGGGCAGCCAGAGCAGCATTGGTAAAAGCGCTCCCGCCACTAATAGGGCGGGAGTAAATCCTCGCGGGTGAAGCAAACCACCTCGACTATACAGCCAAAAATAAAAGCCATCGTAGAAAAAGCCATTGCGACCATTGGGCTGAAATTCCGGCATGGACAGGGCTGCAGAGCGGCTAATAACTGGCCCAAAATTGGATTGTCCTTGAGCATAAAGTAAAATACCAGCGATTATGCAAAAGCTAATAACAAATACCACATAATTTTTACGCTCTTTTGACCAATGTATCCGGCGATTTTTCCAGTTCAAACACCTCACTGCTAATGTGCCTAGACAGACCAAAGATATTTGCGGATAAAATAAAGCTTGTAAAATTAAGCTTGCTAGCGTCCACACATATTTTTGGCGCATTAAAAAATAGATAAAGGCTAATAAAAGCGGATATAAGAAAGCTCTAGGAGTTGCGGAAGCATGTTCACTAGAGCACCAAATGCTCTGGCCGAAACTCACAGCAGCGATAAAACTCGCGAGCGGAATAGGGAGCAGCGCCCAGGAAATTTCGTAGACAAAACCTACTGTAATTAAACTTAAGAAGAACGGCAAGATTTTGCTTAGGAAGAACGGTGAAATGCCAAGAATTGCTCCCAACTGGTAGAACGCTGCATAACCGGGAGGAGCAACTCCTTGAAAATAGTCGGCAATCAAATCATTGGGAAAAATATCTGGATCGGCGAAGCGCTGTATCCAAAAAACGTGCTGTCGCGCGTCGTCCTGTACAACATATGCTCCGGCAAAAGCTTGCTGCAGGGCCAGCCAGCCATAGCAAAGGGCGATCGCTAAACTCAGCCCCAGTCCCAATAAGCGATAGCGCTGGTAGGGCTGCATCATCGCACCATACAGCATTGACAGGGGCTGATAAATACAGCGGAGCATAGTTTCAGTAATCAATCGAGGGGGTTGCCACGAGCGGCGGTATTAACAAATTGGCGCGATACGAAATTTCGGGTGTGCTAGAGGTCTGTTTTGGGAAGATAACAAGTTTAGTCTCTGTCATTTGCAAGAAAAAGGATATGTAAAAGCTGCCCAGAGTCAACTGCCCGCACTGACCAATTCAAAGGCCAATTTTTTACATTTCCAACTGGCCCGCTATTATGCGTTGCTAGGCAATACTCAGTTGGCTTTAAAAAATCTTGAGCGCTTATTTCAATTAGATGCAGAGTCTGGACGGGTAGCCGTCAAAGAGTCAAGTGATTTCGATCGCCTCCGCAATAGTCCTCGCTTCCAAGCGCTAATGCAGACAAACTGAGGGCAAGGGGTTGCCGTTTCACACAAAGACGGGAAGGGAGAAAGGCCGCGATGCAATAGGAGCAGCTGATCTCAAAAGCATAGTATTTTTCCCAAATATCGCTAGATTCCCGTTCAAAAACGGTGGGCTTATAAACTTCAATAATGGTTCTGACTTGCCCAGCCGAGAGTCCACAGTTATCCAGATCTTCCAGCACAGAATATTCAAGCTTAGAAATTTCCTACGCAGGTATCGATTATTGCTCAGGAAGCCAGTCTTCATGCAAAACATCCATTTGAGAGAACAGACAAACTTGAGGAAATATTTGAATCGGTAAGTCAGTTTCCAAGGCGGCTTGCTTACGTGCTTTTTGATAAGCCTTATCAAAGTTCTCGGCCAGAAAAGCCTTCAAGCTCGGACTCTCTTCCAAAAGTTCTTGAAGGCGCAGGCGATGTTCAATAATGCTGCTGCGCCAACTGGGCGATCGCTTATCTGGCTGATATTGATATTTCAATAAATGCATTAGCAGCACACGCAGGTTGCTCAGCAATCCCCGCTTCTGACTGCCGCTCAGGTCCTCAACTTCCTCAATCAAGTTGTCTAAGTCCAGTTGAGCAAAGTCGCCTGTCCGGAGCAGCGCCGCCATTTTTTCAGCCCATTGGCAAAAGTCGCGCTGGTAAAGCTCCGAAAGCTGGGTTTGAGGAACTTGAGGGGATGCCATGTTTTGCCTTCTGTGGAGCAGTTGCTGCAATTTCGCTAAGTTCTAAATTGTCGAATTCATAATTGTGCTTGCGCCAATTCTAAACGCTTTGAGGTGAGTTGTTTGACGTATTGCCAGAGTGCTTTGGCCACTCATCGTTTACGAGTCATTGCTTAAACCTGTAGCTCGAAGCCAGAGAGGACGTCTTCGCCGGACAGAAGTGTGGGCATGGCGACGACTTACACGGCTTGGCCTTGGCGGTAAATCTCCACCTGCTGGTCGGATGGATTGATCAGCCATCCTAGCCGCAGCCCACTCGCCACATATTCGGTCATCTTCGTGCGGAGCTCCGCCAGCGATTGGGGTTTGAGCTTGCCATTGGAAAGGGATTGCGATCGCAATTCAATCACAAAGTCAGGGCAAATGGGCGGAAAGCCCAGGCGCTGCTCTGGCGTCAAGGCATCCCAGCGGTCTTGCCGTACCCAAGCGACATCAGCTGCGCGGGTTGAACCAAGGGGTAATTTGAATGCACTCTGAGAACTAAATACTTTCCCAAGTTGAGCCTGACGATTCCAGATGATGACATCTCCAATCAAGTCGGCTTCACGACTGCCGCCTTCTCCTCCTACCGGTGACACGTTGATCAACTCTCCTTGGGCGGTGCGCTCCATCATAAGGTCAGGCTGGTCTAGACAAAGCTGTTCAAACTCCGCCTGAGTTATGTATCGGGTTGAGGCTTGCACCATCACGTCACCTGCAGTGCTGAAATCTCTAGACA
>JBCCJU010000160.1:0-12811 GCA_039027715.1 Cyanobacteria bacterium P01_C01_bin.120
CAACACCGCACCGGCTACTGTTTTGCCAAAAGTCATTTATTAGCGGCACTGCTGCGGGCAAACCAAATACCGACAGGGTTTTGCTATCAGCGATTGAGTATTGACGACCAGGGAGCCCCCTTTAGCCTGCACGGCTTTAATGGCGCCTTTTTGCCAGATATCGGCTGGTATCGGTTTGATGCCAGAGGCAACAAGCCAGGAATAAACGCCCAGTTTTCTCCTCCAGTGGAACAACTCGCCTATCAGCCTCAAATCACCGGAGAGCAAGATTTTTCAGCGATTTTGGCGGCACCGTTGCCGATTGTGATCGAGGCGCTGCAAAGATCGTCTACCTGGGAGACAGCGCTGCACAACCTACCTGACGTGCTACCCGCCGAAGCACTCCAGCATGGCTTGATGGAGGAATCTGTCAGGCGGAAAGCGAACTCTTTTCCGCCAAGCTAGCGGACTGACGAATTTGATGGCCCTTGCCCTCGGAAAGTGTCTCAATAGCCTCTCAAAAATAAGATTAAGTGGGTCAGAGTTGAGAAAGGCGATCGCACACGGCCTCAATGCTGGCGATACTGCCCGGGTTCACTAAGCCATAGTATTCAAACGTGGCGACGGCATCAGCCTGCGTTGCTTTAAGCTGTCCCCAAAAAGGATCGCCTTTGAGCTGATCCAGCAGATTATCGCCAGTTTCGACCACTAGCAGCACATCAGGGTCAGTGGTCAACAGCTTTTCTTCTGGCACCGTAACATAGCCAGCAATGGGGCTCTCACCCTGCAGCTCAGCGGTGAGATTTTCGATATTGAACTGTTCCAGAAAGTCTCCGGCCCAGCTATCTTTATTGGGAGAGAGCAGGGGCTGACGGCTGACCAGCACGATCGCGCTCGGCGAAGTGTCTGGTGCTTTGGCCAGGCAAGCGTCGTAGCGATCCAGTAGCGGCTGCGGATCAGCGCCGATTTGCTGCGCCAGTTCTTCGGTAATAGTGGTCAGCGCGTCCCATCCCGCCACATCAACCGTCAGAGTGGTCACGCCCAATTCCTCCAGACGGGCCAAGGATTTATCGTGAAATCCTTTGGCCCCAACGACTAAATCTGGTTCTAGCGCAATAATTTTTTCCAAATCGGGCTCAGCGCGCTCTTGGCTCACCCTCTCGATGTCAGCGAAGCGCTCATCCTCTGTCAAAATATCCCTGCCGGGAATGCCCACCAATGCGTCTTCATCCAAACTGTGAATAATGTCAGAGGTCAGGGAAGTGAGCGTTACCACCGACTCAATGGTCTTCTCGGGCTGGTCTGAGGCCGCCGTTTCGCTAGGCGTCGCTTCGGGAGTGGTGACTTCGGGAGGGGGACTTTCTGCCGAGCAAGCGGCGATCGCCCCTAGCAAAATCAATCCCATGCTTCTAACTGACCTAAATTTTTTCATCGTCATCTCCTTTAGTGATTTATGCAATATTGGGCTGAGCAGTCTGGAAAACACTCGCTTTCTTAAAGCAAAAGTCAAGACTTAGAAAGTGCCAAGCATCGAGCAGATTACATGGATGCTGTTGAAGGAATGGGGGGTGCAGCAGTTGACGCCGACAGCGGACAGATTTGAGGCCCGATGGGGGTTTCAATAATGACTGCCTGAATTTCAAAAACGTCAGCCAGAATCTGTGGCTGAAGCATCTCTAAAGGGGGACCAACGGCCCACAGCTTTCCCTGTCGCAGCAGCGCCAAGCGATCGCTGTATCGAGCGGCCAAATTAATGTCATGCAGCACTGTGATAATTGACAGTTGCCGCTCCTGGTTCAGGCGCTTCAGCAGTTGCAGTAGCTGCAGTTGATAATTCAAATCCAAAAAAGTCGTTGGTTCATCGAGCAGCAGCACTTTGGGATCTTGGGCCAGGGCCAGGGCCAAAAAGGCTCGCTGCCGTTCGCCACCAGAGAGAGTGGTAACGGGGCGATCGCGATAATGCTCAATTTCAGTCCAATAAAGCGCTTTTTCCACTTGTTCGCGGCCCACCGCATCCAGGTCCCACTGCCACCAAGGCTGATGGGGCGATCGTCCCAGGCTCACTAACTGATCAACCGTCAGGCCCTCGGGTAAGATTTGCTGTTGGGGCAGCAGGGCTAACCGTTTGGCCACTGCAGTGGGAGAAAGCTGATGGATATCTCGACCATCCAGCAGCACAGTGCCAACCTGGGGTTTGAGAATGCGACTCATCAGCCGCAGTAAAGTCGATTTGCCAGAGCCGTTAGCACCCAATAAACTCAGCCACTCGCCATGCCTCAAAGTCAGATCAATCGCTTCAATGATGGCGCGATCGCCATAGCCTCCGGTCAAACGTTGCACATCTAACGGCATGATTACTGTCCTCCCAAGACGCGACGACGGTACAGCAGCCAAATGAACATTGGTGCCCCCAATATGGCAGTCACACCACCAACCGGTAATTCCACCGGCCCTAAGCGGGCCAGCAGGTCAGCGCCAGCGAGTACAAACGCTCCGGCCAAAGTAGAAAAGGGCAGCACTAAACGATAGTCAGTGCCCACCAATAGCCGAACGCCGTGGGGCACGATCAGCCCGACAAAGCCCACCAGTCCAGCAATGCTAACGGCTCCCGCCGCCAGCAGCGTGGCCACCGCGCCAATCAGGCAGCGCGATCGCACAAGGGAAGTGCCTAATCCCATCGCTAAATCATCTCCCAAGCAGAGAACGTTGACCTGCCGCGCCAACAAACAGCCGACAATTGCCGCCACCAACACGCTGGGACCCGCGATTGTCACCTCTGCCCACCCGCGCCCGTTGAGGCTGCCAATTAGCCAGTTTAAGGCAGCTTGAAATTGGCCATCGGGCGAATTAAGCAGTAGCAAAGACTGAATTGCCCCGAATAAGGAGCTGAACGCTACGCCTCCCAAAATCAAGCGCTCAATGGAGAGCGTCGTGCCGGTTCGGGCCAGCATATACACAAGCAGGGTCGTCATGACGGCTCCCAGCCAAGCGCCAAACGGCACCCAAACTTGCAGCAGATTCAGACCCACCATCAGCACCACCATCAGACCAGCCCCAGCAGAAATTCCCAGCAAAAAAGGACTAGCCAGACCGTTACGCAGCATGCCTTGCAAGAGGGCTCCTGAAAGCCCCAAGGCAGCGCCAACAATCAGTGCTGCCAACACGCGCGGCAGCCGCAAATCCCAAAATATTGTTTGATTGACATCGCTGCCCTGCCGCAGCGCCGCCGCCATAATTTCTTCACTGGTCAAAGCTACCGAGCCCTTGGTCAACGATAGAAAGACAATGCCTGATAAGCCCAGCAACAATAGGCCTGCTGCCCAGATGATCCGCCAACGTGAGCAAGAATACAATTGTAAAAACTGGGATGAGCCCGTCGTAATGGTCATAAAAACTAAAGTCGAAGCAGCATGACGCCAGATTGGGTGAACTCAAAGCCGAAGGTTTTGGCTTGATGGCAGCCCATCAGCAGTAACTTTCAGCCAATGAGATCTTGTTGAAATTTAACGTCAGCAGAGCCATCGCGTCATCAAAGAGAATCTAGAGTCAAGGTTGCTGAGCAAGAGATGATGCCACGCAGCCCAGGGCAAGTGAAATAGCAATGCGTCTTGCAAAGCTATGAATTCAATGAATGTGAACATTTTGCCTGTGGTGGAAATTGCCCTGCCAATCAACCAAGGCTCATATCATCCTGTTTATCGTATTTATCGTTCACGGGACCGCCATCGCCAGTGCCAACTTTCCTCCAAAGCAGCGCCAAGAGATCTTCACTCACTCCCCATCAATCCACCACCCCATCAGGCAGTTCTTGCTGCTGCAGACTTGACGCTGTTGGTGCCGCCGTTTTGGCTGCGTCCATTTGAGGATAAATGCGGGGCAATACACGCTGCAGCATCAGACGGAGCAGGCGGGTGCCATTTCCCCAGTGCCAGAATTGGGGAATTTCATAGACCTGCTGGTTTTGTAAGGCCTGTAGCGATCGCCAACGGGGATTTTGAGTTAGCTTTTGCAATAAAGTATCGCCATAGGACTGCACAAAAATAATCTCGGGGTCGACCTCGGCAATTTGCTTTAGCGACAGATAGGTTAATCCTGGTTCTCCTCTGTGAGCCTGGGGTTTTGCCCATGGAAAATGAGTGAATTCTTGCAATAGGCTGCCCAGGGTACCGGTTTGCGTTTCGACCGGATAGCGATCGCTCCAACCGCTTAGCCGTGAGACTCCCATAACCAGCACGGTTTTTCGAGGTTCCTGTTGCAATTGTCGGCGATATTGGGCTAATTGCTGCTCCAATGCCGCGATCGCCGCCTCCGCCTGGGATGTGCGCTGCGTTAAGCTAGCAATATCCAGCAGCCGCAAAACCGCTTCTTCATAGCCGCTGCCTCGCATCAAATATGTCGGTGCAATGTCAACTAACCAACGGCGATAGAAACGATGAGGAAACTGCCAGCCCAAAATCAAATCGGGCTGCAGCCGGCGTATTGCCTGAAAGTTGGGCAGTAGCCAAGCGCCAACCGAGGGCCACTGCTGCGATCGTTCCCCATAAAACTCAGGCTGAATCGCCACTTCACTACGTAATCCTCCGACCGGTTCTAACCCTAATTCCACCAGAGCATCCAAACCCGAAGCACTTAGGCAAACAATCCGTGTTGCTGGGCGCTTTAGGCGAATAACCGCGGCTGTGCTGTCAGCCATAAGATAAGCCCTAGAAGACCGGACATTGATAGACATGGGAACACAGAGGACTAAAACTAAAGAAAAGACCGAGCGCTTAGAAAAGAGCGAGTTAACGAAAATTTAAGTTTCAAAAAGTCATGTAGCGAAGGGGCAAGAGACTTTTAGGTGCTTTTCAGTCTTCTCTGGATCATAGTTTGCTGGCGTCAGGGTGCCAAAGTTGGGAGCGTTAGATAAATTTGCCAGTATTGAAATGCTTCCTGAAGGCCATACCGTCTAATCGCCAACCCTTAAACGGCAAGAGACTCAGCACTCGTTGGTCAATAACGCTAAAACAGGCAGGATGAGAGTCTTTTCGAACAATTTCAGGTCTGGACTTAAGACAAATCATGAAACTGATCCTTCATTTTTAAGCCGAAAATCACATCTATTAGGCTCGGTAATCCGAAGTGACTTTCAAGCAATTGGGATGCTTAAACAGCTCGAAGATTTGCTGCATGATCTGTCGAAAACGCGCCTGATATTCTGTACTGGGCTGATATAAGCCCATGAAAGTGTCAGTGATGGTAGAAAACGTCCACTGTGGCTCAGTGCAGTCATAGGCGCTGGCCTCAATATGAGTGAGATAGCAATTGGGCTGCAATAACCCTTCGGAAAATCGAATCTGCAGCAAGATACAGCGGCATGTCATTTCCCTATGGCGTTCGGAAAAATAGACGCTCAAATCAATAGAGTGTGGATCTAGCTGTCGATGCGTCTCTATGTCTGTCAACCAAGGGCTTAGATCGATACGGATATTGACAAAGGTAGACCGGATCAAGACAGCAAGATGAGCAATCTTGCTCGCTAACCCCAGTGTGACTGCACAATTGGCTGCATTCATAAGCTGGCACAATACCAAAAGCAACAATTTAGACTTATTCTCAGTAAAGAGTTCAGCCCTTGAACTATTCCACGACGTTTCAGACCGTGGCTGTAGCAAGATCGTTAGGCAACGCTAAAGCCGAGAAGACTCCCAATTCATCACTCTATTAAAGAGCACACAGAGAAAAATGTAATTTTCAAGAAAAGCAGGAACATCTATGGAAAAGCAATCTGTTGGAAATAATTTGTATTTGACATGGCTCCTTAATGAGAGTATATATCAATAAACCGGGAAATCACCAAGTGATCCTATGATTTAGAAGTAGGTTATGACCTATGTGAGTTAGAGAGGTCTTTGTTATACAAAGGTTTCAAATGGCTTATAAGCGTAAATTGGGGCAGTTTGAACGCATCCATATCGTTCAGCGGGCAACTCACACAGGCTGTAAGCTGGAAATTATTAAGCGATCCGATTTTTTAGGAGGTTGATATGAGCTCATATGCTCAGGAACTGCAAGCAACAGCTCAGGCTATGGTTGCAAAGGGTAAGGGTATCCTGGCCATGGACGAAAGCAATGGCACTTGTAATAAGCGGTTTGAAAAGCTGGGTATTCCCGCCACAGAGGAATATCGGCAGGCATACCGACAATTAATCTTGACGACCAAAGGGCTGTCTGACTACATCAGCGGTCCCATTCTTTACGATGAAACCATTCGTCAGTCGACTAAGGAAGGGGTTTCTTTTTTAAAGGTCATTGCAGATGCTGGCATGATTCCGGGCATTAAGGTTGACACTGGTGCCAAGGATTTCTCTGAGCATCCTGATGAGAAGGTGACAGAAGGTTTGGATGGTTTGCGCGATCGCATCGCTGAGTATTACCAAATGGGCGCTCGATTTGCCAAGTGGCGCGCTGTTATCACCATCGGCGACGGCATTCCTAGCCAAGCCTGCATCGTGGCAAACGCCCATGGGCTGGCTCGTTATGCTTCCTTGTGCCAAGAAGGCGGACTTGTTCCCATCGTAGAGCCAGAGGTGCTTATCGATGGTACTCACACCCTAGAGCAGTGTTGGAGTGTGACCGACGCCACTCTCCATGAAGTATTCAATCAGCTTCACATTCTCGGAGTTGCTTATGACCAGATGATTCTGAAGCCCAGTATGGTTATCCCTGGTAAGGCTTCTGGTCAGCAGGCCAGCGTTGAAGCCGTTGCGGAAGCTACTATTAGCTGCCTCGTGAAGAATGTTCCAGCCAGTGTTGCAGGGATTGCGTTCCTTTCCGGTGGTCAGTCGATGGAGCAGTCTTCAGCACATCTCAATGCGATGAATGCAAACTTCAGTGACCAATGTCCTTGGCCGGTAACCTTCTCCTACGCTCGCGCCATTCAACAGCCCGCGCTTGACCATTGGGCCGGTGACACTGGTCGCGTGGCTGAAGCCCAGAAGCGTTTGTTAAGACGCGCTCAGTGCAACAGCGCTGCCAGCATGGGTGAATATTCTCAAGAGATGGAAAAAGAAGTGGCGATGGCGTAAGACAGTCCATATTCTCTCGAACAGAGATATCTTTTCAGTGCAGGATACTCCCAGAGTTTAGAGCCTTCTGGGAGTTTTTTTATGGATTCATGGAATCCGTCAGTGCAGTTTAGCCTGGACAAACGCTGATTTATGGCTGGCAGGCTGGCTGCCTTGTGTTTTTCAACCGCATCCACATTTCTGGTCCTATTTAAGGCAACCTAGATGGTTGAATCTACAGCGTTGCCAAATCGCTAAAACAAAACGGTAAGCCATCTGGCTGTAGGTTGAACATTCAACAATCTTTAATTCGTAAGTTAGATTTTTGTCAGCGCAATCTGACAAAGCCTTTACCGCTGCTCCACCGGCCAACCTTGGTTCTATGCAGTTTCGAGAAAAACGTTACTTTAAACACTGATGCGATCGCCGCTCCTATGCTGCTTGGCGAGTGAAGCTGTGAACATAGGCAACTGGCGGCCCATACACAAAGCGTCTCCCAAGAAGAGCAAGCCAACTTTCCAGCAGCACTTACTCCAAAGTGGCGAAGCCTGAGGTTGACCAGGTCTAAAAGGCTAACTGTCTCTACTCAAAGGGAATCTCAAAACCTTGATCATATGAGCTGAGTAGAAAAACTTACCTGTGCTTTTCTAAAAAAGCTAATTTAATGAGACAAAAAGCTTTGATAAGAGTGTCGAAGCCACTTCTTTAGTTTTCGCTTGTCGTGAAAAGTATTTATCTCTAAAGAATGTCTCAGGTAAATCCCAAAAGCTGAATATTCTATTTTTAGAGATTTATAGACCAATTCTTTTGTATTTTTTCTAATTTGAGCTGTCGTGCGTGAAAAAAGTGGCTAGAGGGCCGAAATGTGGTCTTGAAGCAATTTGTCAGCCAATCGTTTAATAATGCTCATGACTACTTCAAAAGCCCTGTTAAAACTTCTAGCATAGGACTTTTTGAATAAGCAGTTAAAAACCACCTTCAGGCTTTCGATAGCAATTAATTATAGGAATTTCCTCCGCATTTTATGTCTTCAGATAGTTCTCACTGGAGCAGAGATGCAGTATAGTGAAAAGAGCTATTGAGAAAAACAATCAATAATAATGTCTGTTTTCTGAATAGAAATGTCTTGTCCGCAAAGTTCGCGGGGGAAAGCCAGATTTCGAATCTGGTTTGCTGTTTCAAATGCTATTCGAGAGCGTCTTCTCACGGTTGGTTTGTGGGGTTGGCCTTACATCTGATTTTGAGAATATTTGCGGCGATAAAATATTCCCCATAGTGTTCGGGCATCAACACTTTATTTGTTGGTTTGGCATTCTATTCTAATCAATGGGTCTCAATGGCTTTCACTGACACTTCAAGAGTAAATATCATCATGGCAAAAGTTGGATTGTTCTACGGTTCCACCACTGGTAAGACTGCTGATGCAGCAGAGCAAATACAAGGTGCTTTAGGCGGTGATAGCGTCGTCGATCTGTTTGACATCAGCGAGAAAAGCGTAGAAGACTTGGGAGAGTACGAATACATTATCATCGGTTGTCCTACTTGGAACATTGGCGAAGTTCAAGACGATTGGGACGCTGTCATCGAAGAATTGGATGACGTTGACTTCAGCGGCAAGACAGTCGCTTACTTTGGTACTGGCGACCAAATCGGTTACGCAGATAACTTCCAGGATGCGATGGGCATTTTGGAAGAAAAGATTGCCGGTTTAGGCGGTAAGACTGTCGGCTATTGGTCTGCTGAGGGTTACGAGCACTCTGATTCCAAAGCCATGCGCGACGACAAGTTTTGTGGTCTAGCGTTGGATGACGACAATCAGTCTGAGAAAACTGAAGAGCGTATTCAAGCTTGGTGCGGTGAGCTTAAAACGGCTTTTGGCATTTGAGCTTGTTGAATAGGTTTTTCCTTCTCAAGCCTTAGATATATTTAGATGCTTTTTGTATCTATCTTTTTGCTAGCGCTTAGCTCACTATGTGACTATGGCGTTAGCATTTTTTTTGGAAATTACAATGCTATTCGCGACGCTTCATAATTAAATAAAAAATATTTGTCTGCTTTAAATATGTCCGATTGGATTAAGTCAGCATTGGGTTAGCGGTTTTGTCAAAGTCCCTCGCTCAAATTTATGTTGGCTGTGCTGTACTTAGATTCAAAACTGAAAAAAATAGAGATTATCTTGACAAATATCTGCGGGCTGAAATTTTTGCAAGGTGCCTGGGCATTCTACGATTGTTTTGCTCGTCTAGTTTTTAGATCGCTTCGTATTAACATTATATGAATATTTATGCAACATGAAGAGGCACTTCGACGGTGGTGGACTCGTCGTCGGCAGCGGCAGGCGACTATATTTTTGATTACTGGGCTGTTATGCGGACTTGTGATCGCCGGATTACAACTCGTCGCGACCAATACTCCATTAGCACAACTTGATTGGTCCGGATGGCTAACCATAGTCGTTACTGCCATGGCTTTTCTGTTCAACGCGATCACTGCCCTGCCTGCCGAAATCGTCTTTCTCGGAGCGATCGCTGTGCTTTATGTCAGCGGCGTATTGTCGACGGCAGAAGCGCTGCAGGGATTTAGCAACGACGGCATGGTGACGGTAGGAGTACTGTATTTTTTGGTCACGGGACTGCAGCAGACCGGAGCTCTGGCTTGGGTTTCGCAACAGGTTTTGGGATTGCCCAAGCGCCGCTCCACGACATTTGCTCGGTTGACCGTCCCAGTGATGCTGCTCAGCGCTTTTTTAAACAACACGCCGGTGGTGGCGATGTTTATTCCTGTGGTCAGTGACTGGTGTCGCAAGCTGCGGATCAGTCCGTCTAAGTTGATGATTCCCCTGAGCTATGCGTCAATTTTTGGTGGCTTATGTACTTTGATCGGCACCAGCACAAACTTAGTCGTCAACGGTTTATTAGTGGAGGCAACCGACAATCCAGGACTAAAAGTATTTGATATTACGCTCGTTGGATTGCCCTGCGCGATCGCTGGACTGCTGTTTCTTTTTTTGGCGCAGCATTGGCTATTGCCTAATCGTAAGCCGGTAATGGGCGATCCGGATGACATGCGACAGTATACCGTTGAAATGGTGGTCGAGCCCCGTAGTCCGCTCGCCGATAAAACTGTTGAACAGGCGGGATTACGGCATTTACCCGGGCTTTATCTTGCAGAAATTGCCCGGGGTAAGCAAATTATCCCTGCGGTCAGTCCCCAAGAAACGCTGCGGGAACATGACCAGCTAATCTTTGTAGGCATCGTTGATTCCATTCTCGATTTGCATCGACTACGAGGGTTGGCCCCTGCCACCGACCAGGTGTTTAAGCTCAATACTCCCCGCACCAAGCGTCGACTCATCGAGGCGGTAGTGTCTAATACTTGTTCATTGGTGGGTAAGACCATTCGCGAAGGACAATTCCGTTCCCGCTATGATGCGGTTGTGCTAGCGGTGGCGCGCAACGGCGATCGCCTCCAAGGCAAGATTGGTAATATTCGTCTTCGCCCTGGCGATACCCTATTACTTGAGACTCATCCTAAATTTTTAGAGCGGCAGCGGGTTTCCAGCGATTTTTACTTGGTCAGCGACCTGCCCGATTCTGAACCTTTGCGCCACGAAAAGGCGCCAATTGCGCTATTAGCGTTAACTATTATGGTGGTTTTGGCCGGCTTTGGCTGGCTCAGCATGCTGAAAGCCGCTGTTCTGGCCGCTTTTATTATGCTGGTAACTGGCTGTTGTGCTCCTAACCGCGCCTTGCAAAGTATCGAGTGGTCAGTGCTCCTGGTAATTGCTGCAGCCTTGGGCATCAGCGAGGCGATGGAAGTAACTGGAGCGGCGTCGGCGATCGCGGCAACTTTTCTCAGCGTGGCGGGCAGCAATCCCTTCGTCGCGCTAGCGGTGGTTTATGGGGTCACCTCCCTGCTTACAGAGATGATCACCAATAACGCCGCTGCGGCCTTGATGTTTCCCGTTGCCTTATCGGTTTCCGAAGGCTTAGGAGTCAGCTATATGCCTTTTATTATTGCCATTATGATTGCCGCGTCTGCCAGTTTTTCGACCCCCATCGGCTATCAAACCAACCTAATGGTCTACGGTCCCGGTGGCTACAAGTTCACGGATTTTATGCGTATTGGTATTCCGCTCAACCTGCTATTTTGGTCCCTGACCGTCTGCTTAGCTCCCCTTGTTTACCCGTTCTAGGGCTTGATTAGACTCTTCTTAACACAACCCGAGGCTGCTGCAGACAATAAGGCCATTGGCAAACAGAAAATAAAAAGATTGCCGTAGAGACGCCAGTTGCACGTCCTAAAAGTGAGGACAGAAGGCGCAATTACAGCCACGATCAATCCGACCCCGCAGCTGCTGGCAATCGAAAAATGTCAGGGCTTGTCTCATTGCTGCCGTAGCGTATAAAGCCGCCTGAAACGTAGATGTCGTCTTGATAGACAAAAGCCGCGTGAGCATAGCGCGGTTCCGGCAGCGCTGGGAGATTCCGCCAGGGTTCTAGATTTCCCTGACTGTCAATATCAGCCGCCTCTACAGAAGTTAATACCTGCTCTTCCCCTCCACCGGCAATCACCACCACTGTGCGATTTACCAAAACGGTGGTATGGCGTTGACGAGGAGTAACAGCACTCACTGGTTCAAACGCCGAGAGCGAACGATCATCCTGCACGTCAGCTGCCCACACAGTCTCCGTTAACTGTCTTGGGCTAAACCGGGTTCTGCCCGAAAAGCCAAAAATATGCTGATCTAAGGCGATCGCGGTCAGCCAACCAATCGCGGTCGGAAAAGCCGTTAAAGACGCAAAATCCTCCACCTTGCCAGCTTCGGTAATACCGGCTGTAAAAACCGTATCGCCGACTGTGGTACCGGGTTGAAAGGTTTGATTACCGCCAATAACATAAAGCTGATTGCCAATTAATGTGGCAGCATGAATAGTCAAGGGCACAGGCAACTGACCAACTTCCACCCATTCTGTAATATCACCGTTCTCCGTTGGTACGGCACGGAAGATCCGATCTGAGACAGTACTACCTTCGAAAAAGCCGGTGTCTCCGCCGATGACGTAGAGCGCATCTTCGTAAGCGATCGCCACATGATGCTGCAGTCTTAAAGGCAAGTCAGCGGCAGTCGCCTGCCAGTCTGCCAAGTCTCCAGCTGGGGACAAGGGCGCGAAAAAAACTTCAGCATAGGGACCTCGGGTATCATTCCAACCGCCCAACAAGTAGACAATGTCATTCAAAACCACCGTCTGATGCGATTCCAATGGGCGAGGAAGCTGACCAACAAGTTCCCAACCACTGGTGGATATCCCTTGCTGAGAGTCTTGCTCTGAGGTGCTCTGAAATCCGCATGCCACTGTGGTGATGGTGGCTAATAAAGCAACTCCACTTGCAAAGATTGAGGCAGATGGTTTAATCACCGGATAAGTTCCAAGTCGCGTTTGGTGCCATGTGCGTTTGTGGCTTTAGAAAGGTCTCAGCCTCACACAACAACGTGAAGCAACATTGACCCTACAGCCGATCAAGCCCATGAGTTGAGGGCGATCGCTCAGAGGTCTACAGCTAGCTAATTTCAGGTACTTGACGGCTGCAGCCATCCCCATTGCCAAATCTTTTAAGATAAGACGGCAAGCCGGGCTAAGTACCCGACGATTATTCGTCTACTAGCTTGGCTAGCTAAAGCTACGATCATTTATGACGAATGTGCTCGTACAGTTCAATGTACTCCTGGCCTGATTTTTTCCAAGAGTGATCGTACTGCATGCCTTGCAGTGCCAACTGTTTGA
>JBCCJU010000161.1:0-12756 GCA_039027715.1 Cyanobacteria bacterium P01_C01_bin.120
ATCACCCCTGGATAAAACCGATGCAGCCCTAACCAGCCATCCAGGTCAGAGGCGATCCAGCGATCGCGCACTCCATCTACGGCGGCCATCGCGGCTGCCGGCTGCACTTGAGTCTCTCGCAAAAGTTCCTGCACTAGCACCGACCAGTGATCCAAGACGGCCTCGCCATCGACGCCCTGCTGCAAAGCATGGAGCAGCAGCGGCATTTCCCAACCAGTCTCAATTACTGGGCGTAGGGGATAAAACCGCTCGGCCAGGCCCTCGGGAGGAGAGGATGCGGGCAGCCCAAAAATCTCACAGCGGGCCTTCCATGCCGTTTGAAAATACTCCACTAAGCCGTCGCACAGAACACCGTCGAAATCCAAAGCCAAAATTGCCGGAGTCATCGCATCCTTCACCTACACCAATTTTTGATTTTAGAGTTTCGATTGTGAATTTGAAACTGTTTAATACCAACTTCTTCAGCCATCCGGCAGATAAAGAGATTGCTGGAAATAAAAATATCAATCCTGTGGTGCGTCACGCTGCGCTGACAAGCACCTACGAGGGAGCAATTTTTTCCTTTCCCAAGCCGCCGCTAGAAAAAATACAAATTCAACCAGATGGTTTGCTGTTTTGTCGTAATGAACTCTTATGTCAGAAAGGCTTAAGGAAATAAACAAAGCACTTGGCCGTAGATTTGTTCTCTGGGAATTAGGCCAAATTGTCGACTATCGGTGCTGGCGCTTTGGTTATCTCCCCGAAGATAACAGCGACCATCGGGTTCCACAAACAGCACTCGCTTGATGATACGGAGACTTGGCTGGTGGGGATGATAGGCCACAACAATGTCATCAGGTTGGGGCAACTGGTTTTGATAGGCGGCAGGATTAAGGAGAACTTCTTGGTGGGCAGACAGAACGGGCATCATGGAATCGCCCGTGACGCGAAAGCGGCGATATCGGCACAGTAATAGCAGGCAAAGATCTCGCCCGGTGGCATGCCGAAGCGGTGAGTACTGGGGCATAAAAAATCAAAAGGCGATCGCCTTGAGTAGCGATCGCCTTCCATAAACTGACGCTAAACCGACTAATTAGCTAGCGGTGTACCACTGAACGTCACGGCTCTTAGTAGCCCAGAACATTTTGTGAATCTTCTCGACTGCCGCCATCAGTTCTTGAGTGTGCTGGCTATTCACTTCAACCTTACAGGCTGAGCAGAGCTTAGCAGCCTTCCAGAAGGTGTCGTGCAAATCGGGAAACTGCTCTAGATGCTGGGGCTTGAAGTAATCAGTCCACAGAATGAGCAGTTCGTCCTTAGTGATCTGCGCCTGCTCTTCTTTAATGGCGACATAACGAGAAAACGTGTTTTCGTAAGCTGGATCGCCAGGCTTGACTTCCAGGGCGAGCAGCTTCTTCGTCATATTGACAACTGCCTCAGCAGCGATGCGCGCAGAAGACGGATCATAAACGCCACAGGGGCCGTCGCAGTGAGCGCTGACCGTAGGAGCCGGAAACTGTTTTTGGAATTTGGAAATAATGTGCTTCAGCATAGTGCTTTGCGTTGTGTTGGTTTTCAAAACTTTTGGCAATAATTTGCAACGGTGTCGATCAGTCCGTAGCGCGGGAAATGCAGATGCATTAGCTGCAGTTTTCCTAACTTAGACTAAAGACACACACCTTTACAATAAACATTTTTCAACCATTGTGGTCAAGCGGGGGATAACTGAGGCGCAATATCTGCCAGAGGTTGGACGATAGCGCGGTGGTTAACCGGAAACGCGGTATATCGTTTGTAGGATTAGGGAAACATGGGTCATGGCGGATGGATATGGGGGCGATGGGAGACAGATTTTTGCGGGCGGGAATTGTCGGCTTGGGAATTTGCGGGCTGGCGGGGTGCGGACTGCTGCCCCCCACAACGGAGGCGCCGCTGGTGAGCTCATCGGCCCTTTCATCGTTACCGCCATGCGTCGATGATGACTGTAATTGCCAGGATTTTCGAGATCAGGCCTCAGCACAAATTGTCCTAGAGGCATTTCCGGATGACCCATTTCAGCTAGACCGCAATGGCAGCGGCGCGGCCTGTGAAACGCTGCCGCTGACGGCGTTGCCTGCCGATCCGGCGGTGCCACCTTCGCAGAGTCCTCACTTGGCCCTAGGCAATCCTTCCAACGCTGGCAGTGGCAATCTCAATAATTATTTGCTGGAGCGATCGCAGTATGCGCTGTCCTACAACCGCGATCGCGGGACGGCCAATTGGGTCAGTTGGCAACTGAGCGCTGATTGGTTGGGCAACACCCCCAGGCAAGACAATTTTCGACAGGATGGCGGGCTACCCACCGGCGTCTATCAAGTGACCCCGAATGACTATCGCAACAGTGGCTTCGACCGGGGACATATTGTGCCGTCTGGCGATCGCACCCGCTCCGTGAGGGACAACACCGCCACATTTTTGATGACCAATATCCTGCCGCAAGCGCCCGAAAACAATCGGGGCGTCTGGCGAGAGCTGGAGGAATATAGCCGAGACTGGGTCTATCAGTTGGATTACACGCTGCTGGTGATGGCTGGGGGCTATGGGGAACAAACGCGGCTCGCGGCTGGCAAAATCGTTGTTCCTTCGCGGCTATGGAAAATCATCGTGATGTTAGAGCCGGGGCAGACGCTCAGCGATATCGACACAGATACCCCGGTCGTGGCCATCGATATTCCCAACCGCAATACTGTTCAAGCCGACTGGCGCACCTACCAAACTACGGTCGATCGCATCGAACTAGCCACCGGCTATGACTTTTTGACCGCGGTCCCTACCCCCGTTCAAACCATTCTGGAAGCCGAAGCCGCTAATTTAGAAGCCCTGAGATAGTTCTCAGCAGACTTCTCCGTACGAGCTTTCGGTCGTTTGCTCCACGCGGCTCAGCTAAAATGCGAAACGCCAGCTTTTAGCAGCAGCGTCACCGCGTGGGAGCTACCCTCAGCCAGTAAGATGATGAGGCTGTGTTGTGGAGGCGATCGCATGGCTGCACGTCAAAAGCTTTACGAAGGCAAAGCCAAGATTCTTTATGCAACGGCAGATCCAGACGTTGTCATCAGCTATTTCAAAGATGATGCCACCGCTTTCAACGCTCAAAAGCGCGGGCAAATTACAGATAAGGGCAAGATCAACTGCGCGATCGCCACTCACCTTTTTCAACTGCTGGCTGCCCAGGGCATCAAAACCCACTGGCTCGATACGCCCAGCGATCGCGAAATGCGGGTGCAGTCCGTCACCATCATTCCTTTAGAGGTCGTGGTGCGCAATCTGGCCGCTGGCAGCCTTTGTAAACAGACTGGCCTGGCCTTGGGAACGCCACTGTCGCCGCCATTAGTCGAGTTTTACTACAAAAATGATGATTTGGGCGATCCGCTGCTGACCCGCGATCGCATCCGCGCCATGGCCATTGGCAGCGAGGCACAAATTGATGAGCTGATTCGTCTAGCCAAAAAAATCAATCTGCTTCTGCAACCGTTTTTTGAGCAGTGTCAGATTACCCTAGTCGATTTCAAATTAGAGTTTGGCCTCAACCGCGAAGGTCAGATTCTACTCGCCGATGAAATCAGCCCAGACACCTGTCGGCTGTGGGATCAATCGAAAACCGACGCCGCTGATCGCGTGATGGATAAAGACCGATTTCGGCAAGATTTAGGACAGGTTGCCGCCGCTTATCAAACTGTGCTGGCAAGAATTCTGGCCCAGGTTAATCGCAAGTAGGTTCACCCGATGTTGTAAAATCTTTCCGATTGTGGCAAAGTCCAGCCAAAAAGTACCAAAACCCAAGTATTTCGAAGCTTTCTTGCGTTTACCTGTCCTATTACCATTCGAGTCCCCCTGCAAGCATGCGCCAAAATCACAGCCTCGTAGCTCTCTTAACTCTCTCGGCAACCCTAAGCATTGCCTCGCAGGCTCGCGGAGAAACAGTGGCCGCAGCCACATCACAAGCAGCCAATTCCGCCGCAGTGGGCGTGGCGGAATTGGTTACAACCGCCGAAAATTCGACTACCGAGGTGAGGGCCGACACCGCTTTGCACAGCGGGGCCGTGGCGACCTTAGAGCACTTCGCGACGCTGGAGCCAGACTTTGCTGATGCGGAGGTATTCCCAGCCGCAGTGGAGACCGAAAGCGCCGAAACGGATTCTCGTCTAACGGCCCAACCTTTGGAAAGCAGCCCTGCCTTTGTCAGCGTGCATGGTCTCAATCAGCCGCAGTTGGCAGCTGAAGTGGCCCCGATTGACACCACAGAGTCCAGAGAAATTGCTCAAACTGATGACGCAACACCGGCCCCTGAAACTGAAGCGGAGGACGTAGAGGAAGCTGAAACTGATGAGGCAGACGAGGCGGATGAGGAGCCCGGGGCGGCAGAAATCGAAAACGAAGATGAGACCCAAGTTTTGGTCGCTGAGGTGGCGGTAACGGATGCCGCTGGGGCCCCCATTGACCCTGAATTAGAGGATGAGGTTTACAACGCGATTGGCACTCGACCGGGGCAAACCACCACGCGATCGCAGCTGCAAGCGGACATCAACAGCGTTTTCGCCACGGGCTTCTTTGCTGAAGTCCGGGCCCTGCCAACCGATACTCCCCTTGGCGTCCGCATTGTCTTCGCCGTCAATCCCTATCCGGTGCTGACGCAAGTGCAGCTAGCCGGCAGCGTACTGACAGACTTTGAAGTTGAGGAAAATGAAGTCGAGGAGGGCAGAGATGCTCTTCGGGTAGGCACCTGCGACGTGGCGCTGGCCACCAATATCACCTTAGACGAAGTAGTTGACTGTATTTTTGCTGGACAGTATGGCGAAACGGCCAACCTGCGAGACCTGCAAAATGGCATTCTTCAGCTTAATAACTTCTACCAAAATCAGGGTTATGTCCTGGCGCAGGTCATTGATGCTCCCAGAATTGAGGACGATGGCGTCGCCGTTTTAGAGGTGGCGGAAGGGGAGATTGGCAACATTAATATTCAGTTCATGACTGAAGATGGGCTGATTGAAGATGACGAAGGCAACCCGATTGACGGCAGGACTCGCGACTTTATCATTCTGAGAGAATTTGAGACGCAGCCGGGAGATGTCTTTGAACAGGGCCAGATTCGCTCCGATTTGGGCGAGGTCTTTGCGCTCGGTATCTTTAGTGAGGTGACGGTGGGATTGAACCCCACTGAGGGCGATCCCCGCAAAGTTGACGTCACTGTCTTTGTGGTTGAACAAAATACCGGCTCTGTTGCTGCCGGTGCCGGCTTCAACTTCACAGGCGATTTGTTCGGTACGCTGAGCTATCGACAGGACAACTTTGGCGGCAATAACCAAAAGTTTTCGGCTGAAGCGCAGCTCAGCTTCCGCGACATCTTATTTGACGTCAGTTTTACCGATCCTTGGATCGGCGGCGACCCAAATCGCACCTCATATACGCTAAACGGTTTTGGCCGCCGGTCGATTCCCCTCGTGTTTGACGGCGGCCCCAACGAAATTGATTTGGCCAATGGCGATCGCGTGCGGCTAAATCGATTTGGCGCCGGCCTCACGTTTCGACGACCGCTGGGCAGTGGCTGGACGGCCTCATTGGGCACCCTGTATCAGCGGGTGCGGGCCAGCGATGCCGATGGCGAAACGGCCACCGAGGATGCAGCGGGCAACCCGCTGACGGCTAGCGATAGCGGCTCTGACGATTTATGGACGGTGCAGTTTGGGGTAGTGCAAGATCGCCGCAACAGTGCCCTTACGCCCACCAGTGGTTCAGTCTTGCGGTTGGGAACGGAACAATCTATCCCCTTGGGCAGCGGCAGCATTTTCTTTAATCGTCTGCGAGCCAGCTATAGCTATTATTTCCCGGTTTCTTTCCTCAGCTTCGGTGAAGGCCCTCAGGCGATCGCCATCAACGTTCAAGGCGGCAGTATTATCGGCGATTTTCCGCCCTACGAGGCGTTCTCCATTGGCGGCACCAACTCCGTTCGCGGCTATGACGAAGGAGAACTAGGCAGCGGCCAAAGCTATCTGCAGGCCTCCGTCGAATATCGCTTCCCGCTGTTTTCTTTCCTCGGCGGCGCGCTATTTTTAGATGCGGGTACAGACATTGGGACTGGCGATAATGTCCCTGGCTCGCCGGGTCCCGACCGCGACAAGCCGGGCAGCGGTTTCGGCTACGGGGCTGGGGTGCGTGTACAAACACCGCTCGGCCCCATCCGCATCGACTACGGGATTAACGATCAGGGCGACGGACGGTTACACTTTGGCATCGGCGAACGATTCTAAACCATGACCCAGGCTCCACTGATAAACGCTGAAACGACCGAGGCGATCGCGGCTGAGCAGCAATGTACGATTCTCCAGCCAGTTACTCAGACTGGCATTGGCTTGCATTCTGGCATTACCACCCGCGTACAGATTTTACCCGCCGATCCCCATCAGGGCCGCGTTTTCCGGCGCGTAGATCTGCCGGGTCACCCAGAAATTCCTGCCACTGTCGGAGCCGTGAAGCAGACGCTGTTGTCCACTGAATTGGCGAAGGGAGCGGCCACGATTCGCACCGTTGAGCATTTGCTGGCGGCTCTGGCTGCCCTGGGCATTGACAACGCCATCATTGAGGTGGATGGTCCAGAAATGCCGCTGCTGGACGGCTCGGCCCAAGGTTGGGTGACCGCCCTTGCCGCTGCCGGACGGCAGACCCAAACCGTGCAGCGCTCAGCATTGATGTTTGAGCAACCGGTCTGGGTTCGAGATCAGGATGCCTTTGTGGTTGCCATGCCGGCTGTGGCCACTCGCTTTACCTATGGCATCAATTTTGACCTGGCGCCCATTGGCAATCAATGGCACAGTTGGGCACCCGCTGCCGGCACCTTCGCCACTGAAATTGCCCCGGCGCGCACCTTTGGTCTGGCCCCTCAGATTGACTACCTGCGCTCCCAGGGTCTGATCAAAGGCGGCAGTCTGGAAAATGCCTTAGTGTGCGATCGCGATGGCTGGGTCAATCCTCCCCTCCGCTTCGCCAATGAACCAGCCCGCCACAAACTGCTGGATTTAATTGGTGACTTAAGCCTGCTTGGCAGCCTGCCCATTGGTCACATCATGGCCTATAAAGCCAGCCATCAGCTGCATGTGCAGCTAGGGCAAGCGCTTTTGAGCCAAGCTAACGCCTCGGCTGGAGGCGAAGACTTCTAAGCCAACCATGCGAGACTCAGAGTCGCTACTCACTGGCAAATCTCGCCAAGACGATGCGGAGACATCGCTTGATATTGACCGGCTTGGCGCCAAGGTCATCGATTCAGCTTTATGAGCGATAACGCTTCTAGAAAGGGTTGCCGCAGCTAATGAAGCGGGGCGGGGTACAAAACTACAAGCCTGAATTTGGATGAGCTGTTACTTAACTGCAGCAGCGGCGTTGCGATCGCTTCAACTGTCATAAAGTCCATCAAAACGCTTCTAGAGATAGAGAATTGCTGCGGCCAAGGTATATCGGTCAGCGGAAGTCAACATGATTGATATTGAAATATGGTAAATAGAGTCACATTTCAAATTAATAAGTTATTTGAAATCACTGCTCCTGTAGTTATTACAAGGGAGACTCAACTATGACAACTCAGACACCTGAACAACTGCCTAAGTTACCTAGTGCTGAACAGCGAAGCGTCTACGAATCAAAAGCTAAGGCTGAACTTGACCGGCTTAATGCTCGTATTAGTGAATTTAAAGCTAAAGCTGAGCAGGCCAAAGCCGACGCTGAGATCAGCTACTACGATACCGTCGAAGAATTGACTGCTCAGCGTGATGCTCTGCTGATGAAATGGGAAGAAATGAATTCAGCCGGTGAAGCTGCTTGGAAAGACTTGCAGACCGGATTTGAAACTGCTTGGAATGAATTAACTAGGTCCTTTGAGAGGGCTACCCGACACTTCAATTCATAGCAATAAGCGCACCTTCAACGTGCACATAAATCAAAACGAATCAGACACTTTCAAGGAGATGAGCAATATTGTTCATCTCTTTTTATTTAGTTAAAAGATGTTATACAGCGATCGCCCTTACACCACTTTTTATTTTTCCTTTTTAAGGAGCTTATTCGCCAGTTTTTAGGTGAACTGAAAAAAAAGGGAGCAGCCGTGCAACTGCTCCCAAGATGCTTCACCACGATTTGAAGCACTAACCAACTGGCGACCTTAAGCTATTCTTGTTCGCGATCGCTTGCCCACCAGTAAATCTATTAAGATAGCCCTGTGTCCTAAATCTCGCCATCAGTGCAAGAACATCTCAATTTCTAAACTTACGAGAAGCAAGACACCGTTAAAATCGCTAACGACAAGATCAAGCTGATTCTCAATCATTATTAAACAGTGTAGAATTGAAAGCACTTAAACCTAATACAATTGCTTAAACAGCTCTCAAGTTTTATGCAATAAAAATCTAGAGTGAATGCTGTAGAGGTAAGCGCAGGCCTAAATAAATTGCTTTGTACCAGCTTCTATGTGAGCAAACTGCGCTCTATAAAATTTTTTTAGCAAGAATTTTCTGAATGCAGCAAAACCAACAGCAAACATTAATGAAAGCGCAATATTGTCAGCAAACCTTTGTAAAACTGCGAGATCTCAAAGAACGATTGCGGTAGAGACTTAACCCTGCGTAGACAGCATCCGCCTACAACATGTCTAGGTTTTATCGAAATTCAATCGGACGCGAAACCGTTTTTAGGCAGATTCATCAAAACAACACGAAGTTCGAATAAATACGGACGTGTTCCCCCGCATGTTTAAAGTTACTGCAAAGATCGCGATCGCCAATCGGTCCTTTTTCCTGTGTCTTGATTTCACAAAAAAGGGAGATCTCAGTCAGGGAAGCGCCGGAGTTGACTAAACGACCAGCTTCAGCAAATTCTCTCTACGAACGATAGTCAAATCCGCCCCAGAAGAAAAAAGGGAACAGCTGTGCAACTGCTCCCTGAATGCTCTAGTGCAATTTGCGGCAATGACAGTTAGGTACCTTCAGCAACTTCCTTTTGCGATTTTTTCTGCGCGACGATGCCAACCGCGACAGCACCCAAGCCCAGCATTAGCGCCGACTCAGGCACATCGACTTTCGCAACTTCGACAGTCTTCAGGTAAAAATTATCGTTTTGCTCCAAAGCGGCAAAAGAGAACTTCTCCCCCAGAAGGTCAGGTAAGAAGGTATAAGTTTTGGAGGATGGAATATCTTCATCAAATAAAACTAAAAGATCGTCTACGAATAGCGTAAATTCGTCCCTATTATCAACAGCCCCAAATGTTGCAGAAACTAGTTCCACAGTGTGACTAAACATCAAATTTAGCGCGTCTTTGGCTCCCTTGCCGTCAATCTTAGAACTGTTATCTAAAACACTGATAACACCCATACCGGAAGGAGTCCGTTTGACACCTGTGGGGAGAGGATTGGTGCTGAACCCAGTTACAGTAAGGTCAATCCCATCTGATCTTAGGTCGAAAGCACTCTTGATACTCTTTGCTCCTGTGAGGTCAAAAGTTGCTGCTTGAGCAGCATCTAACGCCACTGCTGTAAGGCCTAGCGCAGCTGATACACCTGCGATCGCAACCTTAAACATTACGTCTTTCATACGTTCTTCTATTACCAAATCGTTATTTTCACTAGGACATGACAGCAACAGTTCCTGAGCACATCAAAGGCGGCATCTAGCACAGATGAAGTGCATGAATTAGATGCCTAGATCCAGTAATAATGCGGGCTTTTCAGAACCTGTCGCGGTAGAAACCTGATTTCGTGTAGGCGATGGGGGGCAATACCTACTGCTGAAACAATTATGTTTTAACGAGTTTCACCTAAGTATGGAACCGTTCTCAAAACAAGTTTATCAAAACAATACAGAGTTTGAATTAATACTGGCGTATATCTGCGTGTATCTAAAGCTACTGAAAAGTTGGCGATCGCCAACTAGTTTCTCCTATCATCCTAGACTCCAAAAAAAGCTGCTCCTCTACAGAGAGAAGCAGCTTTAGTAAAGTATTTGGCGCGCCAATATTGAGGAGCGCCATGTCGTTGTCTTAGTTTCTAGTAGTCGAAATCGCCACCCATGCCAGCACCAGCGCCAGCGCCTTCCTTCGGCTCGGGCTTGTCAACCACAATGCACTCTGTGGTCAGCACCATGCCGGCAATGGATGCCGCATTTTGCAGAGCTGAGCGAGTTACTTTAGCCGGATCAACGATGCCAGCATTCAGCATGTCAACGAACTCACCATCGGCTGCGTTATAGCCCACGTTGAAGTCCTTTTCTTTGACTCGCTCAGCAATCACCGCACCATTTTGACCAGCGTTTTCAGCAATGCGCTTTAGCGGAGCAGTCAGGGCGCGGGTGACAATCTGTGCACCGATTAGCTCTTCGCCCGCCAGGTTGCTGCCAGCCCAGGTTTCCAAGCTAGGAGCCATATGAGCTAAGGTCGTGCCGCCACCGGGAACGATGCCCTCTTCAACGGCTGCCTTAGTAGCGTTGATGGCGTCTTCCAGACGTAGCTTGCGATCTTTCATCTCAGTTTCCGTTGCCGCACCGACTTTGATCACGGCTACACCGCCGGAGAGCTTCGCCAAGCGCTCCTGCAGCTTCTCTTTGTCATAGGAAGACTCGGTTTCTTCAATCTGACGACGGATCTGCTCACAACGGGCTTTAACGGCAGCTTCGTTGCCTTCAGCTACCAGGGTGGTGTTGTCTTTAGTAATGGTGATGCGGCGAGACTGACCCAGCATGTCGATTTTGGCACTTTCCAGTTTCAGGCCAGTATCTTCGCTGATTACCTGACCGCCTGTCAGTACGGCCATATCTTCCAGCATGGCCTTCCGGCGATCGCCAAATCCCGGCGCCTTCACTGCTGCCACGTTCAGAACGCCCCGTAGACGGTTGACAACGAGGGTCGCCAAAGCTTCCTTCTCAATATCTTCAGCGATGATCATGAGCGGCTTGCCGGCCCGCGCCACCTGCTCCAGAATTGGCACTAAGTCTTGAATCAACGTGATTTTTTTATCGGTCAGCAGCACGTAGGGCTCATCCAAAACGGCTTCCATGCGCTCAGTATCAGTCGCAAAGTAGGGAGAAATGTAGCCCTTATCAAAGCGCATCCCCTCCGTGACTTCCAACTCGGTGGTCATGGATTTGCCTTCTTCCAGGGAAATGACGCCTTCACGACCCACTTTGTCCATCGCTTCCGCAATCATGGAGCCAACTTCTTCGTCATTGCCGGCGGAAATCGTACCGACTTGACTAATCGCGCTGGAATCTTCCACCGGACGGGCTTGGTTAGCAATTTCGTCCACCAGATAGGCCGTGGCTTTGTCGATGCCGCGCTTCAGGGAAATAGCATTGGCCCCCGCTGCTACGTTACGCAAGCCTTCCTTGACCATCGCGTGGGCCAGCACCGTTGCCGTGGTGGTGCCATCACCCGCTGCGTCATTAGTCTTAGAGGCGGCCTGACGAATTAGAGAAACGCCCGTATTTTCGACATTATCTTCAAGTTCGATCTCTTTGGCGATGGTGACACCGTCATTAATAATCTGCGGTGCGCCAAACTTTTTCTCCAGCACCACGTTACGGCCCTTGGGTCCAAGGGTGACGCCGACGGCCTCAGCCAGCATATCCATACCCTTTTCCAGGGCACGGCGAGCGTCTTCGTTATAAATAATTCTCTTTGCCATTGTTGAGTTCCTTTCCTGCGAGGAGTGAGAAGAGTTCAGAATTCAGGGATTCAGAGTTCAAAATTCGAAATACTATGTCGGAGAAGCAAAACCCTGCGAAGCTTCAAACAATTGAGTAATCAGCAAACATCCACAGCTCATCCTGATGGCTTATAGATATTCGGAGGATAAACATTTGCGGAGCAGAGCAAACCTGCCGTACTAAGCACACCGAATTCGACCAGCGGCGATCTATAATCGACTGGCTTAGGCGCTTTAACCTAAAGTCGCCAAGATGTCCTTTTCAGACAGCAGGACATATTCCTTCCCTTCGAGCTTGATATCAGTGCCGGCATACTTGGAATACAGCACTTTGTCGCCGGCTTGCAGCTCGGGAGCTTGACGGCTGCCATCATCATTGCGCTTGCCGGGGCCGACTGCAGTGATTTCACCGACCTGGGGCTTCTCTTTAGCAGTGTCGGGCAAAAGGATGCCGCCAGCGGTAGCTTCTTCTGATTCGCTGACTTTAACGAGTACGCGATCGCCCAGGGGGGTCAATTTAGACGCATTCAAAGCAATAGCTGCCATTACAAATTCTCCAGATACGCTATATCGAGGTGAGTCAGTACCGCTCTAAAGCGGGATGTTGCTTAATAACGCTTTTGAAACTAGCACTCTCACACTCCGAGTGCCAATTTAGAACCTTGTGGGGGTTAACTACAACAGCGAAATAAGTGCGGTTTCCCGAACTGAGCGGCATCAGCTTGAATGAGTCAATATCGCCCCAATTCACTAGGCCAAACCCATGTTGAAGGCTCACTGCCGCTGATCTGCGATCGCCTTTTTTAGCCGCCTTAGCATTCTGCCGTTTCAGGCGGTTTTGCTGGCCAGCCCTATCACTTCAGGGACAACCAGACTTAGGGGCAACGGTCCGGTAATGAATTTACTGGGTGCATCCCACCTTTGTAAGACTCATTGTGAGAATTGCCCGTTGAGATAAGCACAGCGGTGTTTCAGGATTTGAGGCACATTTTTCCTCTCCCACTGAGCCCCTGAAATTTTAATGCGCCGTCCAATTTGCTTGACGGTCGATTCAACGGCTCCA
>JBCCJU010000162.1:0-12750 GCA_039027715.1 Cyanobacteria bacterium P01_C01_bin.120
AAGCCGGACGCGGCAACAACTGAACCCGTAGGATAGCGCCGTTTTTGTCCCTGCTGCCAAGCGGGCGAGCGAAACCGTTTACCAGGCCAAAACTTGGTGATGCGAATCTGCCCGGTGCCATCCTTAAGCACCAGCTCTTGAATGGTTAGATTCGGATTTTTGGGACTGCTAAAACAGCTCGATCGCGTCAACGTACCCACTAACGTCACCGTTTCTCCTGGCTGCAGCTCGCGGATAGAAACTTGCTGGGCGTAATTGATGTGATCACGGGGATAGTAGTGCAGCAGATCCAAAGCGGTGAAGATGCCCAGCTTTGCCAATCGCTCGGCGTTTTTGGGGCCAACTCCCTTGAGATAGGTCACCGGCTGCTCTAGGGGGGGCGTCTTGCTGGACAATAGGGCAGTTTTTGCCGTGGCTGCTGCCGGCGCAGACTTGGCAACTTTACCGGATGCTGTGGATCGGGCCTTAGAGCGCTCGCGCTTCGCTGCTGCTGCCGGGCCATCTGCCACTGGCGCAGCGTAGGAATTCAGTCGCTCCAGTGTTTTTTGGGCGTCGTAGATTGTTTTGCGAGTTTCGGCTACTAAATATTGCCGGGCCGCAAAGCTCATTTCACCATAGCGGCCATAGTCCGTCGCCAGCGATCGCCAGACGCCCTGTTTATCTTTTGATAAAGGTGCCGGCGGCGACGAGAGCTGACTTTGCAAAAACTCACTAAACCGCTGCTGATGTCCTTCTAAGTTATTAAACCCGCGATCGGCCTCTACCATCAGCGCGCGCTGGAGCCGGTTCCAGTCATGACTCTTATCGTTAGCAGACAGCTCGCTCATCCTTCGTCTAAGAAACCAGGGTGCACAACCCGGCAACAACATCGCTTAGGATTCTAGCCTACGCAATGCTGGGCGATCGCTATCGCGTTTTCCATAGACCGGCGATCGCAACTCTGCTGTTATTCCTTTTCGCGCAGCGTTGCCACCGGATCGGCCATATGTTCCAAAACATGGGCAAAGATGACCGCGTCGAAGGACTCATCGGCAAAGGGCACACTTCTGATATTGCCCTGTTTCAAATCAAGAGACGCGCAGCGATTTTCTAAAATCTGTTGAGCCTGGGTCAACATAGGGGAAGAAATATCGACGCCGGAGACATGTGCGGGCTGAGCGAGACTGTCTAACAGCGCCAGGCTGAAGGCTCCGGTAGCTATTCCACAGTCGAGAATTTGCGACGTCGGGTCAAGATGACGCAAGTGATCGCGCACCGCCTGACTTTCAAACAGCAGCTGATAATCGTGGAGCTGACCCAAACGGGCTAAGTTGTCGTGCCAATGATAGGCTGATGTATCGTAGCGCGATCTCAAGGTGTCAATGCTGGGAGCGGTTCTCCAGCGGTCTGATGTGGGGATTGTTGTGTTTAATTGCATGGTGAAATCGACCCCCTGGTGACAGAGGGCTATAAGCTTCAGGGATTTGATTATTAGCAAGCTATGGCCAGCCGAGAGCACAGAGTGGAATGCTCAAGCGATGCAGGGCCGCGCGATCGCAAACGGAGGCAACCTCAATGTTCCTGGGTGTGTAAGCTATCGGCCCCGTTAAGCGCGACGCACTGCCATAAACCAGACCCACCACAATAAGAAAAGCTGTAGTGGCACACGAAAGAACAGATAGCGAGGGCCGTTAATATTGCCACCAAAGTCAACGGAATTTAAAGCCGCGTAGATATTAGACGGAAGTACAGCAACTAAAAACGCAAGGGTCAGCAGACCGCTCAAGCGTCGGACGGATGGCCATAAAAAGTTAAGTCCCAGAAGAATTTCCATGATTCCGGTGATGTAAATGATCGGATAGCGCCCCGGAACCCATTCAGGCAGCATCTGCATCATGCCTTCGGCCAAAGCGAAATGACTGATGTCTGTGAAGATAAACAAAGCCGCAAAGGCAATACAGCCAGCGGTACGCATCTGGCGGGGACGTTGGGCGATCGCGAATAGTCCCCAAGTCACCGTAAATACGCTGAGTAGTACCACTAAAACAACCATGCTGCTGCCTTAAAGACGTGATCCAAGGTTATGTTCATAGTCGTTACACAGGCTTTTTAGCCACGATGAACACGACTTTTGCCTTACCCGTTGGCGACTTGTAATCCCCCGCTTGCCATTGGGTGTCAATTGCAAACCCCGCATCCGTCAAACTTTTCTCTAACTCTTTGACGGTAAAGACCTTGACCAACGGAAAAAGTCTCAGGAACTTACCAACGGGCGCAATCAGCTTGAACCAAGCCATCGTATCCCCCAGGCACACGGTACTGGTGATGAAAAGTCCACCCGGTTGAAGCAGGTTATGGACCTTAGCGATGACTGCTTCCTTATTTTCGAGGAGGTGTAAAACGTTCAATCCCAACACGGCATCGTACGTTCTGTCGGGGACGCTCAGCTCGTCAATGGTGGCTTGCTCAAAGGTGACGTTTTGGATGTGCTCAGCCTCGGCCTTGCTCTGGGCGATCGCGATCATATTGGCAGAGAAATCAATGGCGCGAATGTGCTGCACGTAGGGCGCATGGAGGATGGCCGTTGATCCGGTTCCACAGCCAAACTCCAGCACGTCCATGTCAGGTCGCAAGTAGTCGCGGGTGATCGCTAGTTTTTTCTGATAAGCGGCTTCATCGGCGATGGGTTGCTTGGCGTATTTCTCGGCGGCCTTGTCCCAAAATTTCATGGATTGAGTCATGATTCAACTCCTGGGTAGTGCGGTGATGGTCTGGTAGAACTGGGTGATGTCTTGGCGCGATCGCAAGTGATACACCTGCTTAGTCGCCTTTGCTTGCGCCACATACGCTCGATATTTGGGTGTCAGTTTGGCATGGCACAACCGGACGGTAGGGTAGGACTTCAACGTCCCTTTCCATAACGAGCTCCCCTCCGGCCAACCCGCAGGCGATACCCACATGCCGGTTAACAATCGCTTCGTCACCCACCAGTAGTGCCGCAGCACAGGCATATCGAGATACACCAGGGTGTCGGCCACTTTCAGCCGTTCCCAGACGGTATCGATTGAGCCAAAGCCATCCACAATCCACTGGTCTTGCTGAAACAGCGCCTCATGGGCCGCTTTGAACTCAGCGTGGGGCACTTCGTCGCCACCGGGTTGATACTGGATGGAATCAAGGGGAACCCAAGGGAGTCCCGTTATTTCTGCAAGGCGTTGGCTGAGGGTGGACTTCCTCCCGCCTGCATTGCCAAATACAGCGACTTTGTTCATTGTTTACCTCGCTAACGTCTGACACATCCAAACACTGGGAATTTCTACTGTGAAGCCCGCCTTTCTATAGGCTCGACGGGCTGGTGCATGGCTTGGGTCACCGCCCGTTGCTACCGTTGCGACTCGCATTCCGGCTTCCTTCATGCGAGCCACTGCAAAGTCGTACATTGCCGTGCCAATCCCCTTTCCCGAATGGTCTGGGTGAACTGCGTTAAGCCCAATTTCCCCTACATATGTATTCAAATTGAGCTGCACCGATACAAAACCGACCACGATCCCAGCTAATTCAGCTGCGTACACTTCCCATCCAGATTCGGGGTTGAGTATTGAGGATAGAAGTGCTTCTTGCTCCTCATCTTCTTTGGCCTGCGCTAACTCGTAAATTTCATCGCCCAGGATTGAGCGAAAGGAAGCAAATATTGGCTCAAAAGCTACTTGCCGAACTTCCTCCAGTCGGGAAACATCATTAGGTTTTACGAGGCGCAACACTAAAGTCGGCTTCAACATACAAACCTCTCACAACGACATTGCGTGACCAATTGTATGTTGCTTGAGAACCGGATTCCGCCACCGCCATGCCGACCAAACAATGAAGGACAGCGCGGCTATTTTCATAACCAGATGAAAGGTATCGTCTAAATCGGTGGTGCCGTTGTTGATTTCAAACGCGAGGGTAATCGCAGCGGCGATGATGTTGGCCCAGCGGTTTGCGCCGTAGGGCAAGAGTCGCGAGAGCAGAATCATCGCGATCGGCACTGCGGCCACCAAACCCCTGAACAACAACAGGGGTTCTGTGATTTGAATGCCATTGAGTGTCCCGGTCATCGCCTGCTCAATAAAGCCCGGCTCAACAAATTCGTGGATATCTCGAAAGATGACGTTGACGAGATAAAACATCCACAGGGTGGATAGCATGGCTTTCCTCTCTATCGTCCATATCTGCTTCTGCAAATTCATGGTTGTTCTCCTGTTTGCATCAACAACCCAAAATTACAAACGGATGTGGGGAGCCGCAGTCCCCAGATGTGGGGATTCAGAGATGAGTTTTGTGGGGATTAATGTGAGAAGTGGCTGAAGCTGAAGCAGGTCAACTAACTGCAAGCAGCGGACGCTAACTGGCTTACTTGCGGCAAACATTACCATGGGAGCACTTGAGACGGTAGAAAGTACGATGGCTTCACTCCCGATTGACGAGGCGCAGACCCAACTGCAGCGGCTGATTGACGCTGTGTGAGCATCACAGGCGCTAGCGGCAATGCCGTACTGTTGTCTAAAGAAGATTGGTCAAGCATTCAAGAGACGCTTTATCTACTATCGGTTCCCGATATGCGCGAGTCGATTAAAGCGGGGATGGACACTCCAATCGAAGACTGCGACGGAGAGTTGGACTGGACTCAACTGCGTTGTCATTAAGACTAAGGATTTAGCAAATTCATGCCTTCAGCAGCGTTGCCAAAGGGCACGATCGCGATCGCCCTTGAATGCGGTTTCAATAGCTACAGTCACTTAGCACAACAATTTCGGCGACTGACGGGGATGACTCCAAAAGCCTATCGTGCCCAGAAATAAATTCTAACTTCTAACGTTCCGCTTCACCCACCGCTAGCAACCTTTCGAACTTGACCAACCACCTTGATACGGTCGGGTGCAAGCGGGTTGTTATGCGGCGGCTTCATACTATATCAACACTAAAATACTTTCCGATTCTCTATCTCCAAACTGCCTGATGGCGGCAAAGTTATCTCTCAAAATCTGAACAATCTTTGACGTTGGGTTGTTATCAAATCAAGTGCTTTTTGAAACCCTTGCTGTGTAGGGGTTCTACAATTTTCGGTTAAGTCTAATGTCTTTAAACAAAGCCTCATACTCTGTTACCGGATGAAGATGGCCCCGTCCCTTGAAGACTCGCAGCACACTGCCCCTAATGGCCTGATGCTTGTACTGAGCAAAGCAAAAGCTCGCAAAAAAATCATCCGTTCCGTGCCAGATCTGCACCGGGTAGATTATCTCCTCTAGGCGAAATCCCCAATCTCGATAACATCGGGTCGCATCGTCTGCAGGACCACGACTCCCTTGGGCAAAGCTCTCTTTGACTATACTGCGGAAAAAGTGCGCATTATTGTCGGAACCAAGAATGAACGCTTTATCGTCGTCACTCATTGACGAGCGTAACAAGTTTGCGAAGCCTCGGTCGCTTAAATGTCGGGCAGCTAGCCCTATAAGCGCAAAGGGAATCTGAAACAAGAGTTTGAAGCTTAGCGCGATCCTCAAGAAGAAGCGATCCAGGGGAGCCAGTGAGCTTCGCAGGTCTTCGACTTGGGTCACAGGTGCCCAGCCCGCTACATCGTAGGCAAAAAGCAGCCGATTAGGGATTGCATAGGCACAGGCATTGATGTACGCGCCACCCCCAGACAAGCCGATGAGACCGAATCGTTCGTGCGACCTATAATCAGCAAAGTCGATGACGTCTTTCGGCCAGTCGAGCATACGATAATTCATTGCGTGAGAGGAGCGACCGCAACCCGGTCTATCGAAGGCGAAAATCTCAAAACCAGATGCGAGCGCCCATGGGTGACTCGGCGCTGCCTCAAATCGGGATCCCGGACACCCGTGAAAATAATAAATGGGCGTTCCGCCTTCTTTTCCGTAGCGGGCGAAAGCTAAGATTCGCCCATCAGCAAGTGTGTGGCATTGCGTGTTGATGGCCTGGAAATCGATGTAAGGGAGTTGACGGTCAATCATACGCTTCTATACATAAGAGGGATGATTTCGACGCATAACTCATTATTTAGAGGGACAATTTCCACCTAAGATCCCTATGCGGGTAAATAGGCGGAAATATTTCCGCCTAAGATCCTGTTTTGGGCAGATAGGTGGAATTACGTCAGCCTAATACCCCAATACGGATGATTAGGTAGACGTGTTCAGTATAACCACCCTCCCAAATGCTGAGTTATCGGGATAGCGTTTAAGGCGATCGCCTGCTCTAATCACAACTGGCGTGAACAACTCAAGAATATAAACAGATGTGGGGATTTTGGGATAGGGTCAGCAGGGATTACTGAGTTGTTGCTTCAGGCGATCGCAGTCCACACCGCATGTTTGCAAGACGCGCATCGCCATACCGCCCCCGGTTTCGCTTTCTTGCAAAATGCCGAGCAGCAAATGTTCCGGGGTAATCTCATCGTCTCCCTGCTGTTGCGCTTGCTTAGCGGCCAGTTCCAGTACGCGGTAAGCGCGGGGGGTGAACGGCATTGTGGCAGGGATTTCGGCAGGGGGTGATGTAGCGCAGCTGGCTAACCAGTCGCGAAATAGGGTTTCTGCGGTGGCAAAATCCACCCCTTGTTCCCCCAGAGCCTGGGCGGCCACATTCATTTCCACAGCGAGCAGTCCCAGCAGCAAACCTTCCGTCCCCATAAAGTCGTGAATCTGCAATTTGTTTCGCATAGCTGACTGGCCTTGGGTGATCACCGCCTGGGTTTCTGGCGCTAAGCGACCCAGCGCAAAGCCGACCAACTCTTCCCGGACGGATAGCATCGCCACCGCTTTGAGAATGTATTCCAAGGTTGGTCCATCCAACGTGCCCCAGCTAACCGCCTCAGCCCCTTCTTGTTGATATAGCTGAGTCAGGGCTTCGTAGAGCTGTAGATCGCCCCCGACAAATCCGAGAATGCTGGTGCGCCACTGCCGTGCCATCTGCTGCACCTCCGGATCGTTGAGGTCACGCCCCTCGGCTCGATGAGATCGCGCTTGGGTCAGGAACTGCTGCCATTCGGCTTGGCCTTGATTGAGTCGACTTTCTAGTAAATCGTGCTGTTCTTGGGGCAAATATTGCTGGGTCATGGTAATCGTCTCCATTGTGGTAATGAGGTCTTCAACCGCAACGGACTGAGAGATTTGGAGCTGCTGAGCAATGTTGGTGAGCTTGGTGAAGAGCGATCTCGATACCGCCATCTGCTCTTGCAGGCGCGCTAGATGCAGGTCAATCACTTGTGGCAAGGAATAGTCAGGATTCTCCAGACACTCACGGATTTCCTTCAGCGCGAAGCCCAACTGCCGCAGCGACAGGATTTGCTGGAGCCGGGCGATATCGGCTTCGCTGTAGAGTCGATACTCCGCCTCAGTGCGATGCGAAGGCACCAGCAGACCAATCTCGTCGTAGTACCGCAAGGTGCGGATTGACAGTCCGGTCTGTTTTGCCAATGCCCCAATTTGCAGCAGGTTAGACATAAAGCCCTTCAACTCCTATCCAGAAAAGTACGGTTGATAACTGGATGCTAAGGGGTGACGTAACGTGAGACTCAAGGAGTTGGCAGGGATTTTTGTTTACTGACTCTATGGCCTCACCTGTCTTGATGTAGATGGCAAGAATTTGGTAAGCACATGCATCAATCCACATTCCGAAGTTACGTTAAATCACCCCCAGCTCTGCAGCTCGTTTCACAGCGGCGCGACGATTGGTGACATTGAGTTTGCTGTAAATCCGCTTGGTGTTGGTGCGCACGGTACTCAAAGCTACGACCAGTTCACGGGCGATTTCCGGGCCGGATAGGTCGGTGTTGAGAGTCGCAGCACTTCTATTCTCGTTGGCTGAGGGGGTCGAGGAGGGGTTGAGGAGATGGGGAATAGGGAATGGGGTGTTGCCCCCAAGTTTCGAGGGCGGTTAGGAGTTGGTGGGTGTAAGTGGGGGTGATGTTGGGAGTCCGGGCTACCTGCAATAGTTTTGTCATTGGGGGGCCGCAGTCGGCAAAAATGCGAACGTGGCCCTCCGGTTCGGCTAGGGTTAAAGCGCGCTCTAGGGAGGCGAGGGCGGCAGGTGCATCTCCCTGAGCCTCATGGGTCAGGGCCAGAACTACCAGAATTTTGATCATACTGGCAGTGCGGTTCTGGCTTTCTGCGGCGCTCAGCAGTCGAGACAAGAGGCCAATGACCTGATCAACGATGTCGCCAATACCGTCGCGCCGGTACTGCTCCAGTAAGACTCTAGCCAAGATCAGGTGTTCATATTCGCGCCGGTAGTCTGGCTCATCGTCTACAGACAAGCCACTCTTCTGTAACCAGCCCATTGCGACCGCCAGTCGGCCCTGCTGCAACCACCATCGCACCCTTAAAGCCTCAATCGGGAGAATATTCGGCAGCGGCGATCGCCGATACAACCGCGCAGTCGCCTGAAGCTGCTCTAGGGCTTTGTCTAAATCCTCCTCAGCCGCTGTCAACTGTGCCTTCACAAGCCAGGAGAAATAGTCGAATCCTATTGTCGAATCCTGCTCCCGCAGTTCCTCGCCCTTTTGCAGCAGCTGATGGGCAGTGTCTAAATGCCCCTGTTCGTAGTGCAGCTCGCTGAGTACTAGATAGAGATCCCTCGTCCCCTGCAAAATCGGTTCTGGCTGTTGATTGGCCAGCTGTAGGGCTTGGTGACAGGCTGTGATCGTAGCTCGCAGCCGCCCCTGAGCTAACCCCATTTGAGCAAGCACTGAGGTGGCACAGATGGCAATCCGAATATTGCCCATCTTTTGAAACAGCTGCAACCCCGCAGCGAATGACTGATACGCCGCTGCGACATCGCCACTTGTCCAGTAGGAAGGCAGCGGTTACGCCCCGCTCGTTATCGTCCTCGGCGGGTAATAGGGCTAAAGCCTGCTCGGCATGGGTGATGGCTCCGGCAAAATCGCCCAACGCCTGGGCGTGAAAGGCACGGGTATTGGCAATAGCGGCTGGTAGAGACCGATACGCATCTTGGTCAGCAACAGCATTTTGGCCTGCGCCAACGCTCGTTCAGCGTCCTGTAAACGGTCTTCGATCGCGTCTGTCTGCCCGGTATTCAAGAGTGCGATCGCATTGACCACACTGAGAACGGGGCGGACGCGAATGAGCGAGTCAAGCAGCACCTTCAGCCAGCTCAGCACTGTAGCTTCCTGCTGACGGTTACGCATTGCGGACCACACCTGCTCGATCAGGTCTGCCGCATGGTCAAAGTCTTGAGCCGATAGGGCATGGCGAATCGCATCAGCAAACAGCTCATTCTGTTCATACCACTGACTAGCCTGTCCGTGCAGAGCAGGCATCTGTTCCGAGCACTCTTTCGGGGCATGGGACCGCATCACAAAGCGAACCACTTAAACGGTCTAAAAGGGCAGTCTGCAACAGAAAGCGACGGACGCGACCGCTCTGCCGCTGCAAGACTTCTTCAAGCAGATAGTCCACGATGTAGCGATCGTCTCCCGAAAACGCCGCCACAAAATCAGAGATATCCTCACGCCATTGTAGGAATAGCGCCGCTAGCTGTAGCCCGGCAATCCAGCCCTCGGTTCGCTGCTCTAGGGCAGAAACGTCACCCACTGAAATCTCTAAGCCCATCCCTTAGGTTAGAAAAGCAGCAGCCTCGTCTGGTGTGAACCGCAGGTCGATCGCCCTGAGTTCGGTCAAGTCACTGTGGGATCGCAAACGCGCCAGCGATAGGGGTGGGGCGGCACGGCTGGCAATTACCATATGCATTTGGGGCGGCAAATGGCTGAGCAAGAAGCCGAGCCCGTCATGAATGGCCTGAGTCTCAATTACATGGTAGTCATCTAAAACTAGAGTAGCATCCGCCTTAATAACCATCAGCTCGTTGAGCAGCGTCATCAAGATTGCTTCGATTTCAGGAGGTTGAGATGAGTGCACCAATGAGAGCGCCCGCTCACCGAGATTGGGCTGAATGCTTTGCAACGCAGCAATTACATAAGTCCAGAAAGTCGCTGGGGTGTTGTCACTTGCATCTAAAGACACCCAGGCAATGGCCCGCTTGGGGACAGCGGCGATCCATTCTGCCAGCAGCGTCGTTTTGCCAAATCCTGCCGAGGCTGAAACGAGGGTTAGTTTTCGCTGCGGCTGGAGGAGATCGATTAGCCTGCGGCGCGAGACTCGATCAGCAGACCATTGGGGGCAGTAGAGCTTGGTCTCCAGAAGCGAAAAATCTGATGCAATCGGTCCTGACGAGGTTGCCATAAACGCATTTTCGAGCGTTAAGCCAATGTTTTCAAGGTAGTAAGTAGGTTGAATTCTACGCCTTTCCAATATTTTCTCCACTATGCAATATCTTGAAGAGTATGGACTTCTGACGATATTTTCTTGAGGGTATTAGCAGCCAAAAAGTAATCAATGCCACATAAAAAATATGCATTCCGCCTCACTTTTTCAGATGCTACAAAACAAAAATTCTTATTAGGAACGAGACTGCATTAAAGTATGCATTCCGAGTTTTGAATTCGCTGCTAGGCAACTTAACTTAAAATTCAAAATTAAGCACCTAAAAATCATCCCTAAGAGACCAAGAACGTTAGCAGACAAATGGTTGAGCTTTCTCTTGAAGGGTCTGAATGAGATCACCTAAAGCGATCTCACACCGCAGATTTTGCAGGCCGAGCGTGAGTCAATTGTTAGACCGCGATCGCCACTTTTCCCTGTACCTGCCGCGCCTCCAAATGTCGAATCGCCTGCGGAACGTCTTCTAATGGGTAGCTGCGCTCTACCGCCGGTACAATCTTACCGGCCTCAATCCAGTCCTTCAGCAGCAACAGATCGACCTGGTTCGGCTTGCTTTCTAGCGTTTTTATACTTCGCTGCATCCGTTTCTCAAGCCAAGAACGCAGTAGCATCGTCTGCAAAAACTGTTGCGAAGATCCCCCAACCAAAACATAGGTACCGGTAAGCTTGAGAATGGCCTGATAGTTCATCGCCGGGCGATAGGCCGCCGCGTCAACAATCAGGTCGTACTGTTCCGCCGTCTGGGTGGGATCTTGCTGGGTATAGTCAACCACGTGGTCGGCGCCGAGCGCTCGCACCAGCCCTACTTTAGCCGTACTGCACACCGCCGTTACTTCAGCGCCCAGCACTTTAGCGATTTGAATCGCAAACGAGCCCACCCCACCTGATGCACCGCTGATCAACACTCGCTGTCCAGCCTGCAGTGCTCCTTCATCCCGTAACGCCTGTAGCGCCGCTACAGCAGACGTTGGGACCGTTGCGGCAGCTTCAAAGGTGAGGTTAGCTGGTTTTGGAACGAGCAGCGTTTCTGGCGCAACAGCATATTCTGCAAACGCACCAAACCCACAGCTAGAGAGGTCGCCAAACACCTCGTCCCCAGGATTAAACTGGGTCACGTTTGAGCCCACCGCTTCGACCTGACCAGCGATATCTGTTCCCGGCACTTTGAACTTGGGCCGAAACAAACCGCCAAATATCAGCCGGATCAGCCAGGGCGTTCCACGCATCAGATGCCAATCTCCAGCATGAATCGAGCTGCCGTACACTCGCACCAGCACCTCATTGTCAGCCGGAGCGGGAATCTCAATATCATCGAGTCGTAAAACATCGGGAGAGCCATACTGCCTTTGAGTAATCGCTTTCATCGGTTGAAAACGTCGTAAGGACGCCCAATAGTTTTTACTTACAGCGTAAGTTTAGCTTACACTGTAAGTGTTGGCGATTTTTTGTCGAAATTTATCAACTATTTGACGCCTGCCAGAATTCAAATGCTCCTCTGGCCTGTGTCTCAGTGACGTGAATAAATGTAAGCATGGCAAAGGGACAGTCTCAACAGTCGGATGCAAAAGGCGTAAAACAGCCGCTCAGTCGAGTGCGAGTATTGCAAGCAGCGATCGCTCTCGCTGACGAAATGGGGCTCAAAGCCCTCTCTATGCGCAAACTTGCCCAACGGCTAGGCGTGGAAGCCATGTCGCTTTACAACTACATCAAAAACAAAGACGATTTGCTCGATGGCATGGTAGAGCAGGTGGTCGCCGAGATTCAGTTCCCAACTGAGTCAGGCCCTGCCGCCAAGACAGACTGGAAGCAAGCTATGCGCCAGCGGGCTCAGTCGGCTCATAAGGTACTCCTGCATCATCCCTGGGCAACGCTAGTCATTATCTCGCGGGCAAACTTGGGTCCGGTCATGCTGCGCTATGTGGATGCAACGTTGGGCTGCTTGGTAGAAGCAGGCTTTTCGCTGGCAACAGCTGATCATATTTGGAACGCGATCGATAGCTACCTCTATGGATTTACGCTGCAACAGCTCAACTTTCCCTTTGACCCAGAAGACTACGCCGCAGCCGCAGCCGGCTATCTTGAACAGCTGCCCGACCAGGAGTGCCCCTACCTGCATCGGCTAACGCGACAAGTGGCAGAGAAACAGTACAGCGGCCTGCATCAGTTTGAAACGGGGCTTGATGTCTTACTCGACGGTTTAGAGAGGCTTGATAAAAAGTAAACGCCCGCCTCGATAAGACCTGCTCAGAGCGGCTGGTCCCATAAGTCACCGCAAGAAAGGGAAAGTCCCGCAAGAAAGGGAAAGCGCTGCCAAGCCAATCTCCATAGGCTAAGGAATGAGGATTTAATAACTTCCACAATCAGGCAGGTGGGGTCTTGCCACGTAGTTCCATTGCGGTAGGTGCTCGTCAAAGCGAATCGGCATCTCCTGCTTGAACTCTTCAGTGGCGGTTCGCCCCTTGTGATAGACCTG
>JBCCJU010000163.1:0-12748 GCA_039027715.1 Cyanobacteria bacterium P01_C01_bin.120
TACCACTAGCAATTAAAGCTGCCGTCAGTCGCCGCTCCGCCGCCAAGTGCAGATAGGTAAAGAGAATCAGATTCTTGCGAAAGTAGTCATATTCTGTCGGCTGCGGCTCTTTAACTTTAACCACCATTTCCTGGGCCCAGGCGATCGCTCCGTCCGCCACAATTTTTCCCCCAGCAGCCTGATATTCTGCATCAGTGAACCCTGCGCCATGGCCCGCACCGGTTTCTACTAAAACTTCGTGTCCCCGCTGGCAGAGCGCCTTCACACTGGCAGGGGTAAGCCCCACCCGAAACTCTTGATCTTTAATTTCTTTCGGCAAACCAATTTTCATAATGGGGAGCACCTCTCACGCAATTACCACAAATGTTTAGGCGATCGTCAACTACTGAGCGCCCAGTCGCAGTATCCATCTTTGCCGATGCTCTATCAATATCAGCGTTTTGGACGATCGCCGACCAGCCGATTTTCGCTGGGCAGATCTGGCCGTTTCAGCATCGTAGAGTCGACTACTTCTCGCTGCAGAACTTACATATCAGTCTTTTTACATTTCCAAATTCTGGATAACTTTAAATCCACTAACCTCCAAAAATTTGAGGATTGAGGGAACCAAAATCGGATTCATCTGCACGGATCCTAAGCGATTCAAATAGCTGCTGTATCACAGTGCCAATTTTCGTCTCACAGCAAAATCATCAACTGCACTTGCTCTGTCAATCTACAGGAAACCTATACGCCTTTACTGTTCAGAGGGATTTCCAATGCTAATGGGCAGCAAAGTAGCTCTTCTCTGGTTCGACAATTAAGTTTTGATAGTCCCCAAAAATGGAGCCGAATGTTGCGTCCTAATTTTTCGGCAACAGATAAACAAGCTGCTTGAGTAGAGAACCATTGATCCCTACAATTGACATATTCGTAAATAAGCAAAAATACGCAGTTTGGTCAGGAGGAATCATGCCCAACCGTCCGATTATTTTGGGGATCGTGGGCGACAGCGCCGCTGGTAAAACTACTCTTACCCGCGGGATCGCACAAATTTTAGGAGAAGATCAGGTCACCGCTATCTGCACAGATGACTATCACCGATACGATCGACAGCAGCGTAAGGAAATGGGAATTTCTGCACTGCATCCAGACTGCAACTATCTCGAAATTATCGAGCAGCATCTCGAACTTTTGCGATCTGGCAGACCGATTCTCAAGCCAATTTATAACCACAGCACCGGCAAATTTGATCCTCCTGAGTACATTGAACCCACCAAATTTGTCATTGTTGAGGGACTGCTGGGATATTCCACTGCCATCGCCCGCGATTGCTACGACGTCATGGTGTATTTGGCTCCGCCGGAAGATCTGCGCACCACTTGGAAAATTAAGCGTGACACTCGTAAGCGGGGCTACAACGAGGAGCAAGTGCTGGCAGCCCTGAAAGCTCGCGAACCTGACTCCGAGGCATTTATCCGCCCCCAGCGCCAATGGGCGGATGTCATCGTCACGTTCTATCCGCCGGCAGAAGGCAATGGCGGTAACGATGACCTGCTGTTAGACGTCCAACTGGTGCTTCGTCCGACAATTCCGCACCCAGACCTTACTCATATCTTGGACGACACCGGCAATCATTTGGGAGATTCCATCCGGTTGGTGCTGGACCGCGACATGGGTAAGCCTGTTGACGTGTTGGAAATTGATGGCGAGGCGACTCAAGAGCAGGTACAAGAGCTAGAGCGTATTCTCTGTAAGGAAGTTCCTTATTTGGGGCAGTTCTGCAGCATTGAGGGCAACCAGGAAATTGGCACCCTGGTGGGAACGACCGGTGAGACACTGCGGAGTTATCCCTTAGCTCTGACTCAACTGTTCATTACCTATCACATGCTGAAAGCTGACAAAGTTACTAAGCAGTTGGTGGCCGCATAGGGCGAGCTGTGAATAGGGTGTATTGGCTTTGCTGAGTGCACCCTTCGAGCAATAAATTTCTTGGCATTGTCGCACAGATGACAGCTCTGGGAGTGTTTGTACTAAGCTGACAGTAGTTGTGCAGTCCTGATGCCCATGCCCTATCGAATCCGCAACTGGCTGCAATTCAGAACTGTTGCTGGTCTGCTTGCTCTCTTCCGAGAGTGATTAAAGAGGGATAAAAACTAATCGGACAATCGCTCGATCTGAATCTCGTACTCCAGCGTCGATTGTCCAATATATCCCGGCTGGAGCTGACCGGAGACGGGAGCAGCATGCTTCGGATGGGCGGCGGCGGCAAGGGCGATATGACGATCGCTGACGGCCAGGCCCAACGTCGGGTCAAAGCCACGCCAGCCGCCGCCAGGAACGTAGACTTCGGGCCAAGCATGAAGTTCGCGAGTGGTTTGATCTTCGTCGCCTTCTTGGTAGCCGCTGACAAATCGCGCCGCCAAACCTACCACTTGACAAGCTTCTGCAAACAGCATGGCAAAATCGCGACAGGAGCCGGACTTTTGCCGCAAGGTGATTCCCGCCGGGAGCGGCTCGCCCTGCAGTCGGTGGGTATAGCCAAACTCTTCATAAATCGTCTGCGTCAGCTTGGAAAGGAACAGACCCACATTGCTCTGTACCTCATAGAGCAACGTTTGAGCCAGATCGACTACTTGAGGATGCCAGGCTGTGGAGAGATGAGGGCGGAGATAGGGGGCAAGATGGGTGGCGATCGCTTCAGGATAGGCGATCGGCGCAGTTACAGCCCACGGTTCACTGAGATAGTCAAAGGGATTGGTGCGCCAAGTCTGCACGGTCGCTTCCGTTTGCACTTGTAGTTCAGTAACTTGGGCAGCTTCAAACCACACGCGCAGGCAGAGGTTGCCCTCGATGTCCAAAAATTCTGAGCGCTTGCTGGGGGCGGGGTGGATGGCGATTGCAAAGTGCTCCAACTGCTGGCTGCCATCACTGCGAGGCCGCAGCCGCACCGTATGGGCCGCGAGCTTGACCGGCTGCGGATAGCGATAAGTCGTTCTGTGACGAATGTGATATCGCACCAGGCTGTCCCCTTCAAGCTGCTACGGGCATCGCCACAAAGTCTGCGTAGATGTTTTCACCCACGGTGTTGAGCCGAGTCTGCAGCTGATCCAGAAATTCGTGTAGGCCCGTCTCAAACACTTCCTCAATCGTCATATATTCCAGTTCTGAGCGGAGGCGACCGAGGGTGCGTTCACTGCTGTTGCACCAGCGCCCTAGTGAAGTGCCGGTAATTTGATGCAGCGATCGCTCCGCCTGCAGCAGGCAAAACTGGATTGAACGGGGAAATTCCGCATCCAAAATCAAAAATTTGGTAATGCCCTGGGGCGTTACTCGCCGCTGGCGCTTGCGATACATCTCATAGGCGCTAGCTGACTTCAGCAACGCAATCCACTGCAAGTCATCTAAAGGAGTGCCCACATCTTTGACTGACGGCAGCAGAATGTAATACTTCACATCTAGAATGCGAGCTGTTTTATCGGCGCGCTCTAGCAGCCGCCCTAAAAGACCAAAATTCCAGCCTTCATTATGGGCCATCGTCGCTTCCATCACCCCGGCAAACACATGGCTGGCGGTCTTTATCTTGGGATAAAAGCTGTAGAGCTGTTCGCCGCCAAGGTCAATATTGGCGGCTTCCTTGACCCACAGATAAAAGTCGTTCACCTGCTCCCACATTTCTGAGGAAATCGCCTCCCGCACCACCCGAGCATTTTCCCGCGCCGCACTCACACAGGACAAAATCGAGTTGCCGTACTCGCTGTCAAAGGTCAAAAACTTTAGGACGTTTTCAGCGCTGGCATCCCCGCCGTATCGTTCATTAAACAGAGTTTGGTCACCGGTCGTCGTCACCAGCGGCGACCACTGCTGATGTAAATCAGCCACTGGCGTATCCAGCAGCAGATGCAAATTCACCTCGACGAAGCGAGCGACATTTTCCGCTCGTTCCACATAGCGATTGAGCCAATAAATTGAATCGGCAACGCGGCTTAACATGCTCCCTCCTTCACTACCCAGGTATCTTTGCTGCCCCCGCCCTGCGAAGAGTTGACCACCAGCGAACCGCGTCGCAGCGCCACCCGCGTCAGCCCGCCCGGATTCACATAAATGTCTTGGCCATAGAGGATGAAAGGCCGCAAATCAACGTGGCAACCTTCAAACTGTCCATCAATCAAGGTGGGCACTCGCGACAGGCTCAACGTCGGCTGGGCAATGTAGTTGCGGGGATTACCTTTAATATGCTCGGCAAAGGCAGCTCTTTCTTCGTCAGTGGCATGGGCCCCGATTAGCATGCCATAGCCGCCCGAGGCATTAGTCGCTTTGACCACTAGTTCATCCAGGTGAGCCAACACATATTCACGCTGCTTGGGATCTTCGCAGAGGTAAGTAGGCACATTGGGCAACATTTGTTCTTCGCCCAAGTAGTACTTGATCATCTGGGGCACGTAAGCATAAATCATCTTGTCATCCGCAACGCCGGTGCCAGGGGCATTGGCGATCGCCACTCGTCCCTGCCGATACACCTCCATAAGTCCTGCAACGCCTAACATCGAATCGGCTCGAAATGCCTGGGGATCCAAAAAATCATCATCAATGCGACGATAAATCACGTCTACGCGCTGCAGTCCTTTAGTCGTGCGCATTTGCAGATAGCCGTCGGCCACCACCAAATCACTGCCCTCCACCAACTCTATGCCCATCTGCTGAGCCAAAAAGGAATGCTCGAAATAGGCGGAATTGTAGATGCCTGGACTGAGCACCACTACACAGGGATCAGCCACATTGGACGGCGCCAAATTCAGTAATGCCTCTAAAAGCTGACTGGCGTAATCGTCCACTGGCAAAATGTTCAGGGCTTCAAAAAAGCGTGGAAACGAGTTTTTCATCACCCGGCGATTTTCCAATATATAGGAAACGCCGGAAGGACAGCGCAAATTATCTTCCAAGACATACCAGTTGCCGTCGCGGTTTTTGACCAAATCGGTACCCGTGATATGACACCAAATTCCCTGGGGCGGCTGCAGTCCCAAACAGGGTTTTAGAAAGCCAGGGGCTGATTCAATGACCTCTCGTTTAATTACCTGATCTTTAATGATTTTTTGATCGTTATAAACGTCGTGGATGAAACAGTTCAGGGCTGCAATACGCTGCTTTAACCCCTTTTCCAGCCGCTCCCATTCGCTGTAGGGCACAAAACGGGGGATGACATCAAACGGAAAAATCCGCTCAGTGCCTTGATTGTCGCTATAAACGTTAAACGTCACCCCCATCTTAAACAGCATATTTTGCGCTGCTTCCTGTCGCCGCTGCAGCTCTTCTAATGGCAGCGACTGAATGCGTTTGACTAGCTCAGCCGCAGCCGGTCGAGGCTTTCCTGCTGCCGCAAAAAGTTCATCAAAAAAGTCGCCGGGATCATACACATCCAAGCCAGCCATCTACATTTCTCCAAGCCGCTTCCATTACTCATACTGAGTTCTGAGACCGACATACCGTAACACGGTATACCCCTGGCGCAAAGCTTAATGAAGAATGTGTCGGATGGCGTACGGCCAGCAGCACCCGGCGGCGCGGGTCGTAGCGTCATCAATTGCAGAGCGATTTTCATCTCTATTATTCAGCCGCCGAGGGCGATCGCTTCGTCAGCAAGCTGTCAGATGAGCCATAGCCAACCCGTTTCAAAATGCTGCTCAAATAGCGGCTGTAAACATTTGACGCTCATACCTCAGGGCATGAAGCGCGCCATTAAGGCAGCGGCGTAAGTGCTCAAAAGCAGAGCTTGAGCCTAACTATCGGCCATTGTCGATTCGACGCCGCACGGGTCAGCAATCAACAACTCCCGCCGTCCCTGTCAGGAAGCCGACAGACCATCCATCGCGCGATCGTGCCGGCTTCGGATTTTAATTAAGGAGGATTTGAACTCAGGCAAAGTGTTGATAAATCAGACTTCATCGTAGGTCGACAATAGAATTTTCCTGGATTTGTAAACTTTATTTGAATCTTTTGCTTGATTCTCTCAGCGACAACAAAATAATCTGAAAAAAGCGTTACTCAATATTAAGGTCGACAACGGTGCTTTCGATGAGATCACGACGAGTCTGCAGGGTATCGCCGGTTATTCCAGAGGGATCAAGTTACTTTCAGCTAAATTATCTTTCCAGGTAAAAATACTTACTCCAAAAAATATTCCTTGTCGCATGTTATCGGAAGCCTACAAAGTTGCTCAAAGACACGAAGGATGGTCACTGCTTCCGATACAATATCTATAAAAGTAATTTTTTATGAATCTCTTTTCAAACCTATGTCCTTCAAGGCAAACGACTCGACTTTTGAAACTGAGGTGTTGGGTTCGTCAGTTCCCGTCCTCGTTCATTTTTGGGCTCCTTGGTGCGGGGTCTGCCGGCTGGTAGAACCACTACTGCTAAGTTTGCAGGAAGAGTGGCTGAGCAATCTACGCCTGGTTGATGTGAATGCTGATGAGAATTTCAAGCTGGTGAACCAGTATCGTTTGAAGACCTTACCAACGCTGCTAGTCTTTCAACATGGTCGCCTTTGCCATCGTATCGATGGCATCAACAGTCGTGAAGAGTTGAAAGCGAGCCTGTCCAGTTTCATGCAAAGTTTCAGCCATAATTTAGCGGCTTTGGAGCCAGCTATTCAGATTCAGTCTTTTACCGAGGTCTGAGAATATTGCTTCATAGTCCTGTCTAGTAGGGATGGTTTACTCTAAAGCCGGTGGAATTGACCGGGCTCAGGCAGGATTGGCACAATTTCAAAACTCAGGTTTCAACTGACAGTGGTTTCAGGCTGAACTAAGCGTGCGGTTACGCAGTGTTGCATCAGCTGAAACGCCCAATCGACGCAGTTTTTTAGCGGCTTGATGTAGGGATATATCCTGAAATCAGCACGTCTGGAGTCACTTGCTGCATCGTAATGTCGGTCAAACCGATCGCTGCAGTCATTTGAGTGATTCCTAATTCTCCCACGGGAGTTGGCGCAATCACGCCACCAACCAGCTTGGGGGCAATGAAGGCATGCACCTTCTGCACACAAGCTTGAGAGAGCGCCCGAGCGGCGAGTTGCCCACCGCACTCCCACAGCACTGACCGCATCCCCCGCGCCTGCAGAACTTCGAGTACTGCCAGGGGCTCTAATACCGGCAGACTCACCACTTCCACCCCCTGCTGCTGCAGTTTTTCGGCAACATCCACGACGGGATCAGGGCCGCAAAACACGATTGTTTTAGCCTGACTCACATCCCATAGATTGGCTTGGGTCGGCAGATTTAACTGGCGACTCATAATCACGCGGACCGGATTGCGATCGCTCTGCCCGTGGGTGGTTAGCCGAGGGTTATCTCGCCGCACAGTCTCTCCCCCTACAATGATGGCATCGCAGGCACCGCGTAAACGATGGACCCAGGCCCGAGCGTCGGGGCCGGTAACCCAGGCGCTGTGACCGCCAGTGGCGGCAATTTTGCCATCCAGCGTCATGGCATACTTTAGAATGCCAAAAGGCCGTTGGTGCAAAATACTATGGGAAAACGCCTCATTTAACTGTTGACAGGCTGCTTCATCCACGCCCACCGTGACGGCAATGCCTGCCTGCCGCAGCCGTTCAACGCCGCCTCCTGCTGTACGGGGATCCGGATCAATCATGCCCACCACCACCCGCGATATGCCAGCGGTCAAGATCGCTTCGGTACAAGGAGGGGTCCGCCCTGTATGGTTGCAGGGCTCCAAATTGACATAAAGAGTGGCTCCCCGAGCCCGAGCACCGGCTGCTCTCAGAGCAAATACTTCGGCATGGGGCTGTCCGGCACCGGGATGAAATCCCTCGCCAACGACTTGTCCTTGATGAACGATGACTGACCCAACCAGCGGATTGGGTGATGTTTGGCCCTCCGCTTGACTGGCTAGTTCTCGACAGCGCTGCATCCAAGCTTTATCGACAGCACCCGAGACGCTTATTGACATATCAAGAACCGCAGAGTCATCAGTCTTGGCCGAGGCGACCAACAATAGCCTTTAATCCAACAGCATACCACCGAGAGTTTTCGGAAATCTGTAATATTCTTTTAAGATTTATTTTGACAATTGTGTTAATTTGCATGAAGTACGGGTTAACTACCCTCTAAGTATCTAATCAAAATTAACTACCAACGAGTTCTTTGCCGGATGAGTTTTCGAGTACATCCGTTGGGAAGTTAATTTTGCGCACTTACTTATAACTGTTGCCTACGTTTTTAGGAACTTGCGATGATTTCGACTACTTCGGCGGTGAAGGCTTATCTCTCATCATACGAGCGTCAGCTTTTGACCGGTCATGATTTAGAGTTTGACTCTGAGCAGCTTTTGGCGAGTTCAGAGTTTCGAGATTTGTTGTTAGCGTTGATCAATGCCCCCGCGTTTTCGCCTGAATTGGGCCAAGAATTTGCGATGGCAGGAGCGATCGCGGGACTTTCTGCTTGTCGGCGATTGCGAAGTTGTCTCAACGGTTCGCTCAATCACGTGGTCAGTCTGCTATCAGAACTATTTGCAGCATTCGATGTGACGGCTGGGATCAGTTGGTCCAACTTTGCAGACCGTGTGCGGCGATCGCCTTTAGGCAAGGAAAAACTGCTGTCCCTCTTGGTGCATGGCCCTGAAAGCAAGTTTTATCAAGAGCTGGCAGCTCAATTGGTCGAAACTGATCCCCACGCGATTTATCCCACTTCCAGTTATCGTCAAAGTCAAGGATTTGTCGTCAGCACTGAAGATGACCAGACTGTTGAAGCAGTAATGACCTCCAGCACGTTCACTTCCATTCGCGTCCTGGAAAATGCGTTAGATCCGCAGCAGACCATCTTGCGCGACATGTATATCTCCGCTGGGCGGTGCGTGTGTCTGATTGACCAAAATGTCGAGCAGTTCTATGGCGAGCAGATTGAGCACTACTTTAGTCATCACGCCATTCAGCTTGACAAGCTAGTTTATCGAGCGATGGAAGTCGATAAAGGTATTCATACCGTTGAGCGAATGCTGGGTGACTTTAAGCGCCTTGGCGTTTCTCGTAACGAGCCAGTGCTGATTATTGGCGGTGGCGTACTAACGGATACGGGTGGGTTGGCCTGCGCTCTTTATCACCGCAACACGCCTTACGTCATGCTTTCCACATCCATTGTGGCAGGCATCGATGCGGGTCCCTCGCCCCGCACCTGCTGCGACGGCTTTGGCTATAAAAATCTGTTTGGGGCTTACCACGCGCCGGTGCTGTCCATTACCGATCGCGCCTTTTTCAAAACGCTTAAAGAAGGCTGGCTGCGCCACGGCATTGCCGAGATCATCAAAATGGCTACAGTCAAAGATGCTGAGCTGTTTAGTTATCTAGAGCAGGCTGGCCCTGAGCTGATCACCACGCGCTTTGGCACCCTGGACTGTCAGGCCGACGCTCCCATCTGTGATTTGTCGCAGAAAATTTTGGGCGCGGCCATGCGCAGCTATGTCGAAGCCGAATATGACAATCTCTACGAAACCCACCAGTGTCGTCCCCATGCCTATGGACACACTTGGTCACCGGGTTTTGAGATTGCCGCCGGTTTGCTGCACGGCCATGCGGTAGCCATCGGCATGGGCTTCGGCGCTTACCTAAGCTACCGTCAAGAGTGGATTGGTAAAGCTGACTTCGAGCGGATTTTGAACTTGATCAGTTCTTTTGGTCTCAGCTTGTGGAGTGATATCTTGCTTGATCGCGACCTGATGTGGGAAGCACAAGAAAAAATGGTGCAAAAGCGCGGCAATAACCTGGTGGCGCCGATGCCTAAGGGCAGCATTGGCCAGTGCGGCTACCTCAACACCATGACTCAAGATGACCTGATTATGGCAGTGTCCGAATATCAGGCCATTTGTGCGGAATATCCCCGTGCCGGTATCGGCATTGAGCCCCTCTGCAGCGATGTCGGTCTTGAAGATCCCTCTACTGTGGCTCATCAGACTCCGATGGGAGAAGATATCCTATCTAGCATTCAGGAGGCGATCGCTCAATAGATGATGACTCCTGACCCCTTCGACTTTGTGATTCCCCTCTTTAAGGTGCGGTGGAATACGCGGGCGGTAATGGAGGGGCTGACCATGCACTATCAGCCCCGCACCATCCACATCGTTACGCCGACGACTGAGGCGGCGCATCTTAGAGAACAGGTCAAAAACTGGCAGGTGGCTCCTCTTGTGGTGCACGAAGAGGAGCCCTTCTTCAACCCAGTGGGTTTATCGAAAGAGGCGATTTGTGCCGAGCTAGACTTGGGCGAGTCTCTTTACACGCCGGGCTGGTTTTACCAACAGCTCTTGAAAGTGGGGGCTTATGAAGCACTGCCTAATCTCAGTGAATGGTACCTGGTGTGGGATAGCGACCTGCTGCCCGTCGCCACTTGGCCGATTTTTCAAGACGTGGGCGGCGAGATAAAGCATTCCTTTGCTCTGCTGCAAAGCAATCAAACCGGCAACGCTAAAATCGTCGATACCTGGGCCAACTGGATTCGTTCTGTGCTTCAGGTAGAACCGATTGTGGATGAGGCTGGTACCTTTATTCCTCATCACATGTGGTTTAAGCAGTCGCACCTTAAGGCGATGGCCCAGCGGGTGCAGGCTTACTATCAGTCAGATGAGCCCTGGCTTCAGCTAATGATGCGGACGGCCAACGAATTTGGCACCTTTGGCGAATACTGGATCTATTCCTCTTGGGTGGCTGCTACGGCTCCGGCAGACCTTTCGTTCCATCCCTATGAAGCCTACGGTGCCACCACTGAGCGCTTCTTTGATGATGGTACGGGCTTGTTTTCCGCTGCGCTGAAGCTGGGGCAGGCGATCGCCGAACTCGGCAACGAACCGTTTTCGCCCAGCTATGAAGCCGTTTCTGCCTTTATTCATGCAGAATACGGCAGCGACGAACTACCCTCTTCTCTCTCGTTCGAGAGCAGCCCACGCCATCTCAAGAAAGATGAGAAGAACATGCACATCGAAGAATCGCGATCGCGCTGGAATCCTCGTAAAGTGGAAACAACCAATACCGCCTAAGCGATTCATTTGAGATCGATCAGCGTTAGAAGGACGGATCGTATGATCCGTCCTTTCTTCTGTATACAATTTTGTATGCGACGTCGTCAGACCGCATACTTTGCAGATAGTTGCCGAATAGATGACAACGCCGCATGAGTTGAGATAGAACGCTATCTTAGTTCAGAGTTCAAAGTCTGAAAACAAAGAACAAAAGACAAAGAACAAAATTCCGCTACCCTGCTACCCTCACACCCACTCAACACTATGCAATCCGTCTATCAGCAGCGTCGTCAGGCTCTCATCCCTTTAATTGGTGAAGGCACTGCCATTTTTGCCAGCGCTCCCCTGGCGGTGATGCACAACGATGTGGAATACAATTTTCGGCAAGACAGTGACTTTTACTACCTCACAGGCTTTAACGAACCAGAGGCAGTGGCGGTGTTGGCGCCTCACCATGAAGAACACAAGTTTGTCCTATTTGTGCGCCCTAAAGACAAAGAGCAGGAAATCTGGTCGGGACGGCGCCTGGGCGTAGATGCGGCTAAGGAATGGTTGGGGGCAGATGAAGTTTTTCCGCTAAATGAGCTGGATGAAAAGCTACCCGAGTATCTCAAAGGTGGCGATCGCCTTTATTATCACTTTGGCCACGATGACAGGTTGAACGGCAAAATTCTCCAGCACTGGCGGCGGCTGTTGGCCAGCTATGTCAAGCGGGGCACCGGACCTGTCGCGATTGAGGATGCCAAGCTGCTATTGCAGGCCCACCGTCGCGTCAAAGGTCCTGAAGAAATTGCCCTGCTACGGAAGGCAGTCGCTGTGTCGGTCAAAGCTCACAATCATGCCTTCGAAACAGCTCAGCCGGGACGGTATGAGTATGAAATTCAGGCGGAAATGGAGCAGCTTTTTAAGCTGGCGGGTGGCGGCCCAGCTTATCCTTCCATTGTGGCGTCGGGAGAAAATGCCTGCATTCTGCACTATGTCGAGAATAATCGACAAATGCAGGCTGGCGACCTGCTATTAATTGATGCCGGCGGCTGCATTGACTACTACAACGCTGACATTACTCGCACGTTTCCGGTATCAAGTAAATTCAGTGATGAGCAGCGCATTTTGTATGAATTGGTGCTGGATGCACAGCTCAAGGCGATCGCGGCAGTTAAACCCGGTAATCCCTTCAATGCTTTTCATGACGCGGCAGTGCGCACCATCACCGAAGGCTTGGTCGACCTGGGACTCCTGGCCGGCGAGATCGACACTCTAATCGAAGAGAAAAAGCACAAAGCCTTTTTTATGCACGGCACTGGCCATTTCCTCGGCTTAGACGTGCACGACACGGGCATTTTACGAAATCCTGATAAGACCTGGAAGCCTTTCGAGACCGGCAATGTTGTCACCGTGGAGCCGGGCATTTACATTACCCCAGACTATGAGCCGGCAGAAGGCCAGCCGCCAGTCAGCGATCGCTGGCGCGGCATCGGCATTCGCATTGAAGACGATGTGCTGGTTACAAACACTGGACATGAGGTGCTCACGGCTGGGGTCCCTAAATCTGTTGCGGACATGGAAGGATAAGTGAGCTGGGTGCCGTGAAGAAATAGGTAAGGAACAAGGATTATATAAACTCCAAACTTTTAGGAACCCGATAAGCTAAAACTGCAGTACGCCCCTTAACGTGATGCAGACTCCCTATCCTGCGGCTATCGAACAGCAGATGCAACGGTATTACACCTCGTTGTCGGAGA
>JBCCJU010000164.1:0-12735 GCA_039027715.1 Cyanobacteria bacterium P01_C01_bin.120
GGTCTGAATTGTCTCGGATGCCCGCATCGCCTTCAGCAATTCGTACCCATACATTTCCGGCATCTTTAGGTCTGTGAAGCGACGAACGGCTTTGCCGCGCTGGAGCTGATGAAAACGCAGCCGCCAGATCTGGTAATCACTGACCTAATGATGCCGGAAATGGATGGGTACGAATTGCTGAAGGCGATGCGGGCATCCGAGACATTTCAGACCATTGCCGCGATCGCCTCCGCCGCCAGCGTGTTTGACAGCAACCAGCAAGAGGCGATCGATGTCGGTGCCAACGTCTTTTTGCCTAAGCCTATTCAGGCGGATGACCTATTTGAAACCCTGCAGCAGCTCTTACAGCTAGAGTGGGTGTATGAAGGTGAGTCCGAAACCGATAAAACCGAGGTATCGGCGGTCTCAGAAGCAACTGTAGAAGCAATCGTACCGCCTGCTCAAGCGGATCTGCGGGCATTACTGACGGCTCTGCAAGACGGTGACGTGCAGCAGCTCAAAGCGATCGCTGAGCAGTTGCGCGACGCCAATGCTCGCCAGGCTCCGTTTGCTCAGAAAGTTCTCACCCTGGCGGAAAGCTACCAGCTCAAACACTTAAAGACGCTGATCGAGCGCTACCTGGAGTAATACTAATTCTCTGTTCCGGAACGACATGTGTCAGAGGAAGAGGGAGTAGGGGAGTGGGGGAGTGAGGGAATAAAATCTGCAGCCGTCTTTTAGGGCGCGTCATCAATTAAACTCGAAGGCCTTGCGGTACAGGCATGACCGCGCCCGTTCCGTAAACCTGCTAGGGGCTGAACCGCTCTCAACATCAGGACTCAGCAGCTAAATGATGACAGTCCCTAGAGAACTGATATCAGCCCAGAAAAGATACTTCAGGCGGAAGCGGCTGTGGAGCATAGCGCTCAGCGACGCTCTCCCGGCTGCTGCGGCATCATCCGCGCCATTTGCTCCCAGGTGCCAGCGCCGAACTCTTTTTCAAATTCCCGCACGATCCAGTCGCCGCGCTTGCCTAGCCGCTTGGCGCTGCGATGCAGATAGTTCAGAAAGGCTTGCTTTTGGTCCCAGTTAGGTTGGCGGCCAAAAATGGAACCGAGACACCAGGATTCCTTGGCGGTGCGGCCCGTGTGCTCAAAAAAGTGATGCTCGGCCAGAGTGACCGCATAGCCACTTTTGAAGATCCGGCGGCGATGCCCGTGAAAAATCTCAATCAGCGTAGGAATGTCGCGAATCGTGTGGGCCTGCTCCCGCGAATAAATCTGCACCATGTCTTCCAGGTTCAGGGGGCGATCGCTGATCCACTGGTGTTCACATTCGGGGCAAAGCACAATAAAGCTCAGCACCATGCGCCCACAGTTGGGACACGCCTTCATGGGAGGCGGACTGCCGCCGCCGCTGCCGTCTTGGCGCATGGGCAGGCGATATTCGTCGATGTCTTCCGGAAAGCCGAGACGCTCCAAATTGCCCGCCTGGTCGAGAATGATGCCGCAGGCTTTACCCGTTTGAGGCGAGATGCGCATAACCCGGCCAATTTGCTGAATATGCAGGGCGCTGGACTGGGTCGGTCGCAGCATCAGGCCCACCTCCACACTGGGCTCATCAAAGCCGATGCTGATGACGTTGCAGGAGGTGAGCAGCAGAATGCGCTCTTCCCGCAGGTCGGCATACATGCGCTGGCGCTCTTTGATGGGCGTGCTGCCCTCGACGGTGTCAGCAGGAATGCCGGCGCGGCGAAACTCCTCCGCCACGTGGCGTGCATGTTCAATGTCTACGCAAAAGGCGATCGTGCGCTTACCAGGGACGAGTCGCCGCCATTCCTGGACGATTTTACTCACCAGTTCCGGGCGATCGCAGGCATTTTTCAACCCCGCTTCGTCGTAGTCGCCGCGTACCGTCTTCACTTCCTTCAGGTCAGCGACACCATCCGGCGGCATGGTGAAATATTTCATCTGCGACAAGAAGCCCATCGCCTGCAAATCAGCAGGGGGCGGCGCTGAAACCAGCGTATCCAGGTGCTCGCCCAACTGGTCTTTACCCAACCGCTCCGGCGTCGCCGTCATCGCCAGATGCACGGCCTGGGGATGCGTCTTATACAGCACCGACTTGCCTACCCGACTGAACAACGTCGTGTGGGCTTCGTCATAAAAAATGACGTCGGCGGGCCACTGGCGCCACCATTTGCGCTGGGCCATCGTCTGCACGCTAGCAATCTGAATGGGCGCGTCCCGATCCTCCTCCCATCCCGCTTTGATAAAGCCGCAGTGCAGCCCAAAAGCTTTCATTTTCTCGTAGGTCTGGCCCACGAGCACATCGAGATGCACGAGGAACATTAACCGCTTACCTGCGGCTTCCGCATGGGCGCAAATCTGGCCGCTGATAATGGTTTTGCCTGCTCCCGTACCGGCAATAATGGCGATTTTGGTGTGCCCTTCGTTGACCTTACGATAAAGGTCGTTGATCAGTTCCACCTGGTAAGGTCGCAAACGGGGTGGTTGGGGACGAGCAGACATAGACGTGCACGGTCGATAGAAGGAAGGCGATCGCGCCAAAGTCGCGAGATGAACCTGTTTTGATAATACATCGGCACTATCCAGGAATACTCGCAAGTAAGACGACGCACCGTTAATTTTGGCGAACGCTACGCTTCAACGCCGTTAAAGAATTCTTGGAAAATATCTGTCAAACAATGGTGGAAGCCCCAACCCATATGGGCTGTTGCTTTAACGATGCGCTGAAAGCGGGGGATGAAAACGGCGGTCAGTTCATGCTGCGTTGCCCACTGCGCCGCTTTTTCATACATGCTTTCCATGCTGTTGTAAAAAGGCTCGTCAATGTCGCCAAATGCATTGGTAAAAGCGACGCCCTGTTCCACATAAAACAGCATCATATCGGCAATACTCTCACGGCTTCCCGCCACTTTCTTAAAGTCCATCACGGCTTTGCGGGCAACTGATAAACGGGCTGGCCCAGGTCTATCAGCGGTGGCAAATTCCTTGCGAATGATCTGCTTATATTTCTCCTGCACATCGGTCTCAGCTTGGGGATTGAGCTTGATTTGGTAATAATCTTTGACTGCAGGAATTTTCTGAAACAGATCCACGATTTCCTTGGCTAACTGAGTCTGAGGGCGGGCTGCCAGATATCGTTTTAGGTCGCTGGTTTTCAAGCTTTCACCTGCCATATCATATGCCTCATAAGAACATCGAATCCGTTTGAGCTTTGCATCAGAGTCATTTATTTCTAAATTCAACCATCCAGACGGCCAGAAGTTACGAGCTTCTAGGCAGATTTATGCAAAGGAAAAGACCGAGAACGTCAGGTTGTCTCAAAAATTGAGAAATTCCGCTACCGTCCGCAATTGTGGTCTTGCCATGGCCTCTGATGCACATTGACATCTGCACATTGACATCTGCACATTGACATCCAAGGCGATCGCCGCTCACCGGTCTGCACATATGGTTTCGCGGAACATCTGCCACCTGTTCCACATAGTCTGAGCCCACCCGAGATCTTTGAAGCTAACCCTGTATTAGCCTGAATTTCTTCGTTACCGCATCTGCAAGGCCAACCCCAGTTGAGTAAAGTTTGTTAATGAAAAGCGGCAGTGTTTCAGCCGCTTACGGTCAGAATGCGTTAGAACAAAACTCGACAATGTACCGTCTTTCACCTCAGGGATGGTCTAAGAAGATACAGAGACTCTGAAGCTCGAGCGTTAAGGTAAATTCGCTTCAGATGAAACGCTGGTCAACATTAAACGGGTGCCGAGTTTGAAAAGCGTGCGCTGGGGTAGCTTCAATTAATAGACAGCAGAAATCTAACTCATTACAAGTACTTATTAAGACAATCTAAAGATTGACGGTTAGAATAGTTTCTGAGAGTGGAGGAAATTGCCATGTTTGTCCGACTGGCCGAACAGCACAGGAGCTTCGTGCAAGACCTAGTGATGAATTTGCAAGCCCTGTCTACTGTGCTTGAAAATAGAGGCTATCTTGCTTCTTGCTACACCTGCGGTGGCCAAATGAATAGTGCCTCTTTTATGGTGAGTCTGGGCGATAATCACCTAATTCGCTTTTTAGTTTCCGACTATGGCATCACGTGGACCGAGATGCGGGACGATCGCGAACTGATGAAGCTAGAGGGCGCTGAAGCCATTAATCAGCTTCAAGAATTGGCCAACCTGGTCAAGCTTGGAGTTAAGCCGTCAGCTTACCAGCCAGCAGTAATTTCTTAGTCTCGATATCAATCTGATGGTTCTTCTGGGATGCTCAACGGTTGATTGTTGATGGTCTTTGTGGTCTGCGCAAATATCTGGCTGTTATGGTCAGATGCTTATGATTGTCAGTCGACCAAAATCAGCTCCTTATAGTGAGCGCCATTTTGCTGTCTGAACCTATATGTAACGTTATCCTTGCTCGGTAAAAATCAGTAAGTTCTTAAAATCAAGGCTTTGGTCATTGCTGGCGCTTCACTAGCTGCAGAAGCGGTATTGATTCATTGAACCGCCGCCGAAACCTGTTAATGACTCTATGGCAGAAGCGTAGCGTTGTCTGTAAGTTCCCTGCGGGCAACCTAGGGTTAAAGTCTTTTTCAAAGCCCCCATGACCTTCAGCCATAGCGTCCGTTTATTTAAAACGTTGGTGATGTCTTTTCATTCCGCCATCGTGATTGAAACTGTTGAGGAAGAGCGAGTTCGTACCTTAATCAACACGGCGATCAATGAACTACAGATGGCAGTGTTTGAATGGAGCACAGCTCAGGGGTTGGTGCGATCGCAGGGCAACGCTCAAAATCGTTGGACCAATGAATATGCTCCACCTGGCACGCAAAAACCGCAGCCTTTAGAGCAAACGTCCGCTCCCGGTGATGCACTGAAACACATCTCAGAACTCTCTTTTCAAGCAATCTATTGGCTGAAAGATTTCGGCCCTCATTTAGAAGATGAAGTGGTACGACGGCAACTGCGCGAAGTCATTCAACAATTTTCGCAGAATCGTTCGACGCTGGTGATCACCGGTCATAGCCTGACTCTGCCGTTCGAGATTGCCCAGGATGTGGTGTATTTCGACCTGAAGCTGCCCGAGCCCGACGAACTCTACCGGGCCATTTCTGAAGTGGTGCGATCGCTCAAAGGCCGCATCAGTGTGGAAATCAAACCTGAAGGCATCAATGAACTGGTGCAGGCGATGCGCGGTATGACTCTGCAGCAGGCCCGCAAAGTCATTGCCTTTGCGGCATTAGACGATGGCAAACTTACCCAAGAAGACGTCAAGCGAGTGCTGCAGCGCAAAGTACAGGTGCTGCGAGAAGCTGGTTTGCTGGACTACATTCCCCCAGAAATGAATCCGGCTCAACTAGGTGGTTTTGAGGGGCTAAAGCAATGGCTCAAACGAGCTCGAGTCGGCTTCAGCGAGCAGGCCAAGGCGTTTAATTTGCCCACCCCGCGAGGCATCCTCATTGTCGGTATTCAAGGATGCGGCAAATCCTTAGCGGCTAAAACGATTGCCCGCGAATGGCAGATGCCGCTGCTAAAGCTTGATGCCGGACGACTTTACAACAAATTTGTTGGCGAATCGGAGAATAACTTTCGGCGAGCAGTGACTCTGGCAGAAACGATGGCGCCGGCGGTTTTGTGGATTGACGAAATTGAAAAAAGCATGGGGCAGTCTGATAGTGATGCCGATGGTGGACTCAGTCGACGGCTGTTTGGCTATTTTCTCACCTGGCTGCAGGAAAAATCAGGTGACGTGTTTGTCGTGGCCACCGCCAACGATCTGTCACGTATTCCTCCGGAACTGCTGCGCAAAGGCCGCTTTGACGAAATTTTCTTTGTCGACTTACCTGACGAAGTTGAACGGGCCGCCATCTTACAAATTCATTTAATGCGCCACTGCCAGGATCCCCAACGCTTTGAACTAGCGGCTCTAGTGCAGGCCACCGATGGCTTTAGCGGTGCGGAAATTGAGCAAGTCATCATTACGTCGCTGTATCGCGCCATTTATGAGCAGCAGCCAGTCAACACTGAACTCATCATTGAGGAAGTGAAATCTACGGTGCCCCTGTCGATTAGTCGCCGAGAAGATCTGCACAACCTACGTATGGTCGCTCAAGAGCGGTTTGTCAGCGTCAAGTAAAGTCCAGTTTGACGCTTTCACAGGGAGTCTGCGGTAGAACGGCTGTTTCAAATGCGAGAGATTGAAATACAGGAAACGTCTGGCGGTATGAAATCAAATCGCCAAAGTTTCGATAGCAACGGGTAGCTTCGCAGTGAAGAAAAGTAGCAATAAGAGTTAAAGTCTGGCGATCGCACCAACACAATACGTCCATGACTGTTTGTCCACCACTCTCCCATGCCTACAAGTCCATCAGCTTCATTAGAGTGGGCAACTGGCTGAGAAACAGGATATTTATGTCAAAGCGAGAATACACATTGTGGCCCAGCTAAGCCGCTTTCGACAGCTTCATTTTCACTACGACCGCCACACCATTCACGGAGCCGTTGTTGAAATTGAAATTGATTAAGGCGTGGCAGTGGTGCTGCTTAGCAGGGACTTTTTGTTATTGAAATAAATTGTTGGCATTCTGCTTTCAACAATAAAAGCCTTTTGTCACATGCCACACAGTCAGCTCAAAAGCTGCTGAGTCAAGCCTTTAACTTCTAAAGGGGGTGCGGCCAAATTCTCAAAAAAAATTCGTCCAGAGCTGAAAAAATGTGTTCTCGTTGACAGTGATTCCTATTTCGCAGTAATCTCGTCTTTATCAATTTTTTGAGAATAATCTCCAACAAGTGAAATGGCAAATCGTTTGAAATCTGTAGAACTTTTTTTGGCTACCGGCTTTTTAGCAGTTGGTGCCCACGGCGCGATCGCAGCTGATTTGACCGATGCTGAAAACCTTGAAACCGCTGAGGCTTCTGTGGAACTTTTAGCCCATGAACACGCCAGCGAAGGCGGTGAAGGCGGCGAAGGCGGTGAAGGCGGCGAAGGTGGCGAAGGCGGCGAAGGCGGTGAGGGCGGCGAAGGCGGTGCCGCTGTCGACTTTGAAGATAAGCTTGAAGGCGCTGAACTCCGCGATGAGCTGCTAGCTGGCGGCTACGTGATTTACTTCCGCCACGCCCAAACAGAAAGAGATTATGCCGATCAAGCTGATCCTAATCTCGACTTAAATGATTGCTCTACGCAGCGGACGCTTAGTGAGTTTGGTTATCGACAAGCGGCAACAATTGGAGCAGCCTTTGAAGCGCTGGAAATTCCAGTTGCTGAAGTTATTACCAGCCAGTATTGCCGCGCTTGGCAAACGGCTTTCTTAGCCTTTGGCGAATACGAAAAGACTCCTGACCTCAACTTTTTCCCCGCAGAAGAGTACACCGATGAGCAGTTCGCTCAGATGCGCGATGCTGTTATGCCATTAATGACGGCGGTGCCAGAGCCGGGCACGAATACGGTGATTGTGGGCCATGATGATGTGTTCGAGTCGGCAACCGGCATTTATCCTGAGCCACAGGGCGTAGCTTATGTGGTCAAGCCAGACGGCAACGGTGGCTTTGAGCTGATTGCTAATCTACTGCCGGAAGACTGGGCGCTAATTCCCGTTCAATAAATACTGCTTGAAAGCGATCGCTCAAGGTTTATAGAAATCAGCGATCGCCATTATCTCAAAGCCTGCTGGTGAAATTTTATTCAACCAGCAGGCTTTATTAATCCAAATGAAATTTTCTGCTTGCGCCATAAAACAGGACTTTCACTTCTGCCTTTTGCCTTCTGCCTTCTGCCTTCATCCCTCAGCTATAGTTTCACTAGAGCAAGACTGCTGGCCATTAGAGTTACGCCTCTCAAAGCGGGGTTTTGAACCTTGATTACTCAGTCATGGGCGGGCGTCAGCCACAGGTAACGCGAGAGTCCATAAACCAAGATGTAAAAGGGACCCGTGTCGAGCAGGGCGGCCACCAGCTTAAAGACATATCCGTAGGCAATGAAAATCATCAGTTGCGGCCACAGTTGAGCACCGTGATCAATTGGCAAGACACCAGCCAAGAAGTGCGTAATCAAAATGACCGCGGTTGTATCAACCAGTTGGCTTAGCAGCGTTGAACCATTATTCCGCAGCCACAAATACTTGCCCTGAGTCAGTTCTTTCCAAAAGTGAAAGAGCTGCACGTCAATGAACTGCGCTACCAAATAGGCAACCATAGACGCTGTGACGGTACCGAAGGTCAGGCTACGGATTTCAAAAAAAACGGGCAAGCGGTTAGCCGCGTCACGCAGGATCTCGCCTGTAGCCGGATCGAGATTTTCGAATCCTGGCAACGTCCCTCCTAGCCACACAATAAACAGCACCCATAGATTGAGCAGCAGGCCTACCCAAACGACCTGATTGGCGCGCTGCCGGCCATAGAGTTCAGAAATTAGATCAGTACACAAAAACGTCAACGGATAGGGCAGGGTGCCGACGGCAACCGTTACATCCACACCGTGAAAGCTAAAAATTTTCACAAACCGACTGATGCCCAAAATGTTGAGCATGCTTAAAGTACCGAGAAACAGTCCAGACAAGACCAGAAATACGGTTACTCGACGCTCTTGGATGTGTTCAGGAATGATCTGCGCAGCAGTAGGGCTGGTTAAACTTTGGACCATAGCGGGCATCAATAACGTGAAGTAGGAACCTCTTATAAATAGTTGCGAAAAGTGTTTGTCGGTTTACCCTTTACTAACCGTCATCATCATCATTTATCAGTGAAAGAGAAAAACCATAGCAGTTTTATCGCCCAGAGTATTTCATCGAAAAAATCATCTCGACCCTGATCAGACTAAACAGGCTTTTGTGCTGTGGTCTTTATGGTCTTCTCTCGAATTTGGACAAGTAATGAGTTGGAACACTCTTAGCTAATTTTGCCGAACGGGAACTATTACAGCAGTACTTGAGACATTGGGTTCTTGGATGATGACGCTTGCTAAGGACACTTTAATTAGTGCAACATCGCTTAATGAAGTTAGTACACAAAACAGTGGGGAAAAGTAATAATGGGGATAGATAAAGACAACGTTCATCTTTGTTGCATTTAATTCAGTCTTACTCGACTGATTTGTTGGTGATGAAGACGGAAGTAAGGATTCTCCTGAAGGAACGCGCCCCCATTAAGTGAACTAAATTTTGGAGGCGAATCATGTTAACCACTTCACTCATTCAAGGGCTAGAAATCATTGCTGTTGTGAGCGCTATGACTCTGATCGTAGCTCCGGTGCTCTGCTGGATTTTACCCGATCGCTCAGCTAAGCTTGACGGCCATATGCCTTATTCTGGCGGCCGTAAGCTAGTTTAAGCTCGCCTGTCTTAAGACAGCGACTGTAGCTTAAACTTATCGAGCGATCGCTGTTGCCAAACAGCATGCTTAATCATTGCAAATCCTACACCAGTGAAGCGGGTCGGCAACGTTGTCGGCCTGCTTTTTTTAAGGTTTTATCAAGAATTAGTTTATAAGAAGTATGGGATTTGCCACTTCTTTTGACGGTTATTAGCACTCGCCATTTTCGGTAACGTTTAGCAAGCTATGTTGAGATTTTTAACCGCAGTTCCTATCCTAAGTCAGCAGAATATAGCGTCAGAAATTGATTGCCTTAGGCACTGGAATAGCCAACATTATCTCGATCTTATGTTTATGGTGATGGCGCTGCAATGATGTCGCCGTTGCGGCTGGCTCATCAGGAAAAGGTTGGCCCTAAATAGCAGTGAAAAATTCACGAATTTGGCATATGCTCGGAGAATCGACTCCGCGATATCCCCATCAAGCTACTCCAGTCGGTCGTACTTTATAGGCCATATGCATGGGATAGCCGGTCTGCGCATAAATGCGATCGACGTAGTTTTGCGCCTTTTCCAAACTTTGAAATACTGTTAAGACTTCTTCAGTGCCATTGGCATAGAGCACGCATATTTCCCAAAACATCAGTGCCTCCTAAAGCCATTTTGAGAGCCGAATTATCAAAGTAATTTTTTTAGCGAAAAAGCGGTCTGAGGTTTGCCCTTAGTTATTCGGGCTGTCGCGTCAGCAATACTTACAATATTTAGACGGAAACTATATGAGGTCTTGTTCCTCGACGCCAGCCTGTAGGGATATCTTCCTAGTCAAAGTTCTGCCGAATCAAAGCTCGATGCACAAAGCCAATTTCAGCATATGATTCTCAGTTTGCTTCGTAATCCGCAGGACTATGTATTCAACAGAAAGGCTGAAAGTATTTTACACAGGGATTTCCGCAACTAAAGCTCGCCAGCAGTAACGATTCTGTGTGATCGCTGTCACAAGTCAGACATGGATGAACACATTTCGGTAATGTGGGCTTTGTTGGCTACAGCCGTCGCCAGTTCCATGAGAACAAGACGGCGTGCCATTGGCCTGTGGGCTGGGCATCCGCATATTGTCGGATACATTAGCTGAAATGGCTAAAGCCATAACTTTGGACTTTGGAATGAGGGCGCTGGGGTGACTCAATTTGACTGTGTGGTTGTGGGGGCCGGGCCAGCAGGCGGCAGCGCAGCTTATCATCTAGCTAGTCGAGGAGCTTCCGTGCTTTTGCTAGAAAAAGCCAAGTTGCCCCGCCATAAGCCTTGCACTGGAGCTTTGTCGCCACGAGTGGCCGCGTGGTTCGACTTCGACTTTGCTCCAGCGCTGGCAAATACGGTGCGGCGAGTGCGTTACACCTGGAAGCTGGGCGATGAGGTGGCATCAGAGTTGCAAACTCAAGAACCCATTTGGCTGGTGAAGCGTGACACCTTTGATTGGTTTCTGGTGCAGCAGGCGATCGCTCAAGGCGCTACGCTACATGACCATACGACCGTCACTGGCATTGAATTTGATGGCTCACAGTGGCAAATTCGCACTTCACGAGAGGTGTATGCCAGCCGCTATTTAATTGCCGCCGATGGCGGTGAGGGGCCGTTGGCACATTGGCTGGGGCTGGCTGGCGGCAATGCCCGTCCGGCGGCAGTGAGTGAGCTTCCCTCGGCTTTACAAGCGGACAAGGCAGCCTTAAATTTTGAATTTGGATTGCTCAAGAGTGGCTGTTTGTGGTGTTTTCCTCGCACCCAGGATGCGGTTATGGGGGGCTTGACTCTGGTGGGCAAGCAAACGCCTGATTTTGCTGCCGTTTTTGCCGATTACGAACGGGATTTTGCGATCGCTGGCAGCAAAACAGTCCTTTGTTCGGTCAACCTGTGGAATGGTCATCGTCCTCTGCATACCCAGCAGGCTGTCGTGGTAGGAGAGGCAGGGGCAATTGTCGATCCGCTATCAGCAGAAGGGATTCGGCACGGCATGTATAGCGGCATGAAAGCAGCGGCGGCGATCGCGGCAGCGCTGGCCGGAGAGCGCGCCGCACTGGCTGGCTACACCGAGGCCATGCGCCAGTGGGGTGACAACATGCAGTGGGCACAGCGCATTGCCGGCGTATTTTTCCGGGTGCCAGGAATTGGTTATCGAGTCGGCATCAAGCGACCGACGATGACCCAACGCATGGGACAACTATTAGCGGGTGAAATTCAATATGGCGACGTGGCTAATCGCGTCATTAAGCGAATGACGACAGGGCTGATTCCCAAGCGATAGGAACCGATAGCAAATGACAGAATGCCGATTGGATAAAACCTACGTTGGGCCTTGTCGCGCCGCCACATTCGAAAATCACAGTGGCCGGTCGGATAACAGCCTGGCACAGATACGCTGCTCTAGAACGGCGGCATAACCAGCAACAATGCGGCTAAAAGGTGAACTTTAGGAGCGCATTTTCGCGATCGCTTCCGGCACATCCAAGGCTACAAAACGGTCCACAGCCTGATACATCCACTGCAGGGGCAGCTTTGGATCGGCGTTTGTCTTCTGAAATCCCAATGCTTGGGCGAGTTCTGCATAGCTGGGGTGAATAATCAGCGTATACATATCCATCAGATTGGGAAAGTCTTGCTGCATGCGTCTAAGGGTCTTCTGAGCATCCTGGACAAACATAGTCTGGTGATCGCCCATAGCTGCTGAATCAATCACAAAACTCCGCACAAATACCGCTCGACAGCGCTGATCCCCAGGTAAAGCCATTTTGAAAGGGTCTTCTTCCGCCACTTGACTCAGGTGAAGCCCCTGGCTGGGAGGGGCAAAAAACTTGATTTCTGACTCCCGCTGGGTGGGATAAAGGGCATAGAAGCCAATGGGATTCTGATTGTCGCAGCGCCTCAAGACCCGGAAGCCGTTTCCATAGGGCTCTGCCCAATCGCGCAAAATATTGGCAATCCGGTAGGGAATGGCATCGGTGTTGCGGCTGAGCCAGTTGTAGTTTGTTGCCAATAAATTAGCAATCGGCACGGCATCACAGCGGGGGTTGAAGTCGTCAGGCACAATTTCCGCGATCGCCGCTTTCTCAGTCGCCTCATACTGCAGTTCCGGCAGTGACAGCAGCTCAATCTGGGTCGTATTGCCATCAAAGGATTTGTGCATCAGGCCCAGCGCCACCAGCTTATCGAGCATCATGCCCGCCGAGCGATCGCTGCCCCGCTCGCGATCGCTATAAAAGACCTCCGCGGCTTCCCGACAGCTACAGTTCACCCATCCTTGAGGCAAGGTAAGGCTCGTCAACGGCTGCGATAACGGCTGGCCTCGCTGATGTGCCTCCTTCAATAATAGATAGAGCCACAGCCGTAAAAAGCACTCGGCCCGCCGCCGCGTCATGCCAACGCGCCCCATCACCAGATGCA
>JBCCJU010000165.1:0-12372 GCA_039027715.1 Cyanobacteria bacterium P01_C01_bin.120
TCTTCCGCATCCTATCCCAGTGCTATCGCAATCGTCGCCGTCGCTATGGCTTGCGCTGTAATCTCATTGCTGCGATTTACAACCAGGAGTATGCCAAAACAGCTTGAGGCAGCCAGTAAAATCTAATTTGCAAGAGGTTTAGTATGGAACGCCTAGTTACATCATTTTTGGATTTTTCCAAGTTAACTTGGTCCGACCTCAAAGACCAAAGTCTGCAAAACAACTTAGTATTCTGGTTGATTTATTATTGAACACAGATTGGCACAAATTAAAATCATGGAGCAAACCGATTAGCTCTTAGGTGTTTCCTTCCCAGGTTAAGTCGATCTTGCAACATGCTCTACTATTGTATTCATAGCCTATTTCTAAAATTCACCAAGACGAGTTTTGCACAGATTCTGTTCTTTGTTGCAATTTACTGAAAAGGCTCTCGCCTACATAATCATTCCTTCGGTAGGTATTCGGCAATATGTCAGAAGCGTTTGCCAATAAAATTGCAGACCTTGACTTCGCCTTGGGAACTCAGGCCCGAGTCATGTGGGTATCGCCTTACCTCACTAAACTCGAGACCCTTCAAGAATTTGGTTTTCAAGAGGCTCAATCGACACTGGTGATTATCGGTGGGGCAAACTTCATGGAGCCTGACATAAAAGCGAAATTGCAACCCTTTTTCGATCAGGTGCTAGCGCCACTGGCTCAGGAATTGGGCATTACCGTCTTGGATGGTGGCACTGATGCGGGCGTAATCAGCATGATGGGGCAAGCCCGCGCTAGATTAGGCGGCGATTTCCGCTTAATTGGGGTAGTGCCCCGAGGAAAGGCTAAAGTACCCGGTGAGGAACCTCCTGACCCCCAAATTTCGACCCATAGCTTGGAACCTCACCATACGCATTTTTTTCTGATTCCAGGCAACTCTTGGGGAACAGAGACTCCCTGGTTAACTGATCTGGCCACGCTCCTGGCGGAGCATCAACCTTCGTTAACGGTGCTGATTAATGGGGGGGAAACGTCTCTGAAAGACCTGAAGGCTAATTTAGAGGCTGACCGCTTAGCTGTGGTGGTGGCAGGTAGTGGCCGTTTAGCGGATCGAATTGCCGTAGCCATGGCGGATCCTCAGGCTGATGTTGACCCTGAAATTGCGGCCTTAGTTGCAAGCTATCACCCCCAGGGTAAATTGATTTCGATAGATATTTCTACATCTTTATTTGAAGTTTTTGAGCAGCTAAAGCAGTATTTTGTAAAAGCTCTTTAGATCGGCTAGCTGTGCCCACCCCTCTCCCTGATTCTGAAATTTCATCGGTCGCAACAATTAACGACCCTTCTTCGTTGGCGCTGCTGAGAGACGTTTGGGAACGCCATCGAATTTATAGTAAAAATGCTTCCAATGCCCAGGAACGCTTTTTTTGGGTCAGAAGAATCTTGGCGTATTTAAGTGTTGCGATTGTGGTGCTGGCCGTTGCCCAACCCTCGATCGAATACAACAGCCTCGATAGCTTCGTTTTGGCTGTGGTCAATTTTTTGCTGATTTTGTTGCCTATTGTGGTGACGGCAATGCTGGCATTTGCCGTCAAATTTGACCGAGGTAATTCTTGGGTGTTGTTAAGGGGTAACTCTGAAGCCCTAAAAATGGAAATTTATCTATATCGCTCGCGGGTCAAAGAATATCGGCAGAACCGCAATGCCGTTTTAGCCACTAAGGTTCAACAGATTAGCGAGCGAGTCAAAAGTAGTTCCGTCCACGAAGCGGCCTTCAATCCCTATGAGTGGGAGCCCGAAACCCGCACTCAACGAGGCTGGATATTCAAAATCGCCCATTACCTGTTGGACGCTATGCGTCGAGGGGCTATCAAGGTGTGGGATTTTCTGTTTCATCTAGAAACCGTCTCAGGAACGTCTTTATCATCAGCCTCGGACTCTCAGCAACTCTTGGACCTGCCTCGAGACGAGTATGAGTATCAAAAGATATATGCGGATTTAGATGCCGAGAAATATCTGTATTTTCGTCTGGAAAAACAGTTTGATTGGTATCGCCACAAGTGTAAGCAGTACGATCGCCAAAATCAGGTTCTTCAAACCAGCGTTTATTTCTTTGCTGGGTTAGGTACGCTGTTTGCCGCGGTCGAAGAGCAATATCTCATCCCTATTTCCGCTGCGGTATCAACCACGTTGGTGAACTATTTGGAATATCGGCGAGTTGAAGCCACCTTAGTGGGTTACAACCAGGCTGCCGATACGCTGTACGACATTCATGTGTGGTGGCATTCTCTGTCGGCCGCCGCTAAACAGCACCCCGCCAATTTTGAAAAACTCGTCACCAAAACGGAAGAAACCATCCGTGCTGAACATGGCAGTTGGCTGCAGGATATGCAAGAGCGACTGTCGAGCCTGTATGGCGATGACGATAATCATCAGGTCGCCGATTCCCAAGCAGACGACATTCCCGAAACGGGCATCGTCAAGCACCCAATGGACGTCGAGCCCCATGCTGAGAAAGACACGTAATTCCCTCTTCTCCACTGGAGCTCAGGGCTGTGCACAGAATTAACGTACCCGTGAGAATGAAGAGACTCTATTGATTACCCATATTCGTTATGCCGGTGACTAACTCTTTTAACGGTGACTTTCAAAGATGCGGCTCGCGAACTCTCCGGAGCAAAGAAATTGGATCTTTACCGCACAAGTAGGCACTGATTCCTTCAGAGGTGATGCAGTGAATCCCTCCTGTAACCAAGGGTTTATCGGTCAAGAGCACACGGTTGCAGTATCCCATCCTCATGCCTGGAGCTATTTTTCTGCCGAGTTTCCAGTAAGGACGAATCCAGTTGTGAATCAATCTCTGGAGACACAAAGTGAATGGAGCTAAGCGGATTCGAACCGCTGACCCCTTGAATGCCATTCAAGTGCTCTACCAACTGAGCTATAGCCCCGCAATGCGACTATGATCTTGCCCTGTCGGGCGACCCACCGTCAAGGACTACAAAGAAATTAATGCTATCGACGGAGAGAAACACGCTAGAGTCAGGGCAGATAACTGCATTCCTTTGACTGCGTCTATGGCCTCATCCGATCCCGCCGCTAACTCGCCTGTTGATGTCGACCGTTTAGTAACCCAACTGCGCCGTAAAGAAGGCAATTGGGTGGCCTGGGGTAAGGGCTGCCAAGCGCTCCAAAAATCGGGCATGAGTCCGCAAACGCTATTCGAAAACACAGGCTTTGAGCCTACCCAGCAAAATCAAGTGATAGTTGCCGCTCAAGTCTATGACTCACTGGTGGCAGCGCCGGCCGCCGAGACGGTGCAGGCGCATTTTGCTCAGCGCGGCAGCGATATTTTGTACGAGCTACGCATTTTGACTCAGCGCGATCGCGCTCGAGCTGCAGAACTTGCCCTGAACCAAGGCATTGACGCCGACGCCATTAAAGACATCGCCAAGGCTCTGAAAGAATACTCTTATTTCAAAGAGCCCCCAGCGGGGTTTACTGATACCGCCGGTGACGGCGTTGCCTACAGTTACTGGAAACTAGCGCGCCAGCAGTCAGATTTAGCCGCGCGATCGCGCCTTATTGCTCAAGCCCTGCGCTTCGCCACCAGTGACGGTGCCCGGCAGCAAATCGAATCGCTGCTGACGGACTTAACCGTCGTCAAGACGCGGCCTGCACCGACTTTGCCGACGTATCGTCTAGAAACCGACTCAGAGCTGCCTTTAGTACTGCCGTTAGCCGGCAAACTACCTCTGACTGTGGCCGATTTTCAGGCCGTGCCCGTCATCGTCCCAGTAGAGCCCTTTGGCATGGTGACTTCGACTGGTCCGGCAGCTTGGGTGCCGATACCCGGCTGGCAAGTGCTGCTGCAGGCTGAAGACCCCATAGCAATTTTGGCTCAACCGCGACAGCTACCCAATGTGCGAAATCCTGATAATCCAGAAACGGTGCTGTTGGTCTGCGATCGCGCTCAGCGCACTTGGGATGTCGACAGCTACTTTTTAATGGCGCAGGATGACACGGTCGTGGTGGAGTGGCTGCCCGAAGCACCCCAGCAAAAAATTCTTGGGCGGTTACTGGTCGTGATGCGGCCCAAGCGCATCCTGGATGAAAATTATACCCAGGAGCTAATGCAGTTTGAGGAGTAGCGGTGCTCTTGATTTGCCACTGCTGTAGCCGTCGCCAGTTCTGTCAGAGCCAGGCAATGTGCTCTCTGGCTGCAAAATCAGCGCCCGCAGGTTATTGCATGCCCTAGCCTCAAGGGCGAAAGCTATCGTTAGACCGGATAGAAATTATGCCTTTAGAACGCCGCCTCTCTCGTGCCATGTTCCTGGAAACTGAAGTCGTGGAACTACGGCAGATATGCCTAACCCCGGGTCGCATGTTTGAACCCGGCAAATACATTGCGGGAGAACTGCCCGACGTGGCCTTTGAGATGGGATTGGTGGATAAGCTGCCGCCCGTACGCGGAAAAAGTGAAGAAATTGGCGAGCCGCCCTCTACTTGATGTGATGACTCGGGTTCTTGCATGACTATTGGCAATTTCGGTGTGTCAAGCTGGCGATCGCCGAGCTTCTGGCAGTATCAGCATGGCATCGCCAAAAGAATAGAAGCGATATTGCTGGCGCACCGCTTCGGCATAAAGCTGGAGCAAACGCTGCCGACCAATCATGGCGCTGACCAGCATCATCAAACTCGATTCTGGCAGATGAAAGTTGGTCATCAGCCCATCGAGCACCTGCCACTGATAGCCGGGGTAAATAAACAGGTTGGTTTTGCCCTGCAGCGGCTGCAGTTCACCAGTGCGAGCTGCCCCCTCTAATGCCCGCGTGACTGTGGTACCAACTGCAATTACCCGACCCCCTCGGGCTTTGGTCTGACGAATTTTTTCTACCGTTGCGGCTGACACATCTAGCCATTCCGCATGCATTTTATGGTCAGTGATAGTGGCAGCTTCAACCGGGCGAAACGTCCCCACCCCCACATGGAGGGTGACAAAAGCCCGATGGATTCCCTTGGCCGCCAATGTTTCCAATAGTTCTGGAGTGAAATGCAGGCCAGCAGTGGGAGCAGCAACGGCCCCCAGCTTGTCGGCATAAATCGTTTGATAGCGTTCCGGGGATGCGGTGGACTCAGTAATATACGGCGGCAGCGGCATTTGACCCAAGCGATCGCACACTTCATAAAATGACTCGCCGCTAGGGATTGTAAACTCTAGAATCCGGCCGTTCGTTTCAGGGTCGGTCTCAATTACATCAGCAATTAAATCTGGCTGGTCGAGATTTTCTCCAAAGTGGATGCGGGCTCCCGGTTTGAGACGCTTCCCCGGTTTCACCAGCGCCAGCCAACGCCCAGCGCTTTGCGCTTCTAACAGTAAAATCTCGACCGCCGCACCGCCAGGTTTCCGCCCAAACAGCCGCGCTGGGAGCACTTTGGTGTCGTTGAGCACCAATAAATCACCCGCCTTCAGCAGATTGGGCAGTTCGTAAACGTAGCGATGGGCGTATTCAGTCGGCGATGTAATCGTCAGCAGCCGCGCGCGATCGCGGGGCTCCACCGGATTTTGGGCAATGCGATCGCGCGGCAACTCGTAGTGATAAGCCGAGAGTTGTAAATCAAAATTCTGAGAATTTTCCATAGCCCCCCTGGCGTGATTGGGTAGAACCCCTAGGGTAAGGCGCGGAGTTTCCCAGTGTCTAAGACTCAGCAAACCCGCGAGGATAGAAATATACGCAGCCCCAGGAGGTTTACAGATGGATTATATCTATCACCTCGCAAACGCCAGCTTGACCCTACGAGTTGTTGAGCATCTATTAAAAACGCCTGAATTACCCCTGTCATGGATCACTGTGATTCATCAGATTGACGGCTGGGTGATCAAAGTTAGGATGCACGACGCGATCGCGGAGCGTTTGGCTGAAAACTTTCGCGCCTATTTAACTGAGTTGGGCATTGCCCACGAACCGAATATTCGTCTACGCATGGCGCTTTGGGCTTTGGAAACAGGGCAGTCTCCCGTTGATGTCATGCGCCGCTATCAAGTGGCGGTGGTTTCTCACGGCAAGCCGGAACGAGAGGAAATCGAAGCGTTTCGCAATCAGTTTGTTATGGGATTGGGGTATTGCCCCGAAACTCTAGCTTAGTGCCGGTGAAACCATAGTTGAACCATGTCGACCTCGGCGATTGAGTTCTGAAAGAAATCCTTACTAATTACTAAACTTTTGTCTAACAACGGCTGCAGGCGTAATAACAGCAATTCTGAAAACTTCTGAGTTCCAGAGAGACGTAGGTTATACAGTTTCTGTCTTTTGCCAAGTGCTCCAGTTCAAAATTTGAACTGGAGCTTTTTTCTGTGCTTGCTACTTACCGTGGCCAGCAAAATCTCAGCTAAGTTCGGCAAATAGCCTGTGCTTAGAATGAAATCAACGAATCAAGCAAACGAAATGGCATCAAATCGTCTCAATAAAGCGCTGATTAAAATCGTGGGGCTAGGCTGGGCCGCCTTTGCAATCGCTGCGATCGCGATTCGCGTCGTATTTGCAGCGCCCGATGTTGTCCTACTCATTGACCGCAGCTACTGCGAGCCCGCCAAGTGGAGCACTGTTGCTGATGCTTACCAAACCCTTTATCAACAAGATTCGCGAGGACAAATCAACCTCGATACCGTGATTCTCTTCAGTGACCTGGGGGAAGAAACCACGACTCCTCCCACTCCCGAAGAGTTGCGCGCGTTAAAGACCTACGGCCAAGCCAGCCGCGATCGCCAAGCAAATCTCCAAGCACAATACCCCAATGCCCAGCTGCTCCAGTGCGCTCCCTAGAAGGCTGTTTATCCCCACTTCAATTTCATTGGCTAAGGAGCTGAAAACTAGATTAGCTGAAAACTGGATTATTGGAGAGTTGACAGTTTAAGGAATAACGGCCACGCCAAGTCTGCCGTCTGCTTTTCAGGATCGTGATCAAAAACACCTGTAGGTTTTAGCAATAGCGACTAAAACCGCTGTGGCGGTGGTGGCCACGATGACCGGCCTCAGCCCATTACGCCCGAAAGGAGGCAAGTCCCATTAGCGACTGGCTTGCGCTTTGAAGGGGAAAATCGCGAAGACTGCGACCTCTATCTCAGCGTGTTGGCGATTGACTCGGCTGGTGCGATGTCGGTTATTTTTCCCCACCAGTGGACGGCATCGGCTGAGTCAACCGTGTTGCCAGCCCAGCAAACTTTATCCATTCCTAACCGCGATCGCGATCGCTTTCGTCTAGTTACGCAGCCGCCCTTGGGGACGACCGAAATTCTCATCGTTGCCAGCACTAAGCCAATGGTCGACGCCCTGAAAGGTCTCCAGGCGATCGCCAATGAATGCGGTTTCCGTGATTGCCCGATTCCCGTCACCGACCCCAAGATTGTAATCGAGATTCTGCTAGCTGATCCCTGAGGAAAACAATGACGCCTCGATACGACCCATCAGCGTGGTTCACTTGCGGCCCTGTCGATCACCTTCGACGTGATTGAGTGATTCAGCGAGCGCCCATCAAGCGGACACACAAAAAAGAACGTCCCGGTCGCAGCGTGCCGTTCCGTCACTATGGATTTTATGACGGTGCATGTTCAGCATATTTTAGGTTGCACAAACACGGCCTTAAATCATTAGAAATAGTGCTTCAAACCATAAAAAAGAGGTTTTTACATGAAGACTTAGTAATCTGTCTTCAAGATTTGCGCAAGCGTCAACATATTTCAAATGCAGAAATTTCGGTAGTTTCAACCATCAAAAACCGCCGCTGATCGTCCGGTTTTTTGGCGGAGATTCAAGAAGACAGTATTAAATCCCCTCACTTCATCTGCATTCTCGGTGTAATTACGGCAGAATATAAAAACGTTTAAGCAAACGCTTTACATATTCTTCAGCGTAGTAGACCCGTAGCATTTTTAACCGTCGTTGTTAAACCTATTTTTTCGGTCCCCAAAGAAGATTATTAGGTAGTTGAGTTGAGATCGTTGATTTCTCTTTCATGACTCTAGTTTTGCCCTCGACCATAGCTCCCAAGTCACCATCGTCCTCAGATTGCTTCATTGCTGTTAATTTCTGCTTTTAATGACTGCTAAGTCTATGAATGTTGCAACTAAGGTAAAGTCAGCCACCACAAAATCTCGCGCCGTACTTCAAAAACAGCTCGCAGAGTGCGATGCGGCCCTTGAGCGTGGGGAAATCACAGCAGAAAGATGGCGCCAGCGGGGCTTTTGCCTGGTGCAACTGCAGCGCTATTTTGACGCCCTTGCTAGTTATCAAGAGGCGTTAAGGCTTGATCCCGACAATCCCAAAACTTGGTGTAACTATGCCAGTACCTTAGTCGCGACTAACCATTTAGCGGCGGCAGTAAAAGCTTATGATCGCGCTTTAGATTTAGCGCCCGACTATGCAAATGTTTGGCGTCGCCGAGCTAAAGTGCTTTATCACCAAAAAGAGTTTGTCCGCGCCATTGAAAGCTATGACCATGCCCTGGCCATTGACCCAACTGATGCTCGTCTTTGGTATGGCAAAGGTCTAGCGACCTATCAGCTGAAACAAGTTACCCAAGCTATCAACTTTTTCAAAACCGCGATCGCTAATGATCCGTCCAGTCCAGCCGCCTATATTTCCTTAGCCCATGTCTTAATTGACTGCGATAAAAAGAGTCAAGCCCTAGCTTATTTGCAGCCTTGGTTGGCTAAAGGCTGGGAAGATGCTCGCTTATTACAGTGCTATGCCTATTTGCTAGTGGAACGGAGACAATATCGAGAAGCACTGACGCAGTTGGAGCAAGCGTGTTTACTGCGGCCCAATAATGCGGAGCTGTGGCTGCAGAAGGGAGTTGCCCTTATGCGCCTCAAACGTTACTCCGAAGCTTATGACGCCTTCCGCGAGTGCCTAAAACGACAGGCTGACCGCACTGACGGCTGGCTGGCTTTGGGCTTGGTACTGCGAAAACTCTCTCAGCCCGAGGCAGCGATCGCGGCGTTTGATAAGGTGCTAGCCCTCTCTCCCAGCCATTCCTTAGCCTTTTTCCATCAGGCCGGATGTTATGCCGTATTGGGACACGATGACTGGGCGGTTGAACATCTGCGCCGCGCGCTCTCCCTCGATGCGCAACGCTTTCTGCTTAGGGCCCGCCGCGATCCTTCCCTAAGCGTCCTCAATACACCGCTGCTTTCGGCAGCTAAAACGAGCTGAGCTGTGACCGGCGGCGTTACTGAAAAAGGATGAATGAATCATGGGCGCGTCAGGAAGACGCTCCCACTGACTTATATCTCCAGTGTCCCGGTGAGTGTGATCCTCTCCTTCATTTAAAGATCTGCACACGCGGCAATCGCGAATCCCTAGCCCTGCAATAGACTACAGGTAACGATGGCTGATGGCCCGTCGTCAGTTCGGCAGGTCCATTGGGACAGGACCATTAGCCGTTTAGTTGCACGCTGATTTCCGACAAGGCACTCAATGCTCTACCAAATGGCTAAAACTATCGCCATAAAATTCTTTGCAACGGTCCGCATTGGCATCGCTGAAGGGGAAAAGCAATGACTAGGATTGATCCTGATACCCAAAAATTACTCCGGCGCGCAGTCTACGCTTACATGAAGCAACATGGAGAGCAGTCCCTGGGGGCAGCTCGGGCGATCGCAGGGGCGTTATTGGCGGTGCAAGAGACGGCTGGACTGTTGACTTTTCGCGGGTTAGAAGCCGAACGGTGGGTCGATGCTCTAGTCAAAGACTTCGACCTTAGCCAGGTGGTCGAAACAGTTTGGTCGGCATCCGAGCAGCGTCTGGCATCTCAAGTCAAACAGTGGCGGGGGACCATCGAAGCTAAAATTCGGGACACCCTAGATGCTTACATCCAAACCTACACTCCAGAACTCGACAGCCGCAAAATTCAAGCGTTAGTGACCACTATCTTGCCCATCGTCGAAGACGCCACTGTTACTCGTGATGAAGCTCAAAGACTCATTGCGTGTATAAGTGATCAGGTCAACGTTACAGCCGCAATCGCTCGGACTATCGACTCTAAATGGATACTAATTGCCCAAAAAGTGGCTCAGATTATTCAGTTGCGTGACGTTGAAACGGCAGCCACCGATGTCGTCAGCGCTTATATCCATGAATTTCAGCCTGCCACAGTGGACATTGGCACAACCCTAATCGAACAAGCCGTGCAGGCCGTGTCGAATCATAAGGTTCAGTTGGGAATAGACGCTGAAATTAATTCTGAAACTCACCAGTTGCTGGTGAAACAAGTGATGCTTAAACTGCATCTAAAGGTCGCAGACCCACCACCGACCAAGACAGCACTCGAAATTGCCCAGCAGGTTCGTGATGAAGTGGCTCGTTTTCGCCAAGAGCAAGGCCTAGACGCTATAGACTATACGCCCAAAATCATCGTGAAGAATGATCCAGACGGTAGTTCGACGTTAGGAGGCGAACTTAGCATTGGGCTTGAGCAGTAATCTGCTGCTGCAGAAGTCTCTTGAGCGGAGAAAAAAGATACATAGCGGTTAGCCCGCCCAAATTTTGACTGAACTTAATAAAAAAGTTTTGTCGCTCTTATTAAACACCGCTAAATTCAAAGCCGTTGACCGCTGCGTCAATCAATCTGCTGGTTAGCTGTAGGCTTAGGCGCATCATTTACCGCCGTCGCCGATTCCTTTAGAACAAGACGGCGAGCCCTCTGGCTAATCGAAATTCTGGATTTTCGATTTTTGGTACGAAACCGTGGACATACCAACGTCTGCAGTGTCGACATCTGTAGATCCAGAAAAGAGAACCGATACGATATCAGTTTTTAAGACAGGACTGATCAATGAATCTTGAATTTTGAGTTCTCGATTCCCTGTTGCCGATCACCTGACTTGCCAGCTCTTCATAGCCTCTATCCTCGAACATATTGGCGATCGCCCCAAGCAATGTAAGCGCGATCGTTTTTTGTCTTTTGTCTTGATAAACCATATATGAGACCATAAGGTCGCTAAAAAAAGGAAATTCTTTTTTCTAAGCAGTTTTCAAAAGGTTTTAGCTGCTTTGAATCAATATCAAGTCTCCTAAGTCTATTTCATGGGTCAACTTAAAAATCAGCCCTCTTTCCCTATCCAGCGAGGATATCCATAATGCTAACTAAGCCGAAAACTCTCGCTGCTTCAACGCGGCGAGTTTATCTATTTTCGATCGCTGTAGCCACCTCTATGACTCATCATCACTGGCTATAGCGCCCTTGTGAACAGAACGCTTTGGAGCGATCGCTTGTGAAACTCTCCGTTTATGGCAAAGGTGGCATTGGCAAATCCACCACCAGCTGCAATATCTCCGTCGCCTTAGCCAAGCGGGGCAAAAAAGTCCTGCAAATTGGGTGCGATCCAAAACATGACAGCACCTTTACCCTCACTGGCTTCCTGATTCCCACCATCATCGACACGTTGAAAGATAAAAGCTTTCACTATGAAGATGTCTGGCCTGAAGACGTGATTTATAAGGGTTACGGCGGAGTCGATTGTGTGGAAGCGGGTGGCCCACCGGCTGGGGCTGGTTGCGGCGGCTATGTTGTCGGCGAAACCGTCAAACTGCTCAAGGAACTCAACGCCTTTGATGAGTACGACGTCATTCTTTTTGACGTGCTAGGGGATGTAGTGTGTGGAGGCTTTGCCGCCCCCCTCAACTATTCTGATTACTGCATGATCGTGACTGATAACGGCTTCGACGCTTTGTTTGCCGCCAATCGGATTGCGGCTTCGGTGCGTGAAAAAGCCCGTACCCATCCCTTACGCCTGGCAGGGCTCATTGGCAACCGCACTTCCAAGCGCGACCTGATTGATAAATATGTCGAATCGGTGACGATGCCGGTTTTGGAAATCCTGCCGCTAATTGAGGATATTCGCATCTCGCGAGTCAAAGGCAAAACTATCTTCGAGATGGCTGAAACCGATCCTTCCCTGACGCCAGTCACCCAGTACTATCTCAATATCGCTGATCAAATTTTGGCCCAGCCCGAAGGCGTTATTCCCAGCGAAACGAAGGACCGTGAACTGTTTGCACTGCTGTCCGACTTCTATCTCAACCCACCGGCAGATGCTCCTGAGCAGGTATCAGAATTGGATCTGATGATGGTCTGATCGACACTGACATACTTTATAGACAGCCTGGATGGCGGGCTCGCCCAGCAGCGAGGGCAGCCCGCTTTGCTGCCCTCTGTAAACACTTTCCGCTAAGTAAACTCCAAAGTCCAATAACCTTGCTGGCAAACTACCTCACTTTTGTGAATTTCATCTATCATGAGGCGTCTAAAAGCAACGGATTGAGGCAAAGCGATGGCCTTCTTCGAAAATTTCGTATCGGTTATTCGCCAAAAATGGTTGGATTATGTGGAATCGAA
>JBCCJU010000166.1:0-12326 GCA_039027715.1 Cyanobacteria bacterium P01_C01_bin.120
AAACTGAAAGGACTGGTTTCATTATCGTATTATCTGATAATCCTCAGCACTTCATGATGAGAGAAAAATCTGCAAAACCGCAAAAATCTGAGAGTTGGTTGAAGGCCGATTCAGAATAGATTGGCTTAAGCCGAGGGCGATTGCGAAAATAGTCGAAAGTACAGCGACTGGGCAATTTCCTTAAGCGGAAAGGCCAAGAACGTTACAGGATTGATCGTCACGATAATGTTGCGACAATCGCGTTTTGCTAAGGCGATTACCATGGCGGCAATCCAGTCAGCAGACATGATGCCAATGGGGTTGAGACGGCTCTTAAACGGACCAAGAATGATTTTGCGGATTACGCAGGGAGAGTCCTGGCGTTTGAGGGTAATCAGATCGCCGACCAATCGCTTTGAAATTTCGTAGAGGGGGCTAAAAGCAGGTCCGGCTTCCGCTTCAGAGGTATTCACCCAAATCTCTTTGTCAGTTGCATCCCCTAGAGTGAGCGCGGCGATGAACGTATCGATTAGAGCCAGCGCGGATAGGCTGTTGACTTCTAGCGATCGCGCAATCGCTTCTGGAGTCCGTTCTCCATGCACGTTGATGCCGTGGTTGATGATCAGAATGTCAATCTCACTAAAAATAGACTGCAGCGCTGACTCCTGCCCCACTTGCCAGGACAGTACTTTAACGCCGTCGGCAAAGGTCGCCTGTGTGGACGTGGTCAGGGCGATGGGTTGGGCGCCATGCCGCTGTAATTCTGCAGTCAGCGATCGCCCCATGGTTCCTGAAGCGCCGGTTACCGCTACAGCTTTGTTTTCCAGGGAAAGTATCTTACCCATCAGTCCATTGGAAAAAATCAATTGTCAGGCCGGCCTTAAATTCGTGCCGGAGTGCCTCTCATGGTAGTCGCGATTCATCGCCTTAGCCCCAGGAAAATAGGCTGGAGCCCGATGCCTGATTTAAACCGCTATGAAATACTGAGCACCCGCTTATGAACCATCCCGTTTTTATTGCAGCGGCCCTGAGGCCCTATTGTCTCCGACTTTCACCCGCAGATGATTTGAAGCAAAGCCTCCAGATATTGACAAAATCCCATGCGATCGCAGCGGGCTGCATTTTAACAGCGGTCGGCAGTTTGCAGCAGGCTAGTTTGCGCTTTGCCGGTCAAGACAGCGCCACAGTTCTCCAGGGGCGCTTCGAAATCGTCTCGCTGGTGGGCACTTTATCGCTGGAAGGGCTGCATCTGCACCTGGCGATCGCCGATGAGCAAGGACGAACCTTGGGTGGCCATGTTATGCCGGGGTGCCAAGTTTTCACTACCGCTGAAATTGTGGTGGGAGCAATGCCAGAATTAACCTTTCAGCGACGCCTGGACCAGCAGACGGGCTATCGAGAACTAGCGATCGCCGACGGGCAAGCCGGAGATCTGCCACCAACGGTGATTGATGAATGAATCAGGCTGAAAATGCCGAGCGAATCGCCTCAATGCGCTTGCGATTAACGCCCAGATCAGACTGGCCGAGCCGGGAAGCGGATCGCACGTGAATCGTGCCGCTCTCTTCAGGGGCAAAGTAGAACTCTACGTCATCCACAAAGCCCATCAGTTTGCTAGTGAATTCGGCATAAAGATAGGTGTCTGTTTGCTCGATGATTTCGCTGCCCGCTTGAGCTTCGATGAGGGTACGCAGTCGCTCTACAGCCGCTGCCAGATCACCGTCATAGCTCAACGGCGCAATGGCGTGTTCGGCATCTTCATCCCCTTGGCTGACCACACAGTTAGGGCTTTGGGGACAAGCAGTCAGGCGACCCTCATTGACCCCGATATTGGCCGGGCGAGAACCGCTAAAAAGAGCTTTGAATCCAGGTAGTGCAGCAATCATAGGTGAAGTCTCAGCGTTAGCAGCAGTGGGAAATGTGAAACAAAGCAATGCTCCGAGTAGACTCGCGAGCACGAAAGTCTTGAAAGCCTTAGCCATAAGATGGAGAGGAATGGGTGAATGACAACACTCACTCAGCAGTTTAGCGGACAAAGCGAGACAAAAATGGCGATCGCGGTGGATTATGAGCCAATTCTCAGTACCTTGCGGGCTGACCTGCCCACTCTGTTTGAGCAAGATATTTCCTATGATATTTATACCCGCGACATCTTCTTCAAAGATCCGGTTAATCAATTCAAGGGCAAGTTTAACTACCGCATCATTTTTTGGACGCTACGGTTCCACGGTCGGCTGTTTTTCACCGAGCTTTATTTTGACCTACACGATGTGCACGTTGCTGATGCATTAACCATTCGTGCCGATTGGACTGTACGGGGCACTTTGCGACTGCCGTGGAAATCTCAAATTTTTTTCAATGGCTATTCCCTATATGCGCTGAATAGTGAAGGCAAAATTTACGATCATCGCGACACCTGGGATCGATCGCCAAAGGCTATTCTCAAACAGTTTTGGCCTAGCAAAGACGCGAATTAGCGGTACCAAGTTCCATTTTGCTTACGGATTTTTAAATACTTCGGTCCTCACAAAGAGTTGGGAACCTCAGCCAGGCACTTCCGGTCAATGGTCACAAAGCAGGGCGCGCTGCTGATATTGGCCAAAATGACGGCTAAGGCTCTTTTTTAAGTAAAAAGCGCCTCAATTTAGGCGTTTTTGCTTGATTTCTCTGAAAATTTCAATCAACACGTGGGTAACGAAACATGAGTCAAATTTTTTATCGTTTGCTAATAAGCGGCGCGTCTTTGGCAACCCTGATGGCGTTCCTAACTCCTTTCCTCTCTACTGCCGTCACTTCTGGACTATTTCCCCAGTCGGCTACAGCATCGACGCTGGAGGCTGAGCACTCAGGACAGCAAATTGCCGAACTGCCGGAAAATCAGCTTAAGGACGACGACGACGATGATGACGATGACGACGATGACGATGAGTCTCGCACCAGCGAAACCAGGACTCAGACCAGGACGCGAACGACAACTACTGTCACAGAAGTCGTTTATACCGATGTTACTCAGGAATATTGGGCCAGTGATTTCATCTATCGCCTGGCGTCAATCAACGTCATCTCCGGCTATCCTGACGGCGAATTTTTGCCTAACGGCTTCCTGACAAAAGCTCACTATGCCGCAATGGTGACTAAGGCGTTTAATAAAACTGCCGTTCGTGAAGTCGTCAATATTCGCAATGTATCGCAGTTCTACTGGGCCTATGAGGCGCTGCAGGAAGCCTATGCAGAGGGCTTCATTGACTTGGCCGATGACGATACCTTTGACCCCGAATCAACGCTGACTAGGCTGGAAATGTGGGTGATGCTGGCGCGATCGCTGGGCTATACCGAAGTTGTCTCGACCACCACTACGGTGGAAGAAATCCTTAGCGTCTTTACGGATGCTGACACGATTCCAGTAGAACATCGTGAAGTCATTGCCGCTCTCGTCGAAAAAGGGATTATCGTCAGCTACCCGACGACGACCCGACTGAACCTGTTTGAGCGGGTTACTCGGGCTGAAGCCAGCTCCTGCATTTATCAGGCCATGGCCAGCATGAATCTGGTGGAAAGATTCTATTCGGAGTACATCGTTGATGTCGTTGGCCTTTTCGATGAGGTCGAAACGACGACGACCGAAACGACTATCGAGACCACCACTGAAACGAATACTGTCAGCACTGACGACGACGACGATGACGACGATGACGACGATGACGATGATGACGATGATGACGACGATTAATTGCTACAAAGTGATTTAGTCATCGCCTCGCAATCCTCAACCCCCTGACCCATTGCTTGCTCTATAGCCGTTTTTGGCAATAGAGCAAGCAATGGGTCAGGGGGTTCTTGCGATGAAAATCGCCATCGCAAAAAATTCGGCGAAGCTCCCGGATTTCAGGGCTTAGATGGGGAAGCCTAATCCAGAGCTATTTCAATTAAAGTACTTCAGCCAACGGCGCACTCAAAAATCCATGAGCGGGCATTGAGTCGGCAGGGAAGAAATTCATCAATGACGTCAAGTCGAGGCTGTTTCCAACTGGAATATGCTTAAAAATGTTCGTGCTCAAGTGAGGCAAGGGTTAATGTCATGAGGTTTTATAGAAATGATTTTGCCAGTGATGGGTCGGGAATGCGCTGGATTTCTGCATCATTGCTGACGGGGGCGATCGCGCTGGGAGGAACTGCTACCGTCCAGGCAGAACCTTTAGCCGAACTACCGCTGGATAGTACAACTTTGCGCAATCAAGAGCTGGAGGCCGGTCCCGTCAGGGTCGTAGTTACAGATTTCGAACCCTTTGACTATCAAGACGCTGCCCGCCGCTATCTGACATTTGATATTTACATCGACGGTGAATTTCAAACTCAATATCGGGAAGAAGTTGACTTTACGTTTGGCAGCATCAGCCTTGAAAACCTCGATCCGGACGGTGTGCCAGAAGTCATTTTGCATCGCTATTTGGGCGGCGCTCACTGCTGTAGCGTGTTCACCATTTATTCCAAGCAAGACGATCGCCTACACCGAACCCTGACCTATCCTCTGGATGCCTCAGCTGCCGGAGGATTCGAAGACCTGGACGGAGATGGCTACAGCGAATTTCTGAGTGCTGACCCACGATTTCTCTACGCTTTTAGCAGCTATGCGAGTTCTTGGCCGCCCATGGTTACGTTGACCTTTCGTGACGGCACGCTCATCGACGTCACCCGCCAATTTGCTGATGCGATGCGTTCTAATGCTCAAGGCATGTATGAACAGACGCGGGAATCCACTTTACAGGAACCCATTTTGGGAGCAAACGGCATCTTGGCTGGATATGTCGCGCAAAAGCTGTTGTTGAATGAGTACGAGTCGGGATGGGACTACATGCTGGCCCACTACGATCCCACGGACACCTGGGGGCTGACGCAGTACAACAATGCGGGAGAGGAAATTGGCTTTTTTGTGAGCTATCCTGCTGCCTTAGAAGCTTTTCTGATTGATTTAGAGTATTTGACTTATGATGGCGAGCCTAACTCTAATCTAGATTTGAGCCGAATTATTGTGGAATCTGAGTCGCTGCTGTAAATTTCCGAGAGTCAGCTGGCTGCAGGCACAAAAACAGTTCAGCGGCTCTTTGAAATTTCGCTCAGAGAACCGCTGGTCGACGGCTCGCGGTATCAATTATGCCCACAATTGTGGTATTGCAATGTCATAAGCAATGAGCATTGCATAGAATAAAGCAATTTCAAGATGCTTGCAGCAGCCTGGCCTAGAGAGGCGTATTGATTGCAGCTAGTTCCAACTGGTAATGATAAAGCGCAACTGGCTGATTGAGGGCTTGGAAATAATCAGGATCTTGGGGAGATAGATAAACTGCCGTAACTTGGTCGGCAGTAACATAATCGTTAGCCTCTCGATGATAAGCCGTAGTAGTTTCAACCTCATTGAAATAGGGCTGGTTGCTGCTTCTGAAGACCTGCTGAAACATTTCAATGGTGGAAAAATCATCCGCTGAGGGCTGTTCCGTAACTCGCCCAGTAATCGTCGATTCCAGCCGGCGCTGATGGTTTAAGATCGTCAGTTGACGGTTAGGGTTTTGGGGATCAACGACGACGTTCTGAACGGCTTCGTCTCCAAGATAGGCTTTGGCAATGCTGAGGCCATTGAAAGCGCGATCGGCAACAATTTCTTCCTGCGCCAATCGAGGCTGTAAGAGAAAGCTTTGGGTATACGAAGTCAGCCGTGGCTCAAAGCGCACTTCGCAAATAATTGGCTTGTGCAATAGCTGCTGATTAGCCGCTATGCCGGGCGTTTCGATGGCTGGCGCTAGGGGGGCAGTCAAGTCAACCAGGGTACTCGTCAGCTCCCACGTGCCCGCTAGCCAGTCGGGATAAACTAAATCGCCCGAGGCTGGTCGGGTGCTTGGCTTGTTAGTCCAATCAGGAAAAGCAGCTAGGCGATCGCGAATTGACCCAGCCTCAGCACTGCCGCTGCAGAGCAGCCACACTAGCGATAACAGTGCTATCCAAATTAAACTGCGGCGCAAGCGAAAGGAAGTCGGACGTGTCATAGGTCGCGCTGGTCTCAACGATAAAATCGTTCATCGCTTTAGGTTAGCCGATAAAAGCGATCTCAAGGGCACTGATAAACTCACATTTTGACAAACCTAGATCTTGCGTTCCACAACATCGGCCAAATGAGCAAGCGTCTCATTGAGCTTTTCTTCAATGGTCGGTTCTGCCGCCGCCTCTTCTTCAAGCTCTTCTTGTCGTTTTGCTCGCTCCAAGAGCCGAATCAAGATAAACAATACGAACGCAATCACCACAAAATTGATAATCGCAGCAAGAAAAAGACCATATTTAATGCCGTTGAATGAAAGCGCTGCAATGTCATCAGCGCCGACCGCCTGCAGCGCCGGATTCAAAATAGCGGGAGTTATAATATCGCCAACGAGGGAAGCGATGATCGCTTGAAAAGCTCCCCCAATCACCACGGCAACTGCTAGATCGACTACGTTGCCTCGCATCAAAAAGTCTTGGAAATCGCGGAAAAAGCCGCTCGCAGAATTAACAGCACGGTTGCGAGCCCGACGGTTTGTCATAATGGCAACTCCTGATAACTTTTAATCAGGCAAATAATACCTCACTTGGCAAATTCAGGAGATGTGGCCATAGGCTGCACAAGCCCGACCGCAAGAATCTTGGTAGTTAGTCCTGCCTGCGATCGCTCAGGAGCATAAAACTCGGCTCAGAAAACCGCTACTGCCATTTCAGAGCTTGGTGGCCCGCAGTCCCTTAGCCAAACCATTCCTGATAGATATCGTCGTATTGTCCGGTTTCATAAAGCTTGAGCAAGGCGGCATTGATAGCTTCGCGGTAAGGACTGTCTTGCTGCAGGGCAATACCGTAGTTAAGGGACTGAAAAACATCGCCAACGACTTTATACCGACCCTGTCCTTGGTGGCTAACAAAGTACTGCAACACAGGAGAATCGTAGATTACAGCATCAATCTCGCTATCTTCCTCTACGGCTGCGTATAGGTCTTCGAGGGTGCTGTAGTCCTGGAACAGCAGATTAGTCTGGTCAGAGAGATATTCTGCAGCGGGGCTTGCGGCTACGGTGGCGATGCGCTTACCAGGCAGATCTTCCAAGCCGTTGATGACCCCCTGCAGCTCCTGCACGGTAAATGTGGTGGCAATGCTGGCGGTAAAGTAGGCGAAGACAAAATAGCCAGAAAACATCCATACCAGACCGAAAAAGCGACCCGTAAATCGAGTCGGCACTTTGTCGCCATAGCCCACTGTGGTGACGGTCACGGCAGCCCACCAGAAGGCTTCCCAAATGCCCTGGAGATAACTGTCGGGAAATTGGCTATTATGCCGGCGTTCAGAAAACCACAGTAAATGGGCCACAATTAGCAAAACTAAGACGAGAATGCCGATGCCGAAATAGAGTCGGGGCGATCGCAGTACTGCAATTACAACACTCAATAACTTGCCGATCTCACTGCCGTCGCTGGCAACCAAGACCTGTAAACCTGATTTGTAATAAGGATGTGAGAAGTCGAGACGCTCTTCTCGTTGAGACGTGATGCCAATGCCCGAAATGGCTACGTCAGCGGCTCCCCGTTCTACCTCGTCCAGCAGTTTAGCCATCGAGTTGACGCCGACTAAGTCATAGCTCAAGTCAAGTTCAGCCGCGATCGCCTCCCACACGTCAATACTAAATCCCTGATACTGTTGGTCTTCGTACATCACAAAGGGCTCAAATCGCTGCGTCACCACCCGCAGGGACTCCGGAAACAATGATGTTAATTGAGTCGCTTCAGATGTCTCAGCGGCCAGAGAAGCGGGCGGAATCTCAGCGATCGCCATCGCCGTGCTCAACCATTGGTCAACCACCGAACGATTCGCCTCAATCCACTCTCGAGCGTGGCGACGAATATCGGCTGATTCGCCCTGACCAGCCAGCATTTTAGCGTTCTGAGCGGCAATATCTTCCAGCGGAATAGTGACCTGTTCCAGCAGCGATCGCACTGCCGGATTCTCCGCCAAAAACTCGGTATTGGCGACAGCGCGAATATCGTTACGGGGAAACCCAAGCTTGCAAGGATCCGAAAGACAGCCGGCAATCCCGGTGATCACCGTTTCATTTTCTAGCGGCTGCTGGTCAGCCGGCAAACTGGGATAGGGCACTTCTAACCAAACCACGTCTTCTCCAGGACGCAGTTCGCTGACGGTCCAGTTGGGAGTCCAGGTGTAAAACAAGATAGCGACTCCGCGCCGCTGATCAGCGATTGCCGTTTCAAGCATCGGCGCGTAGTCTCCCTGGATGTGTTCAACGGCGTCGCTCAAATCATATTCCTGCAGATGATGGTCAATCACATCGGCACAGGCCCAGCCCTCATTGCAGCCGATGAGGTCGGCCTTGCCGTTGCCGTTGCGATCAAACGCTGCGATCGCTTCTGGTTTGGCCAAATCCGCCAGACTCTGAATATTGAGCTGCTCTGCCGTTGCCTTGTCAATCATGTAGCCCTGCAGAGCGCCGCCCGGCACCTCGAACCCCACAGGCTCCACCTTGCCAGCAATGTCGGCTTGCGCTAAGTAGCGATCGTGCAGGGGGAACCAGCCACTGGCCCAGAAATCCATCTCCCCGGCTGCAGTCTGCTTGAAAAACTCATCATTGCTCAGCGTTTTTGGTTCATTGACGGTGTAGCCCAACTGTATCAGCAGTTCTCGATAGACCTCGGCTTGAAACCAGCCAGTATCCCAGGTGGGGCGAGCTATGTTGATAGCACTGGTAGCTTGACTGCTGGGAGCACCGCTGAACAAACCAACAGCAATGACACCAATAAGCGCCCAAGCCCATCGACGCAATACCGCCCGACGACACCAGTCAGGAATCTTCTGGCTCCAGAAATAACTGAGCTGAGCTAGATTAGGGAACGGCATATTAATGATAGAAAGGGTGAGCAAGAGCGATCGCAATGGTGGCAGAATCAAAAGACGACCCATTAGATAACACATGCCACCTTATTTCTTAAATGGATGCATGCCATGCGTTCTTAACGGTCCACAGCCAAGATGACTGCTGTTTTGTCCTAGCGAAGCTGACGACGATCCCAGCAAAGTACAGAAATCTGACTGAATTTAGTTTAAGCGAACTAAATTGCGAATAATCTACAATGATTATCTTGTTGCGGCGGCTGCGTTGGATGGCTTAATGTACCAACCATGAGAGATTCAGCCTTGAAAGGCGGTGAATCAATAACAGGTGCAGCAATAGCTATTCTGCAAGATTTTTGCCGTTGATTTGGTGACACGTCTTGAGACGCATATTAGGATTTGTAAGTACTCTTTTTGTAGATTGAGGCACCCAGGTTTGTGCCTCCAATAATATTTAGGTATCTAGCCCTTCATCAAATCTCTCCGCCACAAGACTTCTCATCTCATCCTCCAAATTCTGCACTTTCGATATGGCCTCTTCTGCTACTCACATTGCTGTTCGTTCTGCGGTCGAGCCGCTGCTTGGTCAATCACTGGATGAACTGACCGACTGGGTAAAAGCGCAGGGACAGCCGGCCTATCGGGGCAAGCAATTGCACCAGTGGCTGTATGGCAAGTACGCGCGGAGCCTGGCAGATATTACGGTGTTTTCCAAAGCGTGGCGATCGCAAGTAGCGACCGTTCCCGTAGGGCGATCGCAGCTGCATTTTCGATCCGTTTCTCCGGACGGTACGGTCAAGTATTTGCTGAAGCTCACCGATGGCAGCCTGATTGAAGCCGTAGGCATTCCTACGGAAAAGCGGTTAACGGTATGTGTGTCGTCTCAGGTTGGCTGTCCCATGGCCTGTGACTTCTGCGCCACGGGCAAAGGCGGCTTTTTGCGCAATTTGGAAACTCATGAAATTGTTGATCAGGTGCTTACCGTACAGGAAGATTTTGGGCAGCGAGTCAGCAATATCGTGTTCATGGGCATGGGGGAACCGCTGCTAAATGCGCCGAATGTGATTAAAGCCGTGCGATCGCTCAATCAAGACATTGGCATTGGTCAGCGCTCCATTACAGTTTCGACCGTGGGCATTGCCGGCCAGATTCGTCGCCTGGCTGAAGAACGCCTACAAATTACTTTAGCCGTCAGCCTCCACTCTTCTAATCAAGCCCTGAGAGAAACCTTGATTCCTAGTGCCCGCCGCTATCCCTTCGCGGCCCTGATTGAAGAATGTCATGATTATGTGCGCCTTACCGGCCGCCGGGTCACCTTTGAATATATTTTGCTAGCCGGACTAAATGACTTACCGCACCATGCCTCAGAATTAGCCGATATGGTGGGCAGTTTCCAAAGCCACGTCAATCTGATTCCTTACAATCCCATCGATGAGGCTGATTATCAGCGGCCCAGCGATCGCCAAATTCGCGCCTTTGTCGAGGAACTGCAAAAGCGTCATGTGGCCGTTAGCGTGCGCTATTCTCGGGGACTGGAAAAAGATGCTGCCTGTGGCCAACTGCGGGCACAAAAGTTGACCACCTGAGCGGCAAAGTCCGTTCTTATTGGGCAGTCCAAGACCGCAACGGCAAGAATGGCAAATTCCAAGCTGTCGCCATCAGTTATTCGCGCTAAGAATCAGCATCTTGTTATCGAACGATGATGGTTCTTAACAAGTTGATGACACGACTTGGCAGACTTCTTGATTGTGCAACCAGAAAATAAGGGTTGCAGCCATCGAGTCAGTCCCCCAATTGCTGATTTTGTCGTGAACTTTGCCAAGTCGTGTGATGAAGGAGCGATCGCAATCATACCGGTAGAGTAGGGCAAGCCCCAGCTCCGGATGCAGCCCTGTTCCAGCTAAATTTCCATCAGTGTCGGACGGCTAATTTCTCTCAACGGAGAGACGAAGTTTGCGAAGCAATCCGGCATCTTGACAATATGAATACTCCTGCAAAACTTAAACAACTCGATCAAATTCGCCGTCTGACTCGTCTGCTGGACACGGCCTTCAAAATTCCCGGATTAGGGATCAAAGTGGGCCTTGATCCCATTATTGGCCTTTTACCAGGGGTGGGAGATTTGGCGACAACGATTCTGTCCGCTTACATTATTTTTTTAGCCGCTCGATTTCAGCTGCCCAAAGGCATGCTGGTCCAGATGTTTCTGAATGTGGCGTTGGAATTTGCAGTAGGGACAGTTCCTTTCTTAGGCGACTTTTTTGACGCTTTCTTCAAATCGAATGTGCGCAATTTGGCGCTGCTAGAAAAACACCTCAGTGACACGGCTCCACGTTTACAGGCTGAAGATGTTTGGCATCTTGATAGCGCTAAAGGCAATAATTTGAATCGGGTGTAAGCAAGCTGGCAGTGCTTGCGATCGCCGTTCTATCCCTCGTCTCTGATATCCTGAAGCCGTCATTGTCTGGAGCGCAAGCCGATGTGGGCGACCGGGATTGAGGCAGTACCATCACTGGGAAAGACGCTTGAGCGCTACATGCTCGAAACCATCAGTCTCAGTTTGCATCTGCAAACTGGCAGCGCTCCGTCAGATTACAGCGTACAGGCGTGGACCAACATGCCAACTCGACTGCACAGTGCCGACACTTGGTACGCCATTGATATTCCTTACGTTCAAACAACGGAGCACGGACATCATCAGTTCACGGTGGCTCTACAGTCAATCAGCCCCGGTGACTTTGAATTGACCTATCGGATGCATCATCGTGACCGTCCGGACGTGATCCAATGGCTAGGCCATGCCTACAACAATATCCATTTACAAATTGCGCCCCCATCCGGCGATATGGACTGGACGCAAGGCCCCAACCACGTTGAGATTATGCCCGGCGTATATGTGGGTAACTTTATCGCCGCTTCGCAAGCTGCGGCCCTTGGGTTCGATGCCGTGCTGAACATGGCTGAGGAATTAGATGTCGCTTTACCAGCCAATGGCGCGATCGCTTATTGCAAACTGGGCTGTCGCGACGGGGCTCGTTATCCCATTTCCGAAGAGTACATTGAGGCGGCGATCGCCTGGATTGATCAACAGCAAGCGCAAGGCAAACGGCAAATTTTGGTCCACTGTCGTGCGGGCATTGGCCGTAGCGGCTCCATTGGAGTGGCCTACTGTTTCCGCCACCGTCCTAATTGGAGCTATCAGCAAACGTTGAACTACGTCTGGAGTCGCAAACCCGATATTTACCCCCACAGTCAGCTGCAAAGTAGTTTAGAGCAGCTATTCCCGCGCCATCTATAGAGCCCATTTGAAATCTTTTGTAATTCGCGTCACCCTAGTATGAGATGTCAAAGCAAGGGAGCATGAGTTACTCAAGCAGTCTGACCGATAAAGAATGGAAAATCCTTGAGCCGCTGTTGCCCGAGGTGTTGCCTGA
>JBCCJU010000167.1:0-12293 GCA_039027715.1 Cyanobacteria bacterium P01_C01_bin.120
CCAGATTGGCGAGGCTTTCACCGGCCATGAAGCAGATGACTTTGGATCTAACGGAGTTATTGATGTCACTTTTAGTCCCGACGGTCAAAGCATTGCCAGCAGCGGTTTTGATGGCACCATCAGGCTCTGGGATTTGCAGGGCAATCAAATTGGCGAGGCTTTCACGGGTCACGAAGAAGATGACTTTGACGAAAAGAGAGTCGTTGGTTTAGCCTATAGCCCTGACGGTCAGCGTCTTGCCAGCGGCGGCAGTGATGGCACCATCAGGCTTTGGGATCTGCAGGGCAATCAAATTGGTGAGGCTTTCACCGGCCATGTGGGCGCTATTAACTTTATCGCCTTTAGCCCCAATGGCCAACTCATTGCCAGTGCTGGAGAAGACAGAACAGTAAGGCTTTGGGATTTGGAGGGAAATCAGATTGGTTTACCATTCCAAGGGCACGAAGAAGCAGTTTGGAGCGTTGCCTTTAACCCCAATATTGAAGTTGAACGGCTTGCCAGCAGCAGCTGGGACGGCACCATACGGCTTTGGGACTTGCAGGGCAACCAGATTGGCCCACCGCTTACCGGGCATGGTGATATCCAAACTGATTTGAACCGGGAAGTTGAACAGTTTGGATTCAATTTGGTTTTTGGCCTGTCTTTTTCACCTGATGGTCAACGTATCGTGAGTGCCGGTGGTGATGGCACGATTCGGCTGTGGTGGGCTTCTTGGGAAGAGTGGATGCGTAACTCTTGTGAACAAATACAGCATCACCCTCTGCTTCAGAGCCTTGATGCCAGTGTCGATGAAGCGTTTCAAGACGATCAAGTGTTTGCGTTTCAAAACGATCAAACGTTTCAAGACGATCAAGCGTTTCGAGATATTGCCTCAGATGTCTTGCAGGCTTGTGAAGCGCGGATTTGGGAAGAATCTAGCGATCGCCGTTAAAGTGCAGCCTTACCCGCTCTCGTAAAATGATGGCCTAGTGCTGATTGAGACTTTTCGACCGGCGATCGCAATGCCACATTTTGCCGCCGGAACCATACAAAAGGGTCGGATTGCCCTTTTTGGGGACGGCATGGCGCACTTTAAGCAGAGCAAAAGCGTGACGTAGAATATTACTAATTGACTGCTTGCACTAATGGATTTGGCTATGGCCTCGGAAAAAAGCGATCGCGAATTGCAAAAAGAAATGCAGCGGCTCATGGCCGAAATCGAAACGGTTGCGCCCGCTGGCGATGAGTCTGTGCGGAAGTCAGCTAAGGCAGCTCCAGCCGCCGCCCCAAAAGGTCCACTGGCAAAGATCAAGGCCAACTTTTTTCTGCCCCTGTGGCTGCTAGCAATTCCTTGGACGCAGGAAATTATTGATCAAGTCGTGTTTAATGGGCAGTGGAATTTAGTGCTAATCCCTCGCGCTTGGGACGGCATTCCCGGCATCTTTTTATCCGCGTTTTCCCACAGCGGTTTTGGCCACCTGATCAGCAACACCATTGGATTTGCCATTTTTAGCTGGCTAATTTTGGCTAAAAACCGCCGCGACTATTGGACGGTGCTGTTAATTGGCTGGCTGGGGGTTGGCGCCATCAGTTGGCTAGTAGGCCCTACCCCGGTTCATGGATTAAGCGGCGTTGTCTACGCGCTATTTGGCTATTTGCTCGTGATCGGTTGGCTAGAGCGGCGGATTGTGCCGCTGCTGATCTCTATCTTTGTGCTGCTAAATTACAGCGCGACTTTATGGGGCGTGCTGCCCACTCAACCACTGGTCGCCTGGTGGGGACATTTGATCGGCCTCGCACTAGGGATATTGGCAGCATATGGAGTTTATCAGGAACCCGGTAGCCGACAGTCAAAAAGCTAAAAGAGTCCAGCATCGAGCTTGTAGGGTGGCATATGGCCCTGCGGGCGGGGCTTCGCTAAAGCGCAGCGTGATACACCGCAGCATTGGCATTTTTACGCTACCGGCGAATGGCAATATCTCGACCATCAGCCATGAACGGCGGCTTGATTCCAGGATTGGATGACTTTGCCCTGCAGCGGTTGACCCCAAAAAGGAGTGTTTTTGGCCGGCGATCGCATCGTCTCTGACTCCACGGTCCACGCCAGGTCTGGATCGAAGAGAAAGGCTTCAACGGCAGCCCGCTGAGCGATGCGCGGAGCGGTGGTCGACAGAATTTGACCGGGGCGATCGCTGAGGGCCCCCAGCAGTTCCAGAGCCGTCCACTCCCCGGCAGCGACTAACCTCTGCCAGAGAGCGGCAAAGGCCAATTCCAAGCCGATGGCTCCAGGCGGGGCATTGCCAAAGGCAACAGTTTTTTCCTCATAGGTATAAGGACTGTGATCGATCGCGATCGCGTCAATGATGCCAGCTTTCACTCCCGCCATCAGCGCGCGCTGATCGGTCGGATTGCCTAACGGTGGGTCGAGCCGCAGAGCCGGGTTGTAGCTGAGGGCATCCGCAGTCGAAAATAGCAGATGCATCCAAGTCGTACTGGCGGTGATGGGCAATCCGGCGGCTTTGGCTTGGTTAATCAGCTCAACGCTGCGCGCCGTGGAAATGCGCATTAGGTGTACCGGGGCATCGAGTTCGCGCACGAGTTCCAGGATAGTGGTGAGCGCTGCAGTTTCGGCGGCGACCAAAACTCCGGCCAGGCCCCCCATCAGGGCCAGACTGCCATCGCGGGCAATGCCGCCGCCGGCGATGGCGCGATCGCAGGGCCACAGCGCGACGGGACAATTTAGCGATCGCGTATATTCCAGCAGTCGCCGTAGCAGCACGGGGTTAGCGATGGGATGTCCGTCCGCTAATCCGGCCAGCGAAAACGGTTTGATGGCCGTGAGTTCTGCCAACTCCGTCATCTGTTCGCCCTGGGCCCCTTGAGTCAGGGCCGCCCAAGGCAGCAGGGTCGGCTGCGGCAGCAGATCTAGGTCGCAGGCCAAATCGACCAGTCGCCGCAACGCCCCCGGATTATCCAGCGCCGGCACCGTATCCGGCAAAACGCCAACTCGGGTAAAGCCGCCCGCGATCGCGCCGGCCAGCAAATCTGCCAGGGTTTCTCGCGACTCATGACCCGGTTCGCCGCTGTGACTATATAAGTCCACCAGTCCGGGGGCCAAGACTTTGCCGCTGCCGTCAATTACCTCAACGGTGCTGTCGTCAACGTCTAGACGAGGGGCGATCGCGCTAAAACGTCCACCCACCATCAACACATCTTGAACCTGGTCGGTCTGAGTCGCGGGGTCAATCACCCGCACCTGTCGCAGTAATGTACCTGCCATCATGATCGGTCGAACCAAGGAGAGGGAAAATTACAGCGCTCCGGCGGCGGTTTTATCAAAAATGCTCCCCGAAAGATGAATCGTCAGATTAGAGGCCGTAAGCACTGGCTTGCTCTCAATGCCGCCGGGATAATCAATCACGCTAACGGCGCCGTTGCCCTGCTTAAACTGCCAAAACGACTCCGGACCTAAACCCACGATATGGCAAAGCAGGGCCTTGTTAACCGCATCGTGCGCTGAGACTAAGACGGTAACTGGTTGTTCAGTGCCGCTGTACTGGGCCACGATGTCCTGCCAAGCGGCGATCGCCCGGGCCCAGACCTGTTCCAGATTCTCGCCGCTTTCCCCCGGCATATCAACGGTTTCAGGCTGCTCCTGCCACTGTTTCAGCATGCCAGGATAGCGCGCTTCGATTTCGTGCTCATATAGCCCTTCCCATTCGCCGTGGCCGATTTCTTTCAGGCCGTCAGTAGTGGCTAGAGTGACCTCTGGATGGTGTTGCAAAATCAGCTCGGCGGTTTCCTTGGGGCGCGAGAGCGAACTCGAAACCGCAGCGTCGATTTTAACCGACTTGAGAAACTCAGCGGCCTGCTGTCCCTGACGTTTGCCGTTTTCGTTTAGTGGAATATCGATCTGTCCCTGAAAGCGCTGCTGCCGATTCCAGTCAGTTTCGCCGTGGCGCACCAGCAGCATTCTCGGTCCGCGATAGTGCGATCGCGGAGCTGGCAGCGTCTCGCCCATGTGGCTGGTCAGGTTCATCGACTCCAGTTGCACCCCGGCGCCCAGCGGTCCCGCAAAGTTCAGCACGCTAATGGCGCAGTTGGCTTGGCCTAACTGTTCGTGAATGTTCGCCCCTTGACCCAGCGCCGTTGCCAGCAAGGCGCGATTAATCGCGCTGTGGCCTGCGACCAGAATGGTTTGCCCGGCATGGTGGGGCAATATAGTTTGCCAAAACTGTTTAGCACGTTCGTAGAGCGATCGCACCGGATAAAATTCAGTGCCGTCGGCCAGCGGCATCAGGCAGTTGTCCGGATCGTGGCGCCACCGGTCATATATGTCAGGATAGGTCTCTTCAACTTCGCGAAAGGACATCCCTTCCCACAGCGGTAAATCAATTTCTTTAATCGTGTCAACGGCAGTGGGCAGCGGCGTATCAGGAATTTCTGACCGCAGTACTTCTACAATTGTTTCGGCTGTTTTAAACGCTCGCTTTAGAGGGCTGGCATAGACTTTGGCGATCGCAATGCCTTGAAGCGTCTTTCCCACCTGTCGCGCCTGCTGCACGCCTAACTCAGTCAGTTCTGACGTGTCGAGTTGTCCCTGAATCAGTTTTTTGACATTAAAAGTGCTCTGCCCGTGTCTCACCAGAATGACGCGCGTTTTCAAGGTGTTCCCTCCGCCTGCTTTAAGCCAGTCCGATTTTACCTTGCAAAGGATGGTCAAAAAGGCAGCTAGCTCAACTAACGGTGATTTTCTGTTCTGCTCTGGAGTGGCGATCGCTTAAAAATAAATTGCATTGGTTTAACGCCAGGAGGCTGAGGTTGTTGACTCTCCCGCAACTCGAACCCAATGGCTTTGTAAAACGGCATCGCGTTGGGAGCAGCATTTAATCGGATCGCCGGTTTTTCACTTTTGCCTTGGCATTCTGCGATCGCTGCATTTACCAAAGCGCGACCAATGCCCTGACGATGATGGTCAGGCGCCACAAATAAGCTGCAGAGATTCCAATAATTTTTGATTAAAACCACGCCCACAATCATCTGCTGGTTTACCGCTTTGAGGTGACAGCCCAGCGTCGGATTTTCTGCCCACCATGCCAGATTTTGAGTCACGTTTTTAATGTAGCTAGCTTGGAGATTAACGTCCTGAGTCACGCTGGTGCAAATGACTCGCGTCATCAGTTCCAGAACTTCAGCCTGATCTTCGAGATGGACAGAAATAATTGACGCATTCACAATTACTGACCCTCATACTGAGAAATCATCCCCTTGCCATCCCAGAATTTGACTTCAGCCATTGCGCCATTAATTAAAGTGAATTGGGGTGGTTGATGACCAATATCCACGTCCAACAGGATGGGGAACTTTAATTTTCCTAAGCAAGCCTGCAGGGCTTCGTCGTAACCCAGGGCATGGGAATCGGTAGGAGTGGGGCCAGCACTCCGTCCGAACAACAGACCTGATAATCTCTCAAACCAGCCGTGACGTTTGAGGAACAGCAACGTTCTCACCAGCGCCGGAGGAGATGTTGCTGCATTTTCCAGATAGAGGATCGTACCTGGTTCACCTGACTGCTGAGTGAAACCGGGGATATTGCCATATTGAGTGCCGGCGAGCAGGGCGATTGTATCCAAGCAGCCCCCGATTAACCGCCCCTGAAAGGTGACGGCTTTGGTTTCATTGAGTCGTCGCCAGCAGGTGGGTTCCGTTAGGTTGAGTGGAGCATCGGCCTGCTCGGCAAAGTCAATAAACTGTTTTTGATATCTTTGGGACGAGTGCTGCACCACTGGAGTCTGAAGATCCGCAGCCAAGACATCGAGCACAGAAGTCGTCAACGGGTCGGTCTGAGTTGGAGCCATATCCATGAGATTGGGGCCGTGGGCTGTTGCCCAACCGGATATTAAAGTCAGGGGAACTAGCAGGGTGCTGATGTCGGAGAAACCCAGAACCCACTTGGGCGGTATTTCTTTGAGAGCCGCGAAAGGAATGAAGTCGAGTAGTTCAGTCGCGAGCTCGCCACCCCAAGGAGGAACGATGGCGGCAACGTCAGGATTCTGCAAAAACTCAATGAGTTCGCGGGCCCGGTCCGCTTTGGGAGCGCTGGCGTCTTTGTATTCATTACGCAGACATTGGCCTTCGAGAATTCGGTAGCCTTGCGATCGCAAATATTCCAAGACCAAATCTAATCGAGCCTGTAGCGGAGTTGGAACCCCCGATGATGGAGCCGTAACCGCAATTAAGTCTCCTGATTTTAATGGTTTGGGAAAACGAATCATCAGACTACTCCAGGTCGTTTTGAGGAATGGTGGCCTCAATCTGCACCCATTGGACCAGATATTGGGCAACGAATGGAGACCAGCGCTTTACGGATGCGTCGTCAGCGCTCTGGAGCATGTACGCGATATCCAGGGCGCGAAGCACTAATCCAAGGCAAAGCGCTTGCTGCATCTCAACTTTCAGAATATGTCTGGGGCTGAAAGACTGCCAGGTTTGTAAATAAGTCTGGATTAAGTCGTTCTCAGCGACGCCTGCAACTGACGAGAAGTGATTTCCCATTGCCGTTGCCACCAGCGGCAGCAGCGAACAAAAAGGATGGGTGACACAAGCATCGCCCCAATCACAGATGCGCAGGCGATCGCCCTCAACCAAGACGTTTCCGGTATGCAGATCGCCGTGATCAACAGTAGCGGCATAAACAGAGGCTGACAGACGTTGACAGAAGCGTTCCAGGGTTGGCAGGGTGGCGAGCACCTGGTTTGGCAATTCGGGCTCGAACCAGCCACGGGTGCTCCCGGTCAAGATCAACTCTCGAACCAGTGTGGGAAGCTGTTCAAGTCGGCGATCCGGTAGGCCCACGCCCAGTAAATGATCAAGGTGGTCTAACGAATGCTGCTGCAGCTGCGCATAGCTAGACAAGAGGGTTTTTAGTCTCTGACAATGGGCTTCTGGTTTGGGAAGATCGCGCCAGGGAACGCCGGCATCAGCCATGAGTATCCAGCCCTGCCCAGGAGAAAGGGCGATAATCTCGGGGGCGATCACGGCGTAATTCGGCAGCAGCCATTCCAACAAAGCAACTTCCTGCTGAGCATCAGGACCACAGATTTTGAAATAGCTTATACCGCGTTCCGCTACGATGCGATAGACCTGCGACCAAAGCCGCAGTTTGACGGTTTCGACATGCTGGATATTGCCAAATTGAGGCGGCAGCGCACGGTTTAGCCAATTCAACGGTACAGTTTGGGTGAGTGAAACATCCTGATCAGCTGCTGGGTTATTCATGATGTCCCGCATTCTCCGGTGGATGTCAATTGATTGATATACGCTCCTTCTGTCAAAGTCGGAACGCAACCGCTCACGCTAAGCTGTAACGCCAGATCGACATCCTGCTCAAAGCCTGCCTCGATCAGCTCTTGACCAGAACTACACTGCCGAATCAACCGCTCCAAATTGGGACGCAGGCTTTGATAGGTCGCAACCGCCAATTGGGCTTCGGGCGACAAGCGGCCCGCAAAATGGCTCAGTATGGCTCCCGCCCCGATCCAGTCCTCGATGGCAGGACGCAGACTGTGGTCTTCCCATCGCTCTCCGGCAGGAATCACGGCGATTTTGGGCCCATAATTCATGGCCGCAAACGCTACGGCTTTGGCGTTTCTCAAACAGCCTGCGATCGTCGGTGTCGTGCCAGTTGCCAAACTCAGCGATGACCCATTGGGGGAAGGCAGCACCAGCCGGGTGCCCGGAGAAATCGACAACAACGAAGCGGGAGACAGAGAATACTTGCCTGTTCCCCGTTTGGTCGCGAGTTCGGCCTCCATGGAATCGGCAAAGGCTTGAGCCGACTGGTCTCGCCATTGATAAGGAAAGGCGATCGCACCACGGCTGGTGGCAACATCCACGCAGGTGGAGAACGAGAGCACATCCACGATAATCACCACATCGCTGATGGGTGCTAACTGCAAAACTCCCTGCTGGCCCCATTCGCATCGAATATCAAAATCCGCTTGATCAAATTTCATCGGCTACAAAACTTTTGCAGAGCATCCCAGGTGTCATCAATCGTCTGAGATATGCAAATTCCAAATGTCGGGATACTGTTCTCGGAAAGGCAACCAGGTGTCTCGTTCGATGTCTGGATCATTGGAGCGCACCACATTCAGGGAAATTTGCAGATGCTTCAACGCCGTGTCGAACTGACTTTTAGAGCAGCCAACGTCCTGAATCATCTCGTTGCGCAGGCTGGTGGTCTCCCACGGCTCGACTCGAATCTTCTCGAATGTTTGAATGGCTAAGGGATTGAGCTGCTCAACGGGTTTGTAGGCCGACTGAAAATGAACGTCTCGCAAATAGTCCATCGACATCAACACGGCAAATCCGCCTTTGACCTTGCCGTAAAAAATCTCCTCGGGAAACTCGGCGGGCAGCCGATTTTTCCAGTCCCATACGGCGGAAACCTTTTCGCCCCAGCCTTTCTCGCCCGGCTGCTTTTCGGGTAAATCGACATGTTCCCACAAGGAAGGGAGCTTGGTCTTGGCGCTGTCGTAGATGGTGCAGATCTGCAACTGCTGAACCAACAATCGGGCTTCTTCAAAGGTTTTGATCATCTCAAATTACATTCCATTGCCACGATGTTGAGGGCAGGATTCGAGGGAAGAGATCGCTGCTTACCCGTTTCGTGAAACCCCATCTGACGATACAGGGAAACAGCCGCAAGACCATGAGCCGGAGCCCATAATCCCAAGCTCGTGAAGTTCTGCTCATCAGCCCAGGCAAAAACCGCTTCTAGCAAGGCCCGCCCGATCCCTTGTCGCTGGTAGCGCGAATCGACCCACATGCCGCCGACCCGGCCAGCGTGGGGACGATCACGATCGATTAAGCCATAAGTTGAACCCTGTACCGCATCATTCTGACAAGCCAAGAACATGATGTGAGAACCTGATTCCGTCACCGCATGAGTTTGCTCTCGCCAATATTCGCGAAGGTGGGATGCTGCTTCAGCCCAGGTCTCGCCAAAGGCATCTGGGGCATCTTGCAAGGCTCGCAACCGGAGCGATCGATGCAACTCAACTTCATGGGCTTCCAAGGTTCTGATTTGCATAGTTAGTCGGGTTAAAACCATTCGACATCATGCGCCAGAAAGGGCACTTCAACTTTGATAGTCATGATGTTGATGATGTCTTTTAGATGTTTTGGGTTAACGGGTGATTTCCGCCAGTTGCGCTGATTTATCTTGCGTTAGCGAGGGAGTAAACTTCTGGACTTCAGTACTTGAGCACAGGCGAATAAACCGGATGTGCTTCCATTGTGGATCGGTCTGATACGCCAACATTTTTCGCCGCTTCGGCTGGTATTGAGTGACAATCCACCACAGCAAGGAGTCTTCTTTGCGCCAGACCATCAGCTGCGGCCAGAATTCTTCGGTGTTCGTTCCCCATAGCAATTCGTGGGTGCGCCACCGTTTCCACGATCGCCTTAGCATGCGCCCAACCAACTGATGAAGCGGCAAGTCCAACCAGACGATGGTTTCCAGGCGCGGCCAGAACGCCTGTTGGGCAAATTTAGTGTAGGAACCAGCCGCCACCCAGCGATCGCCAGCCGTTGCTATTTGCATCCGCCGCATCAACTCATCCGGATTCGTGTCGTTCAAGCCCACCCAATTTGGCTCCCAGTTTAAGGCATCTAATTCAACGAAAGGGATATCCAATAGTGCCGCTAACTGACTACCTAAAGTGCTCTTGCCAGCGCAGCTATTACCTACAATTAAAATTCGCTGCCCGAGGGGGGAATCTGTCTGAGTGGAAGAGCAGTGTTCAGTTATCACTAGAGCTCCTGATAATGTCTGTGTTTGATGGCATGAGAAATACATTGGGTTAGTTTGCTCTCTGCCTAAATTCAGTGCGTTCTCCACCGGTTACGGAAACGCCGCCCGTGCGGAGAACACCCAACTTTACTAAAAGCGATGCCAATGCACGGTTATAGAGACAGTTGTAAAGGCGAGTCCGCGCAATTAGTTTGCGAGCCCCCCCAAGGTTGAAAAGCCATGACGGCAAATGGTCGCGATCGCTGCAGCAACGAATCTCTGACGTCGCCAGAGGAATAGAGTATTGACGGTTGCACCTCGAAGAACGACCACAATTTTTCTTTCGAGCTAAAGGTTCTAAATTTCCCTGATGGTTCTGACTGCGGCATGAATGATAAGCAAATGTCAGCAATGAAAAAGATCGATCGCCGCTAAAGCTTAATAAGCCGTGAATATGCCATGGAGCGATCGCTTCATGGCGTAACACAATTCATGGCGTTGAGCACCGTTTAGCGTATCGTCTTCGACTGAGTGTGTCTCTACCACTGCACTATCAACGGCCTAGAAGATTAGTAGTTAACGTATGACAAATTCATTTGAGGCAACTGACGCTCCCGCTCTCATCCTGTTGGGGGAGCTCAATAGCGATCCGGCGTCGATGATCCCTGATCGCTCAAGTTCCTTGCCTGATGGCTCAGCATCCGCCTCGGCAGCCATCTACGAAAGTCTTTGGCAGATATCTGAAGCAGGTGCTGTCGCCAACACAGACGGGGGTAATGAACCGTTCTCTAGCATCATAGACACTCACTCTGGAGTAGGATTTTGGCAAGACGCTGATCCACTGATCAACCAGGCCGTGATTGATCAAGCCTGGGCAACCGCACGGGATACGCTGGCAGATTTTTGGCAAACCAGCGATCGCTCGGCGGCGCTGACGTTTGCGTTTGGGGAAGGACGCGCTGCCGATACGGCAGATGTGGTGCAGCAGCTAATCGACGGTCAGATTTTGCCGCAGATTGCTGTGCTGCCCGAGGCGCGATTGCAGGCGCAGGGCGCCTACGCCGCAGAGGAAAGCATCATTTTCTTATCTCGGGAGCTATTTTCGGACTCCGCAGCGCTGAATCGAGTTCTGATTGAAGAAATTGGCCACGCCATCGATGCTAAGAGTGAGTCTGAACTTGGGGACGCCCTTGGGGATGAGGGGGCATTGTTTGCCGCAGAGGTATTTGGTAAGGAACTGTCGGCTAACGAAGTGCAGAAACTTAGAGACGAAGATGATTCTGCCCAACTCCGGTTTAACGGACAGGTTTTGGCCGTCGAGAGAGCTGATTTGGGACCCGGCACGTTCACTGTAGACGCCACTGGACAGGTGACTGTAGAATTTTTGGTCGATAGCGGCGCCTATCAAGGTCAGCTAGCGGTATTCAGCCTTGACGGTATGGAGGGGCTGACGCCCGGATCCACGGCCTTTATTCAGGAGGCGGCGCGGCGGGCGCTGAGCAACTCCCCAGAAGGCTATGTGGTCATTAACGACATTGCCGAAGGGGCCAGTCTGAATGGCGAACTGGAAGAAGCCAATCGCAATGCGGGTAATCCGGCGGGGGCCAGAGCGATCGCCTTTGCCCCCAACTCCCATATTGCGGTCATGCTAGTCCCCAACGGCACCGTCCAGACTGTGTTTGACAATCCCGCCGCTGCAGGGGCGTTACGTCCTCTCTTTTCCCTGGCCAGCGCCAATCCCGACGGGCGGGTTCACATTGGCGAAATTCGCCCCGGCGTCTATGCCCTAGAAGATGTGCGCTTTGATGATGATGCCGATGCGGACTTTAATGACGTCATTTTTCAACTGCAGGGGGCGACGGCCCAGATTGAAGCGGTGACCAATTTAATTGGCAGCCGTCAAGCCTGGGTCGATACGCCATTGGGCAGACAGCTCTTTATGGTGTCTGACGGTGACTTAACGATGATGATGGCGGCCAATAACCCGATTTTTCCTCCGGTGAACGCTGCCAATTTGCAAGTGGCATTTCCTGCTAGCGGCACTCCCAAGTTCAATGCGGGCAGTACGGAAGCCGCAATTGCCGCCAGCGGCGCCGCGCGGATTACCATTGGCAGCCAAACCATTTACATTGGCACCAATCAGGTGGCAACGAATAACCAAAACCCCATCGTGGCCAGTTTCGACAGCGTCAACCCCGCCAATAATTGGATTCGCACGGATTATGAAGTGACCGGCGCCGATGGTCGCGGGGTGGGCATCGCCTGGGACGGCAACAGTTTGTATGGGGTCTTTACGGTGGATGGCACCCAAGGCACGCCCAACCAAGATTTTCGGCGAGCGGCCAACGACGCGGAACAAGCCTGGTTGAGAAGCTATGGGCAAGGAGGCGGCCCGACTGTTTCAGTGCTGGCGCGCATCGACCCCACCAACGGCGAGCTGGTGGATGCGGCCTATTTATCCGCAGTCTTGAATAGTGGCAACAGCAACACCCTGCGAATACAGAATATTGCCGTCAAC
>JBCCJU010000168.1:0-12251 GCA_039027715.1 Cyanobacteria bacterium P01_C01_bin.120
AGTCGGAAAATTATAAAAAGGGAGTCAACACTAGAGCTTTCAGCTTTTAGCTAAAAAGTGTTGAAATTTTTGGATTTTGTGATCTCTCTTACATTAACTCCTTGACGCTCTTCTCTCACAATCACAGCCCCAAACTAAAGGTGATGCTGAACCACGTCAACGTCAATGATCGCCAGCTTGATGATGTTCCTGCTCAGTGCCGCCCCTAAATGAACAGAATTTTCATAGGGAATTTGTGCTGACATCCCGCACGGTGGACGTTGTTACCATCTGTCCAATTTCTTATCCAAATTTGCGGCCAGTTTGATCGCTTACGGAATTAACCAATTTCCAACTGCATAGGACGTCAGTCAGTTGACCGTGAGTGATCGCGAACCAAGCCGGGAGTTGCCAGAAATCATGGCTGATTAGAAATGGAGCAGCTTTTGCTGTCCGGCTGATCATGGTGCCCATTCCAGCTCGCTGACCTTACGAGCTGGATAGCCGCTGTACGGCTTTACCCTGCAGTCTATCGTGAGCATCCGCAAGCAAGGCGGGAATTTTGTCAGCGTGGGGGCTGCGGGCGATCGCTGCACGGATGTCGACGGCAGCAAGCTTGTCTGCCTTGTTACCCGGAAACCAATGACTGCCATTACCCAGTAGGTTATAGCGAGCTTCCGCGTATTCCTGCATGTCAAATGCCTCCAGCAAGTTGCGCAGCCAGAGAATAATCGGAATATTGATTTGCCCAGGAGTTTGTTCAGGCTTTGGCAAACCAACCTGCCAAGTCCGTAGCCAGTCTTTCCCCAAAGCGTCAATGGCCGCTGCTTCTAACCGTTGCAGAATAGGCCGTAGGTGGCTATCAGCCTGGCCCAATAATGGCAACACTTTCAGATGTTCATCAAAGTCCGAGGGCCGCGCAGCTCCCAGACTCAATGTGTGAACTTGAGGATGACTTAGACAAAACAAATCATTGAACACGATTGGACTCAGCGGTGCACAGAGGTCAACTAGTTTTTGCGGTGGACTGTATAGGTGACCGCCTTTGTCGGTTGGACTAATGATAAACACGCCCATATCTTGCTGAGTAGCCGCCGCGATCGCGGGCCAATTGTCCTGGTTAATGTAGTACCAGTGCAAATTTACATAGTCGAACTGCCCAGTATTAATCGCATCGACGATGACGTCAGTGGGGCCGTGGGTCGAAAAACCGATGTGGCGAATGCGTCCCTGTCGCTGCAGTTTGCGAGCTTCCTCCAAACAGCCGCCGGGGCGAACGGCATGGTGCAGCAGTTCCGGAGTGTTGATGCCATGAATACCCAAGAGATCAATGTAGTCTAGCCGCAGATTCTGCAGTGACTGCTGCAGTGTCCGACGAAATTCTTGGGGATCTGGCTTCGGCGATACTTTGGTTTGCACAATAAGCTGCTCGCGGGGAAGAGTGGGCAAAACTTTGCCTAATTGCACTTCGGAGGTGCCGTAGCCGCGAGCTGTTTCAATATGGTTAATGCCGACTTCCAGCGATTGCCGAATCGTTGCCGCCAAATTTTCCTGATTTTTACGCGGAATTTCCCACTGGGGCACATCCTGCCAAGAGTGTTGATAGCGCATGCCACCACAGGAGAACACGGGCATCTGCAGTTCCGTCCGGCCAAAGCGTCGATATTGCATTCTTATCAAATTTGATTGCAGAAGATAAATTGTAGCGACTCAAGCTGCGGCAGAGAAGCGATGGCACGACTCTCAAAGAAACCAACGTGAACATCTTAGAGAGCCATATTCAGCTTGTGCAATGGTTCAAAATTTTTGTCAGCACAGCACAATGCTAGTTGTCCGTCCATGGAACAGAAATCGTCAGCCAATTCTATTTTAAGCTGCACCACTCGCGCCATACCCTAATCCACCACCGGCGATCGCTTCCCCAGCAGCCGATCGCGCAGTTGCTTAACGCGATCGCGATACTTGGCGGCTTCCTCAAAGTCGAGCTTTTTGGCCGCTTCCTTCATCTGCTTTTCGAGCTGGCCAATCAATTCGGGAATGTCTTCCAGAGCGAGATCGTCCTTTTGCTCATAAACGTCCTCAAGCTCCTGCACGTTCAGGCGACGTGAAACTTCCAAAAAGGACAGAATCGAGTTGCTCTTTTTGCGAATAATCGCCTGGGGAACAATGTTGTTCTCCTCGTTGAATTTTTGCTGCTTGGCGCGGCGGCGCTCAGTCTCATCAATCGCCTTGGCCATACTATCGGTGAGATTGTCTGCATAAAGAATGGCTTTTCCCTGGACGTGGCGCGCCGCGCGACCGATGGTTTGGATCAGCGATCGCTCCGCCCGCAGAAAGCCTTCCTTGTCAGCGTCCAAAATCGCTACCAGAGAAACTTCAGGTAAGTCCAGGCCCTCCCGCAGCAGGTTGACCCCAATAAGCACATCAAAATTGCCGTCCCGCAAATCTTGGATTAGCTCAATTCGCTCAATAGAGTGAATTTCGGAGTGCAGATAGCGCACGCGGACGCCCTGCTCGTCGAAGTATTCAGTTAAGTCTTCGGCCATGCGTTTCGTCAGAGTGGTCACCAGCACCCGTTCGTTGCGCAGAGCCCGCTCGCGAATTTCGCCCAGTAGGTCATCGACTTGTCCTTCGGTGGGCCGCACAAAAATCTCCGGATCAAGGACGCCGGTGGGCCGAATGATTTGCTCAACTACGCGCCCTGTGCCTGGTGAATAAAGCTTCTTACTGTTTTTAGACTGATTGTCCTGGATGTCGAACTGGCCGCCCGATTGCTCTAGCTCCCAGGTACCAGGGGTCGCGGAGACAAATACGCACTGATTAACCTTTTGCCAAAACTCTTCGGCTTTAAGGGGGCGGTTATCGGCGGCGCTAGGCAACCGAAAGCCGTGATCGATCAGCACTCCTTTACGAGCGCGATCGCCGTTGTACATGGCGTGCAGTTGCGGAATTGTGACGTGGGATTCGTCAATCACCAGCATCCAGTCATCAGGAAAATAGTCGATTAAACATTCCGGTGGGGAACCGGCGGCCCGACCGGCCAAATGCCGCGCATAGTTTTCAACGCCGTTGCAGTAGCCAACTTCGCGCAGCATCTCCAAATCGTAGCGGGTGCGCTGTTCTAGCCGCTGGGCCTCCAGCAGCTTGCCTTCTTTTTCGAGAAACTCTAGGCGATCGCGCAGCTCTTCTTGAATCGCCTGACAGGCGGCTTCCAGCTTTTCATCGGGAGTGACAAAGTGCTTAGCCGGATAGACGTTGATCGCTTCTAAACTTTGGATGGTGGCTCCCGTCACCGGGTCCACGTAGCGAATGGCATCGATTTCATCGCCAAAAAATTCCACCCGAATGATGCGATCTTCGTAGGCGGGGCCGATTTCTAACACATCGCCTTTAACGCGAAAACGACCGCGACCCAAATCCAGGTCATTGCGAGTGTACTGAATTACCGCCAGGTCTCGCAGCACCTGGCGCTGGTTGACCTCCATGCCCACCTGCAGGGGAATCGAAGCCTTCAAATATTCTGACGGAATCCCTAAACCGTAAATACAGCTAATGGAAGCGACCACGATGACATCTCGCCGTTCAAAGAGCGATCGCGTAGCGGAGTGGCGCAGCATATCAATTTCTTCGTTGATGGAAGCCGTTTTAGCAATGTAGGTATCAGTAACGGGGACATAGGCTTCCGGCTGGTAGTAATCGTAATAGCTGATGAAATATTCTACGGCATTGTTGGGAAAAAATTCCCGCAGCTCGTTGCAAAGCTGTGCCGCTAGCGTTTTATTGTGGGCCAAAACCAGCGTTGGTTTGCCAATCTGATCGACGACGCGGGCCATTGTGTGGGTTTTGCCCGTGCCGGTTGCCCCCAGCAGGGTCTGATATTTGTGATTTGCCTGCAAATGTTTAGTGAGTCCCGCGATCGCTCTGGGCTGATCGCCTTTGGGGTCAAATGGGGCTTGAATATCAAATTCGGTCACGATACTTTTTCCACGCTGCGCCACTGCACTTTAGATATGATGGCGGATCTTGGCTGCAGTTGGGTGTGTTAAGGGTGACGGAATTTAGGGTTGCGTGAGGGTGTGAGGGTGGCTGGGTATGAGGGTGGCTGGGTGGCTGGGGGCTGGGTGTAGGGATGAATGGCCGTTCGCCTGTACAAGATGCTGCCAGGGAGGGGCGAACGGCTGTTCGCCCGTACGGGTTCGGAGCTTGACCGGTGGGCTTGAGTGGTTGAAATGGGTGGGATGAGTAAAGTGGATGGATTTGGTGAGGTGGTTGTCGCAGGTGGAGTTGTGGGTAGTGTCATAGGTTACAAGACATTCTTCCCAGAATGTTAGGCTTTGCCGTTAGAAGACACTGCCAGATAGCAATAGATGTGGCCGTCGAGATCTCGTGATGTCCTGTTCTTTGAACGCTTCTAGACATTTTTATTGAGTCTACTTGTCCCTTCACTCAAAGTTTGCCGATGGATTTTTCTGCCCGTATTCAGCCCCTACTCGCTAAAGTGTATTCCCCTGAGCAAGCGGCAACGCTGATTCCCCAGCTTTATGAATTGCTCCAGCCTCATTTGCAAAAAACGAGCCGTGAAAACTGGCGCAAGTGGAGCCATGACAACGTGCTGCTGATTACCTACGGGGACAGTTTGATCAGCGACGATGAGCGATCGCCCCTAACGGTGCTGGCCGACTTTTTCGAAACTCACCTCAAAGACATTATTACCGGTGTCCACATTTTGCCGTTTTTTCCCTACACGTCAGATGACGGCTTTGCGATTAAAGACTACATGACCGTTAGCGAAGAGCTTGGCCACTGGAAAGACATTGAGCGTATCAGCCAATCGTTTAACCTCATGGTGGATTTAGTCATCAATCATGTATCTGGCGACCATCCTTGGGTCAAGCAGTTTCAAGCCGGGAAAAAACCAGGCTGCGACTATTTCATTCAGGCTGAACCCGAGGTCGACGATCTCTCTGGTGTCGTCCGGCCTCGCAGTTCAGCGCTGCTGACCCAGCTCGAAACTGTCGATGGTCCCAAACATGTTTGGAGCACCTTCAGCAGCGACCAGCTAGATGTCAATTTCGCCAATCCAGACGTGCTGCTGGAATACGTCAAAATCATCCTGTTCTACGTGCAGGCGGGGGCTCGATACATTCGCCTCGATGCGGTGGGATATTTGTGGAAAGAGAAGGGGACCTGCTGCATTCATCTACCGCAAACCCATACAGTCGTGCGGCTGCTGCGAGAGCTATTGCAGATGATCGATCCGCAAATCGCCATCATTACGGAAACCAACGTACCCAATCGGGAAAATCTGAGTTATTTCGGCAACCGTAATGAAGCCCATATGATCTACAACTTCAGCTTACCGCCGCTGGTGTTGAATGCGCTGATGCAGGGGCGATCGGACTATCTGAAGCAGTGGATGATGAGTATGCCCCCGGCCCCTATTGGCTGCGCCTATTTTAATTTCACTGCTTCCCATGATGGCATTGGCATGCGACCCACTGAGGGCTTGCTGACGGCCGATGAATACGATGCTCTGATCACCACCATGAAAAAGTTTGGGGGCAAAATCAGCATGCGGAGCCGCCCAGACGGCTCGGAGTCGCCCTACGAGATCAACATTTCTCTGTTCGATGCGATGAAGGGCACGATCGCCGGGGAAGACGAATGGCAAATTGAGCGCTTTATCTGCTCTCAAACCATCATGATGTCTCTGGAAGGGATCCCAGCTTTTTACATTCATAGCCTGCTGGCCACCCGTAATTACCAGGCGGGGGTTGAGGAAACTGGTCAGAACCGCACCATCAACCGCTATAAGTGGGATATTGCCGCGTTGGAAGCGGCCCTTAGTGACCCCGAAACGCCCCATGCCAAAGTCTTAACCGAGCTCTCGCGCCTGATCAAAATTCGGCGTCGCCAGCGAGCGTTTCATCCCAACGCAACGCAGTACACTCTGCATTTGTTTAACGCCGCCATTTTTGCCTTTTGGCGACAGAGCATGGCGCGCGATCAAAGCATTTTTTGTCTCCATAACCTGAGCAAATCGACCCAGGAACTGCGGTTGTCAGACCTCAATCTAATGGACATTGACGACTGGACCGATTTGATTAGTGGCGATCGCTTTATCAATCTCGATGAGGTTTATACCATGCAGCCCTATCAGTCGCTCTGGCTTACCAACAAAATTGACTCTGCCAAAGATCATTCCACCCCCGATCCGCTGCTGAGCGATTAGCGACATCAGCGGCGCTGTTAAGGGCTTTGCGGGTAGATAAAGTATCTGATCAGTAGCAGGGTGGTTGGGTTGTTGGGTATGCCAGTAGGGTGCCGTCAGCGCAGCGACGCACCATTGGAAGAGCCGCAGAATGGATGATGCAGCGCTGAATTCTTTAGCAAAGGCTGCTCGTGGATTCGGTAAAAATACGGGATGCGGCGATCGCTGGGGTAGGGACGTGGGTAGACTAGGGCTGAATTTTTAGGCTGGATAGAGGACTTTGGCATGGCGTACGAAAATGAGTTAGCGATCGCTCAAAAGGCAGTCATAGCGGCAGCTAAGCTCTGCCAAACCGTGCGCCAGAGCATGGTGATGGAGGCAATGGAAAAGTCGGATAAGAGTCCGGTTACGGTCGCTGATTATGGTTCCCAAGCAATTATCTGTAAGGCGCTGAGCGAATCTTTTCCGAACGATCCGGTGGTGGGAGAGGAAGATGCAGCGGAGCTGAGATCGCCGGAGATGAGCGATCGCTTGGCGCAAGTTACTCAATTTGTGGCTGGGGTCATTGGTCAAGTGACGCCGGATCAAGTTACTCAGTGGATTGACCACGGCAACGGCGCCCCAGCCAATCGCTTTTGGACGTTAGACCCCATCGACGGTACTAAAGGTTTTTTGCGCGGCGATCAGTATGCGATCGCCCTGGCCCTAATCGAAAATGGCGATTTGAAAGTGGGCCTGCTTGGCTGCCCGGCTCTGGATCTGGGCTACGGCTCAACCGGTCTTTTATTTACCGCAGTGCGAGGCGCCGGCGCTTATATGCAGCCCATCGACGGCAGCGGAGAAGCTACCCGCATCCAGGTGGTGCAGGCGGGAGACGCAGCTCGACTAAGGTTTGTGGAAAGCATGGAAGCTAGCCACGGTAATCGGGAGCAGCAAGATGCGGTGGCCAAAGCCGTCGGCATTACTCAAGCGTCGGTGCGCATGGACAGCCAAGCAAAATACGGTGCCGTTGCGGCGGGCAATGCCGCCTTATATCTCCGTCTGCCGTCGCCTAAATATCCGGACTATCGCGAAAAAATTTGGGACCATGCCGCCGGAGCAATTGTGGTGGAAGAGGCGGGTGGCCAGGTCACCGATATGTACGGTAAGCCCTTGGATTTTTACACGGCTGCCAAAATGAATGATAACCGTGGGGTGGTGGTGAGCAACGGCACGATTCATGATGCGGTGATGGCGGCGTTAAAGTCCATTTAGTTGGTAGGACTCACGCGAACGCCTGTATCCCAAAAAAAATCGGGAATGTTGCAGCTGATTTTCTTGCCTTTGGAGAGCGAAGGGACCACGATTCGGATTCAGCAAGAGCAAATCCTGCGGGATTTTACGTACCGAACGTGAAGGACAAAAAGCCGGTCAACTATTTACCGATGCTCGGATAACCGGAAAAAGCGCAGTATTTTAATAAAGGGCGATCGCCCTTTGTTGATGTTCTTCGGACAGACTGTGCCAACGTGTATCATCTACAATTTGTAGAGAATCTACAGGTTGTCAGGTCGGTTTTCGGAACCGGCATCGCTTATCTTTGGGCACTCTGTGTCCCGTGAACTTTATTTATAACTATCGGGATTTGAGGGCCAAAAGCCTGCATTATAGTGCTATCAAGAATACTTCTCATTAGGGACGTCTTATGCTGGTGATTCAAGGACTCAGCAAGACCTACGACAACGGCATCCAAGCATTGAGAAATATTTGTCTACAAATTCCCCACGGAATTTTTGGCCTATTAGGGCCAAATGGCGCAGGCAAATCCTCTTTGATGCGGACGCTTGCGACTTTGCAGACGCCAGACAAGGGCAGCGTTACGCTGGGCGGCATAAATTTACTCGAAAATGTGCAGCAGGCGCGGCGCTATCTAGGCTATTTGCCGCAAGATTTTGGCGTCTATCCCCAGGTCTCTGCCGCCGAGCTATTGGATCAGCTTGCCGTCTTCAAGGGGTTTGTGGATGCTAAAGAACGGCGCGCCATCGTCGCCGAGCAGCTACAGCTAGTGAATCTTTATGAACAGCGTGACCAGAAGCTAGGGACTTTTTCGGGTGGCATGCGGCAGCGATTTGGCATTGCCCAAGCGCTACTGGGCTCTCCCCGTTTAGTAATTGTCGATGAGCCCACCGCGGGACTTGATCCAGCAGAGCGCATCCGCTTTCAAAATTTGTTGGCGACCATTGGCCGCGATCGCGTTTTGCTGCTTTCCACCCACATCGTTGAAGACGTGGCCGAACTGTGTCCCAAAATGGCGATTCTGAATCAGGGCAAGATTGTGCAACACGGCAGTCCCCAAACCCTGATGGCGCACCTACAGGGCCGCGTTTGGATATGTCCCACCAATCCCACTACGGCGATTGATCCGCGCTGGACGATTATTACCACTCGTATGGAACGGGGCGTCCGCTGCCTGCGCGTTCTCAGCGATACGCCGCCGGGGCCAGATTTTCAAGTCGTTGCCCCCGACCTCAACGATGTCTACTTCACCGCACTGATGGAGCAGCCAGTGGCGATTCCTGTTTAACGAGATTTCTGAAAATGGAGATACTCGTCTATGATGCATTGCGCTGCGCTTCAGCGTATTCATGCCCACAGGACTTGATAGCACCCTACTAGCGGTAAATTCTTTCTCGAAGATCCCCGAAGGCAGAGTAGCCGGGTAAGAGACGCGCTGATTCTTGGTATCTTGCTTTTAGTTTTGGATCCTAAATTGAGTTTGCAAGCAGAATACCGACCCGCCCGCCTCCACTTCATCGCCGATCTAGCCACCCCGCTACCCAAGCTCTTTGGCAGGCTTCACTTTTCTTAAATGTCGTCAGGCTTACACACCCTGCCACCCTGCCACCCTCACACCCCCAACTCCTCCCTCCCCATGTTCTCTGCCCCCGTCTTTACCTTCGAGAGCCGCTACCATCTGCGCCGTCCGACTTTTTGGATTGTGGCCGTGGTGTTTTTTGCGATCGCCTTCACCGACATGGTGGCTAACGGCAGTCAAGGCAACGCCTTTTTCTTCATCAACAGCCCCCTGCAGATTTTTCAGACCACCATTTGGTATACTATCTTCGGCATTTTGGCAGCGGCGGCATTCGTGGCGGAAACTTTTGTGCGCGATACCCACCACCGCACGGAAGAGTTGGTATTAGCGACGCCTATCCGCAAAAGTCGCTATCTAGGGACGCGATTTGGGGCGGCGTTCGGCATGTCGCTGTTGGCCTTTTCGGCCTATCTGCCGGGAATGGTAATTGGCAGTTTGATTCCGGGGCTGAATCCTTACGCCATTGGGCCGCTGCGGCCAGAAGCCTATGTCCTCAGCTACCTATTGATGACGGTGCCGAATTTGTTTTTGGTATCAGCGATCGCCTTTGGTCTCGCTGCCCGCACTCGTAGTTTGGTCATCACCTACGCCGGCGCCATTGTGCTGGTGATGTTTTATCTGGCCTCGCTGCTAATGGTGGGCGTGGATGTGATTAATTTCGAGCAGTATCGGCTGTGGGCGCTGGCCGATCCCTTTGGCTTTTACGCCCTGGAGGAGCAGGCGCTGGCGTGGACGGTGTATCAGTACAATACGCTGATGCCGCCGATTACGGGCACGCTGATCTGGAACCGACTCCTGTGGTTGACAATTGCGATCGGCATCTGGCTGAGCAGCTACCTTAGCTACTCTCTCCAATTGCCCATTCGCAAAGTTGATAAATCGCCAAGGCCACAGCGCTCAACGGCGGCGATTACTCAACCGCTGCCGGGGGAAGCCGGCAGCACCCCTCAACAAGGCCGCACGGCCCGAGGCTATTGGGGCTATGCCAGCCGGGGACAAGATGATGAAATACTCTATGTGCGCTGGAAAAGACCGGCGCTCAGCAGCCGCGATTACGTTCGTCAGTGGCTCTATCGTAGTCGGTTTGAAACGAGCCTAATCTTGCAGGGGCGAGCATTTTTACTGCTGACTGTTGGCGGCTTGGTGAGCCTGGTGATGGCAGCGCTGGGCAGTCGCTCGTTTAATTATTCCAACCCCAGCACCGACATTCTGATTCACGCTGCCAACCTGTATTTTGAGTACATTTTGTTGGCCATTATTGTGGTCTATGCCGCTGAAGTCATGTGGCGCGATCGCACGCTGCGGCTGCAGTCTGTAATCGATGCCACGCCCGTTTCTAATGGCGTGTTGCTGCTGTCAAAACTGACGGCTTTATTTGTCATTATTACGCTGAATCTGCTGCTGGCAATGGTGGTGCTCATCGGCTATCAGTTGCTCAACGGTTATACCAATTTGCAGCTGCCGCTGTATGTACAAATGCTGTTTTTGGAGCATGGCCCCTACTTTTACATCACGGCAGCGCTGGCGCTATTCACCCAAGTGGTGACGCGCCGCAAATATTTAGCGATGGCCCTTGTGGTGATGATTTCCCTCTCCCACATTCCGCTAGATGCTTTGGGCTGGTATCACAATCTTTATCGCTTTGCAGCGACTAACGATATCGAATATTCCCCAATGAATGGCTACGGGGGACTATTCACTGGTCATCTTTGGTACATGCTCTATTGGAGTTTGTTCGCGGCGGTGCTATTGCTGGTGGCCTATTTTGCCTGGCCCCGCGGGGTGGATCAGGGTCGCTTCTGGCACCCTTGGCGACGGGGCTGGCGACAGACCCATCGCACCGTGAAGCGATCGCTAGCGGGTTTGATTTTACTATTTGCCAGCGTCGGCACCTGGATTGGCTACAACACGATGTTTGTTAACGCTTATCAGCCACCGGGCAAAGAAGAAACCGCGGCGACGATTGAGACTCGCTTTAAGCAGTATGAAAACCTGCCAATGCCTGTCGTCACTGATACACAGCTCACTATTGATCTCTATCCGGACCGGCGCTACTTTCAGGCTAGCGGTCAATACACGCTGGAAAATCGCACTGAGCAGCCTATTTCCGAGATTCATCTGCTGACTTTTATAAATTTGAAGCTGCGAAATGTGTCCTATCCGGGGGCGACGCTGCGAGAAGCTCATCCGGAATGGGGCTACTACATTTACGACTTGGAAACGCCGCTGCTGCCGGGAGAACAGCAGATGATGGAGTTCCAAACCGCTACCGAACCGGCCCGCGGCTTTCGCAATCAGGTGGATAGTGACGACGTTTATATGATCTATCCCAACGATGTCGTGCACAACGGCACGAACCTCTACAGTCCTTTTATTCTGCCGTTCGTGGGCTACACCAAAATGGTGGAGCAGAAGGAAGCTTGGCTGCGGGAAAATCTGGGACTGCCGCCGCTGGACGATCGCATGCGGCCCCATGACGACCCCACCGGCCTGACCCAAGCGTTAATGGTTAGCCATCTGGGTTGGGGCAGCACTGATATCACCATTGGCACTACCGCTAACCAAACCGCCGTCACGGCCGGGCAGTTGGTGGAGGACTGGCAAGAAGGCGATCGCGCTTACTTCCGCTACCAGTCCACTGAGCCGACCCGGGGTAAGTTCACTATTTTCTCCGCCCGCTACGACATCTATCGCACTGAGGACTATCGCGTCCCCATTGAGATTTACCATCATCCCCAGCACGCCAAAAATGTGGCGCTGATTGCCGAACAGGTGGGCGCAGCCCTCACTTTCTATGAAGATACCTTTGGCCCCTATCCCTTTGAGCAAGTGCGGGTGGCAGAATTCGTCTATTACGACGGTATGGCATTTTCTGAAAGCGGCACCCTGGGCATCCCCGAGGTGCTGGCGTGGAAAAGCGAGGCCACGGGTGCCGGTCGTGAGTCTTTAGTGGACTGGGTGAGCTACCTGCTGGCCCACGCCTGGTGGGAAGATCAGCTGATTGCCGCCGACGTGTCTGGGGGCATGGCCATCCGCGAAGCCCTCAGCGCCTACGCCAGCGAACTTTATCAGCGATCGCGCCGCGCCCCAGCAGACCATCGCCAGGCCAAACAGCAGCTGATGCGCGACTACTTCCGACGACGAGGCAAAATCGACTTTGAGGAGCCCCCCCTGGCAGACATCTATAACGAACTGCCGGTTGCTCGC